>NZ_JBHJYJ010000001.1:268332-338750 GCF_042269845.1 Cellulosimicrobium sp. NPDC055967 | reverse complement strand
GGCTCTGGCCGGAGCCGGTGCGGATGGTCACGGTCCAGTCGGACGCGCCCGAGACCTGGAAGGTGGTGTTGAAGCGGTCGCCCCAGGAGTCGCCCCGCGTCACGGTCACGGTGCAGGAGCCGTCCCCGCCCGGGTTCTCCCCGGGGCCGCCGGGGGTCCCGCCACCGCTGTTGAGCTGGTCGAGCACGGCGGTGTAGGCGGCCTTCTTGTTCCCGTTGCCGTCGAACAGCAGCGGGGTGCCGGACGCGCGCCACGAGTCGGTGTCCCGCACGCCCCAGACGGTGATGCCGGTGCAGCGCGACACGGCCATGCAGGCCTGGACGACGCCGCGGTACTGCTCGGCTTGGGAGGAGCCGGAACCCTCGATGTCGAGCTCGGTGATCTGCACGTCGACGCCCAGGTCGGCGAAGTTCTGGAGCGTGGTGTGGTAGTTGCTCGGCACCGGGTTGCCCGAGTTGAAGTGGGCCTGGAAGCCGACGCAGTCGATCGGCACCCCCCGCGCCTTGAAGTCGCGGACCATGTCGTACACGGCCTGCGTCTTCGCGTGGCTCCAGTTGTCGGTGTTGTAGTCGTTGTAGCAGAGCTTGGCGCCCGGGTCGGCGGCGCGGGCCGCGCGGAACGCGGCCTCGATCCAGTCGTTGCCGGTGCGCTGCAGGTTCGAGTCGCGGCGCGCGCCGGAGCCGCCGTCGGCGAACGCCTCGTTCACGACGTCCCACGCGTAGATCTTGCCGCGGTAGTGCGTCGCGACCTGCGTCACGTGGTTGAGCATCGCCTGGCGGAGCGCGGAGCCCGACATGTTCTGCATCCAGCCCGGCTGCTGCGAGTGCCAGGCGAGGGCGTGCCCGCGGACCTGCTTCCCCCGGCTCGTCGCCCAGCTGACGATCTGGTCGCCCTGGGAGTAGTTGAAGCTGTTCTGCGACGGCTCCGTCGCGTCCATCTTCATCTCGTTCTCGGCCGTGATCATGTCGAACTCGCGGTTCGCGATGGTCGAGTACGTCGAGTCGGACAGCCTGCCGGCCGCGAGGGCGGTGCCGAAGTAGCGGCCGGACTCGGCGGCCGCGGCCTCGAGGGTGGAGCCGGCCGCCTGGGCGGAGCCCACGCCGACGCCGGTCGTGATGAGCACGGCAAGGAGGGCGCCCAGGGCGGCCGACCTCCTGCCGTTCGTGCTGCGCAAGGGTAGTGCTCGGGTCATCGTCGATCCTCTTCCTCCCGGGGTGGACCTCCGTTGGCCCACCAGCGCGAACAACGTGCGCGAGTGACGCTAGTCACACCGCGAGGAGATAGCAATCGTTATCGATAACGTTTTACGTCGTGGGACAAACGCGACAGCGGTGACACGGCTGCGCGGGTGAGGGTGGAGGCGTCAGGTCTGCGGCGGCGCCGTGCTCTCGCGCACGACGAGCTCGGTCGCGAGATCGAGGCGCTGGTTCATGGGCCGGCCGCCCTTGGCGAGGTCGAGCAGCATGCGCGTCGCCGTCCCCGCCATCTCGTGCAACGGCTGGTGCACGGTGGTCAGCTCGGGGCCGATCCAACCCGCGAGCGGAAGGTCGTCGTAGCCGACGACCGACAGGTCCTCGGGGATCCGTAGGCCGAGCTCGCGCGCGGCGCGCAGGACGCCGAGCGCCTGCATGTCCGACCCCGCGAAGATCGCGGTCGGGCGGTCGGGGAGCGAGAGCAGCGCCTTGCCGTGCTCGTACCCGCCGTCCACGTAGAAGTCGCCGTAGCGCACGAGCCCGGGGTCGACGGCGATCCCCGCCTCGTCGTGCGCGCTGCGGTAGCCGTCGATGCGGGCGCGGCTGCACAGCACGTCCGACGGGCCCGAGATGATCGCGACGCGGCGGTGGCCGAGGCCCAGGAGGTGACGCGTCGCCGAGAGGCCGCCGCTCCAGTTGTTCGACCCCACGGTCGGGACGCCCGCGGGCTGCTCGCCCTCCGTGTCGACCACGACGAACGGGATGGACCGGGTCTCGAGCTGGTGCCGCTGGGACTGGTCGAAGCTCGACAGGACGAGGAGGACGCCGAGCGGGCGGCGGGCGAGGACGGCGTCGAGCCAGTCCTGGGGCGGCCGGTGCTCGCCGCCGAGCTCGGAGAGCACGACGCCGACCTTGGCGGCGGCCGCGGCCTCCTCCACGCCCCGGATGATCTCGATGGACCAGGCGGAGTCGAGCTGGTGGAACACGAGGTCGAGGAGGGGCGTCGGCGTCGCGGGGGCGGACCGCCGGCGTCGGTACTGGTGGCGTTCGAGCGCGGCCTCGACGCGCGCGCGGGTGGACGCCGCGACGTCGGGCCGGCCGTTGAGCACCTTGGACACCGTGGGCACGGACACGCCGGCCTCCGCGGCGATGGACGCGATGGTCGCGGGGCCACCCGTGGCGGCACCCCGGTCCTGCGCTGGCATGGCGCTCCTCGTGCTGGTCGCAACTTTCGAGTCGAACCGTAGCACTTGTGCGTGGCGCTCGTCCGTTGCCGAGGCGGGTGATCTTCGCTGGTATCCCGCGCCTCTTGGCGAGGAAGGCCTCGCAAGCCGTCGTCATCGAACTGTGACCCGAGTCTCGCTTGACGACGCGTCCGTCGTCGGTCTAGCGTCCCGAACCAACGGGTATCGGAACCGTTACCGATACTTTCGAAGACCACGATGCCGTGGACGCCCGGGACACCGGGCGAGGCACGACGACGTGACCGACCCGAGGACCACGATTGACGACGCAGACGACCCCGGCCGCCACCGAGCGGCAGGACGCGACGACCACGCCGCCCTGGCGCGACGTGCGGCTCGCCGCCGGCGAGCGCGCCCGGGCGCTCGCCGCCGCGATGACGCTCGAGGAGAAGCTCGCCCAGCTCGTCGGGGTCTGGGTCGGTGCCGACGCCTCTGGCGGGGGCGTCGCGCCGCACCAGGCGGACATGACGGGCCACGTCCCCACGTGGGAGTCCGTCATCGAGCACGGGCTCGGACAGCTCACCCGCCCCTACGGCACGGCGCCGGTCGACCCGGAGGCCGGGGCCCGTTCCCTGGAGCGGTCGCAGCACGACCTCGTCGACGCGAGCCGGTTCGGCGTCCCCGCCCAGGTGCACGAGGAGTGCCTCGCCGGGTTCGCCACCTGGCGCGCGACCGCCTACCCCGTCCCGCTGTCGTGGGGCGCGAGCTTCGACCCCGAGCTCGTCGAGGCGATGGCCGCGCGCATCGGCGCGAGCATGCGGGCCGCGGGCGTGCACCAGGGGCTCGCGCCCGTGCTCGACGTGACGCGCGACCACCGTTGGGGCCGCACCGAGGAGACCATCGGCGAGGACCCGTACCTCGTCGGGACGGTCGGGGCCGCGTACGTGCGCGGGCTGGAGTCGTCAGGCGTGGTCGCGACGCTCAAGCACTTCGCCGGGTACTCCGCGTCCCGCGCGGGCCGCAACCTCGCGCCCGTCGCGATGGGCCCGCGCGAGTACGCCGACGTCATCCTGCCGCCGTTCGAGACCGCGCTGCGGCACGGCCGGCCCCGTTCCGTGATGCACGCCTACACGGACGTCGACGGCATGCCGTCGGCCGCCGACCGGGGGCTCCTCACCGGCCTGCTGCGCGAGACGTGGGGCTTCGACGGCACCGTCGTCGCCGACTACTTCGGGGTCCGGTTCCTCGAGACCTTGCACAAGGTCGCCGCGGACGGCACCGACGCGGCGCGCCTCGCGCTGCGCGCCGGCGTCGACGTCGAGCTCCCCACGGTCGACGCGTTCGGCCCCGCGCTCGCCGCGGCGGTGCGCCGCGGCGACGTCGAGGAGTCCCTGGTCGACGAGGCCCTGCACCGCGTGCTCCGGCAGAAGGTCGAGCTCGGCCTCCTCGACCCGGGCTGGGAGCCCGTGCCGGACGGCGGCGCCGACCTGGAGCTCGACGACATGGCCGGGCGCGACCTCGCCCTGCGCCTCGCGCGGGAGGCGGTCGTGCTGCTCGCGGACGACGGCGGCGCGCTGCCGCTCGCGACCGGGACGCGCCTCGCCGTCGTCGGCCCGCTCGCGGACGACCCGATGGCGATGCTCGGCTGCTACTCCTTCCCCGCGCACGTCGGCGCCCAGCACCCCGAGGTCGAGACCGGGATCGACATCCCGACGGTCCTCGCCGAGCTCGGGTCGCGCTTCGACGTCGTGCACGCCCGGGGTTGCGACGTCACCGGGACGGACACGAGCGGGTTCGCCGCGGCCGTCGCCGCCGCGCGCGCCGCGGACGTGTGCGTCGTGACCGTGGGGGACCGCGCCGGGCTGTTCGGCCGCGGGACGTCGGGCGAGGGCTGCGACGCGGCCGACCTGCGGCTCCCCGGGGTCCAGGAGGACCTCGTGCGTGCCGTGCTCGCGACCGGGACCCCGGTCGTCCTGCTGCTCCTCACCGGCCGGCCCTACGCGCTGGGCGCGCTCCTCGACGAGCCGACGCCGCCCGCCGCCGTCGTGCAGGCCTTCTTCCCCGGACAGCTCGGCGGCCGGGCGGTCGCCGAGGTGCTCGCCGGGGAGGTGTCGCCGTCGGGCCGTCTGCCCGTGAGCGTCCCGCGCGACCCCGGCGGCCAGCCCGCGACCTACCTGTCCGCACCGCTCGGCCTGCGCTCCGGCGTCTCGAGCGTCGACCCGACGCCCGCCTTCCCGTTCGGCCACGGCCTGTCCTACGCGACGTTCGCGTGGGAGGACGCGCAGGTCGTCGGCGCCGCGGCCGGCGGGCCCGCCCTCTGGCCGGTCGACGGCGAGGCCCGGGTCGAGGTCACCGTGCGCAACACCGGGAGCGTCCCGGGCGCCGACGTCGTGCAGCTCTACCTGCACGACGCGGTCGCCCAGGTGACGCGGCCCGTCGTGCGCCTCGTCGGGTACGCGCGCGTCGCGCTCGACCCGGGTCAGGCCGCGACCGTGTCGTTCGTCGTGCCGGCCGACGTCACGTCCTTCACCGGGTTCGACGGGCACCGGGTCGTGGAGCCGGGCGACGTCGAGCTGCGCGTCTCGCGGTCCAGCACCGACGCCGTCGCGACGCTCCCGCTGCGCCTCGTGGGGCCCGAGCGCGTCGTCGACCACACGCGCCGCCTCGTCACCGACGTGCGGGTCTCCGGGCCCGTGACCGTCCCGGCCGCGCCGGGCACGTACCGCGAGAACGATCACGAGGAGGTGAGCGTGGGATGACCCTGGACCAGGGCCCCGTCGACGTCGGCGAGGCCACCACCGTCGCGAGCGCCGTCGCAGCGGCCGAGCACGCGCGGCCCGGCGAGCCCGCGGGCGACGACGGCGGCCGCGCGCGCCGGTCCGCCCGGCGCCGCAGGGCGGGCAGCGTCCCGTGGCGCGTCGCGCTGCGCAAGGACTGGCGCCTGTACACGTTCCTCGTGGTGCCCGTGCTGTTCCTGCTGGTCTTCCGCTATCTCCCGATGCTGGGGAACGTCATCGCGTTCCGTCGGTTCCGTCCGGGCGGCAGCGTGTTCGGCGACGAGTGGGTCGGGTTCCGCTACTTCGAGATGTTCATCCAGAACCAGCAGTTCTGGCAGGTGTTCTGGAACACCGTCATCCTCGGGCTCCTCACCCTGCTGATCTGCTTCCCGCTGCCGATCGTCTTCGCGCTCCTGCTCAACGAGCTGCGGTCGCGCCGCTTCAAGAAGATCGTGCAGACGGTCTCCTACCTCCCGCACTTCATGTCGATCGTCATCGTGGCGGGCCTCGTGCTGCAGCTCACGTCGGTCAACGGGACGGTGAACCAGATCGTCGAGGCGTTCGGGGGAGACCCGGTCGCGTTCATGCAGCAGCCCGAGTGGTTCCGCACCATCTACGTGTCGTCCGAGGTCTGGCAGACCGTCGGGTGGGGGACGATCCTCTACCTCGCGGCCCTGACGACGATCGACGACCAGCTCTACGAGGCGTCGCGCATCGACGGCGCAAACCGGTGGCAGCAGACGTGGCACATCACCCTGCCAGGCATCCGCCCCACGATGATGGTGCTCCTCATCCTCAACATCGGCTCCTTCATGGCGGTCGGGTTCGAGAAGGTCCTGCTGCTGCAGAACCCGTTGGTCTACTCCACGGGCGACGTCATCTCGACGTACCTGTACCGCGTCGGCATCCAGTCCGCGCAGTTCTCCTACGGGACCGCGATCGGGCTGTTCGAGGCCCTCATCGGGCTCGTGCTCGTCCTCTCCGCGAACGCCGTCTCGCGCCGCCTGACAGGAGCCTCGCTGTGGTGACCGACCCCCTGTCCGCGACGCCGGACCTCACCGCCGTCCGCCGCGAGGGCGGCACGATCAAGGACACGGGCGGGTACCGCGCGTTCCGCGTGATCAACGGCGTCGTCCTCGCGGTCGTGTGCGTCGTGACGCTCTACCCGTTCGTCAACCTCGTCGCGAAGGCGTTCTCGTCGGAGGGCCAGATCGCGGCGGGGAACGTCAACCTGGTGCCGCGCGGGTTCAACGTCCAGACCCTGCAGTACGTGCTCTCCGACGCCATGTTCTGGACCAACTACAAGAACACCGTCGTCTACACGGTCGTCGGCACGCTCATCGCCATGGCGCTCACCACGACGTACGCCTACGCGATCAGCCGGCGCCACCTCAAGGGCCGCAACGCGTTCATCGGCATCGCGGTCTTCACGATGTTCTTCGGTGGCGGCCTGATCCCGAACTACATCCTGGTCGCGGACGTCCTGGGCATGCGGAACACGATGTGGGCCGTCGTGCTGCCGGGCGCCATCTCCGTGTTCAACCTGCTCGTCATGAAGTCGTTCTTCGAGAACTTCCCGACCGAGCTCGAGGAGGCGGCCGCGATCGACGGGCTGTCGACGTACGGGATCTTCGGTCGCATCGTGCTGCCGCTGTCCAAGGCGGTCATCGCGACCATGACGCTCTTCTACGCGGTGGGCATCTGGAACTCGTGGTTCGGGGCGTTCCTGTACCTCGACAAGAAGGAGCTCTTCCCCGTCACCGTCTACCTGCGCAACCTCATCGCCGCGGCGACCGGGCCCGGCTCGCAGGAGGCGGTGCAGATCGGCTCGAACATCCAGTCGGTGACGATGCTGCTCACCGTGCTGCCCATCGTCTGCCTGTACCCGTTCGTGCAGAAGTACTTCGTCTCCGGCGTGATGCTCGGCTCCGTCAAGGGCTGAGCCGCCACGCGCCACCCGCACCACCCCACCGCACCACCCGCACCTCAGCGACGTCAGAGCGACGAAGCTCGAACCCGAGGAGAGAGATGAGAACGATCCGGATCCCGGCCGCCACGGTGGCGACCGCGACCACCCTGGCCCTGGTCCTGACCGCGTGCAGCGGCGGGGGTGGCGACACGCCCGACCCCGAGGAGGGGGGTGGCGCCGTCACGATCGACGCCGAGCACTCCGTCGGCGCCATGGAGGACTTCGAGGTCGGCACGACCTTCCAGGCCACGGAGCCGGTCGACTTCTCGCTGATGTACCGCGACCACCCGAACTACCCGGTGAAGGAGGACTGGTCGATCTTCCAGAACCTGGAGGCCAACCAGAACGTCACCTTCACGCGGACCGACGTCCCGCTGGCCGACTGGGACAACAAGAAGGCGCTGCTCATCGGCGCCGGCGACGCCTCCGACCTCATCCCGGTGACCTACCCCGGCCAGGAGGTCCAGTTCGTCTCCGGCGGGGCGATCCTGCCCGTCTCCGACTACCTCGAGTACCTCCCGAACTTCGCCGACAAGGTGGAGAAGTGGGGCCTCGGCGAGGAGCTCGACGCCAAGCGCCAGGCGGACGGCAAGTACTACCTCCTCCCGGGCCTGCGCGAGATCCCCGACGTGCAGTACTCGGTCGTCGTCAACGACGACCTGTTCCAGAAGGCCGGCATCACCGAGGAGCCGGAGACCTGGGACGAGTTCGCGGAGCAGCTCGCCGCGGTCAAGGCCGCGAACCCCGAGCTGTCGTACGCGATGACCGACCGCTGGACCGACACGCAGCCGCTCGGCGCGATGCTCCAGTACATCGCCCCGAACTACGGCACCGAGGGCGGCTGGGGCTACTCCAACACGTGGTTCGACGAGGAGTCCGGCGAGTTCCAGCTCACCGGCACGACCGACGCGTACAAGGACATGATCACGTACGTCGCCGGCCTGACCTCCGACGGCCTGCTCGACCCCGAGATCACGCAGAACGACGACCAGGCGATCCAGAAGTTCGTCAACGGCGAGGCCGCCGCGATCTCCGGCAACACGCAGGAGATCACGGCCTACCGCAGCAAGCTGGCGGAGGCGGGCAAGGACGTCACGCTGCGCATGATCGTGCTGCCCGACGGGCCGTTCGGCGGGATGCTCGCCGGGAGCCGGCTGTCGTCCGGCCTCATGATCTCGAGCGAGGCGGCCGAGAAGCCGTACTTCAAGGCCCTGCTCCAGTTCGTCGACTGGCTGTACTACTCCGACGAGGGCATCGAGTTCGCCCAGTGGGGCGTCGAGGGCGAGACGTACACGAACGAGGGCGGCACGCGCACGCTCCCGGCCGACATCGGCTGGAACGCGCTCAACCCCGACGCGCCGAAGAAGCTCAACGCCGACTTCGGGTACAGCAACGGCGTGTTCCTGCTCGCCAACGGTTCCTCGAAGGAGCTGCTCCAGTCCGTGATGACCGACGAGACGAAGGCGTGGACCGACGCCGTGCTCGAGCGCAAGGAGATGCTGCCGGTCAAGCCGGCCGCGAGCCTCGACGAGCTCGAGCTCGAGCAGACGTCGCTCCTGGACACGCAGATCAAGGACGCCGTGATGGCGGCGACCGCGGGCTTCGTCACGGGTCAGCGCCCGCTGAGCGAGTGGGACGCCTACGTGTCCGAGATCGACGGGCTCGGCGGTACGCAGCTCATCGACACCTACAACGCGGCGCTCACCCGCTCCGCGGGCTGACGTCCTCCGGCGGGTGCCCCTGGCACCCGCCACCACGGCCCCGCCGTCGCCCGGTCGCCCCACCGGGCGACGGCGGTCCGCCGCCCGCAGCACCCACCGCACCACCCCTCCCCGCTGGAGCATCACCCGTGACACCCACCGTCGTCCCGTCCGAGCCCGTCGCCGTCCTGTCCGACGCGTGGCGCACGTGCGTGGGCACGGGCCGGTTCAACCTCGCGCTGCGCCAGGACTACCAGGAGTCGCTCGCCCTCGTGCAGGCCGAGATCGGCTTCCGGTACATCCGCGGCCACGGCCTGCTGTCCGACGACGTCGGGGTCCACCGCCCGTACGACGTCGCGGGGCACCAGGGCACCCGGTACGCCTTCACCTACGTCGACCAGGTCGTCGACGCCTACCTCGCGCTCGGGGTCAAGCCGTTCCTCGAGCTCGGGTTCATGCCGTCCGGCCTCGCGTCGGGCGACCAGACGGTGTTCTGGTGGAAGGGCAACGTCACGCCGCCGCGCGACCACCGCGAGTGGGCCGCCCTCGTGGCTGCGGTGCTGCGCCACCTGGTCGACCGCTACGGGATCGACGAGGTCCGGACGTGGCCGGTCGAGGTGTGGAACGAGCCCAACCTCGTGAACTTCTGGGAGGGCGCCGACCAGGAGGCCTACCTCCGCCTGTACGAGGCGACCGCGCACGCCGTGAAGAACGTCGACGCCGACCTCCAGGTGGGCGGCCCGGCGATCTCGCCCGGCGCCGACGACTGGTGGGCGCCGTTCGCCGACGCCGTCGCCGCCCGCGACCTGCCGTGCGACTTCGTGTCCTTCCACGCGTACACGACCGGCCCCGCGCAGCACGTCCCTTTCGGCGTCTACCAGACGCTGCGCCACCCGACCGACCTGCTCGACCAGTTCGCGCGCCCCCGCGAGCTCCTCGCCGGGACCCGGCTGGAGGGGCTGTCCGCGCACGTCACCGAGTTCAACACGAGCTACCGCCCCGACAACCCGGTGCACGACACCGCGTACAACGCGGCCGCCCTCGCGCCCGTGCTCGCCGCCGGCGGCGACACGGTGGACTCGTTCTCCTACTGGACGTTCTGCGACGTCTTCGAGGAGGAGAACATCCCCACCGCGTTCTTCCACGGCGGGTTCGGCATGCTCGCCCACCGCCAGGTGCGCAAGCCCACCTACCACCTGTACGCGTTCATGGCACGCATGGGCGCCGACGTGCTCGCGCGCGGCGAGGACCACCTCGTGACGCGCGACGCGACCGGCCGGGTCACCGTCCTCGCGTGGCAGCCCACCGGCGGGACCGACGACCCGACCGAGCCCGAGCGGCACCAGGTGCGGCTGTCGGTCCCCGTGGTGCCGCGGGGTGCGGGGTCCTCGCCACGGCGCGTGTCGGTGCACCGCAGCGTCGTCAACGAGACCGACGGCAACGCCTTCACCGCGTGGCAGCACCTGGGCCGCCCGGCGTCGCCCACCTCACGCCAGCTCGACCTCCTCCACGAGGCCGCCGAGCCCGCCCGGTCGACCACCTCGCTCCCCGTCGAGGGCGGCCGCGTCGACCTCACGCTCACGCTCGCGCGGCACGAGGTCACGCTCGTCGAGATCGACCCCGTGCGCGACGAGACGCCCGCGTGGCTCGACGACGACCGGATCCTCGGTCGGGCCCTCGACGGGGAGAGCGCACGGTGAGCGACGTGACCCGGCCCGCGCCGCCGTCGGGCACGGGCAGGAGCACGGGGTCGCCGCTGCCGGGCGCGCTCGGCCAGGGCACGCTCGGGCGGGCGACCGCGCTCGTCTACTGGTACGTCGTCGTGACGGCCCTGCTCGCGCTCGCGGCGCTGCCGACGCTCGTCCTGCTCCTGCTGCTCGACCGCACGGCGTCCAACGTGCCGCTCGCGGCGCTCGCGGCCCTCCCGCTCGGGCCCGCGCTGTCCGCGGCGCTGTACGCCGTCCGGGCGCGCGAGAACGACGACGAGGTCACACCCGCCCGCACGTTCGTGCGCGGCTACCGCCGCGGGGCGCTCGACGCGCTGCGCGTGTGGGCGCCCGCGCTCGGGGTGCTCGCGGTCGTCGGGGTCGTGCTCGCGAACGCCTCGGCCGCCGGCGTCGGCCCGACGTACGCGGCCGTGCTCGTCGTGATCGCGGCGCTCGCGCTCGTGTGGGGGCTGCACGCCGTCGCGATCGCGACCTGCTTCTCGTTCCGCACGCGCGACGTCGCGCGACTCGCGGCCCACTACCTCGGCCGGACGCCGCTCGTGAGCCTCGGCGTCGTCTCGCTGCTCGTCGCCGCGGCCGGCGTCGCGTGGTTCGCCACGGACGGCGTCCTCGCGCTCGTCGGCGGGGTGTGGGTGTGGTGCTGGTACCGCAACGACCGGCGGATGCTCGACGACGTCCGTGCCCGCTTCACGACCGACTGACCCCGACCCGCCCACCCGAGGAGCCGTCCCCGTCATGACCCCCGCCCGTCTGCCCGCGACCGAGAAGATCCTCTACGGGGGCGACTACAACCCCGAGCAGTGGCCGCGCGCCGTGTGGGACGACGACTACGCCGCGTTCGACGAGGCGTCGATCGACACGGTCACCCTTGCCGTCTTCGGATGGTCGTACCTGCAGCCCGCCGAGGACACCTACGACTTCTCGCGCCTCGACGAGATCGTGGCGCGCGCGGTCGAGGGCGGGCGCCAGATCGTGCTCGCGACCGCGACCGGCGCGCTGCCCCCGTGGCTCGCGCACGCGTACCCCGAGGTGAACCGGACCGACTTCGAGGGCCGCGCGCACGCGTACGGGCAGCGGCACAACGCGTGCCCCAGCTCGCCCGTCTACCGCCGCCTGTCCGCCGAGCTCGCGGGCCGCATCGCCGAGCGCTACGCCGGCACGCCCGGCCTCGTCGCGTGGCACGTGGGCAACGAGTACGGCGGGTACGACGGCGGCTGCTGGTGCGAGCGCTGCGCCGTCGCCTTCCGCGGGTGGCTGCGCGAGCGGTACGGCACCATCGAGCGACTCAACGAGGCGTGGAACGCGACGTTCTGGTCGCACCTGTTCTCCGACTGGGACCAGGTCGTGCCGCCGAACAAGCTCACCGAGCACTGGCGCGGGCCCGACCACACCGCGTTCCAGGGCATCACGCTCGACTACCGCCGCTTCATGACCGACGCGATGCGGCAGAACTTCCGCGACGAGAAGGCCCGCATCCGCGAGCACGACGCGACGACGCCCGTCACGACGAACTTCATGGGCATGTTCCGGCCCCTCGACTACCACCGCTGGGCGGACGACCTCGACTTCGCGTCGTGGGACAACTACCCGCCCGGGCAGCGCGAGCACGCGCGCATGGCGCTCGCGCACGACCTCATGCGCGGGCTCAAGGACGGCGCGCCGTTCTGGGTCATGGAGCAGACGCCGACCATCACCGCCTCGCGCGACGTCAACCCCGTGAAGCGCCCGGGCGTGCTGCGCCTGTGGTCGTGGCAGGCCGTCGCGCACGGCGCCGACGCCGTCCTGTACTTCCAGATGCGGCAGTCGAAGGGCGCGTGCGAGAAGTACCACGGCGCGGTGCTCGACCACGCGGGCCGGCGCGACACGCGCAGCTTCCGCGAGATCGCGGCGCTGGGCGGCGAGCTGCGTGGCCTCGGCGACGCGGTGCTCGGCGCGCGCACGCCCGCGCGGGTCGCGCTGATGTTCGACTGGGACTCCTGGTGGGCCGCCGAGATGACGGACGGCTTCAACCGCCACGCGCGCTACGTCGACACGGTGCTCGCGTACTACCGAGCGCTGTGGCAGGCGAACGCCGACGTCGACGTCGTGCCCGTGACCGCCGACCTGTCGCGGTACGACGTCGTCGTCGCCCCGATGCTGCACCTCCTGAAGGGCGACGTCGCCGCGCGGCTGGAGGACGTGGCCGCCCGGGGCGGCACCGTGCTGTCGTCGTTCTGGGCGGGCCGCGTCGACGAGGACGACAACGCGTTCCTCCTGGACGCGCCTGGGCCGCTCGGCCCGCTGTTCGGCATCCGGGTCGAGGAGACGGACTCCGCCGAGCCGGGGGTCGTGAACCCGGTCGCGCTGCACGACCCCGACCTCGACGACGTCGCCGGTGCCGCCGGGACGCCGGGCAGCGCGGAGGCGCCGCTCGTCGTGGGTGGCGAGCTCGTGTTCGAGGTCCTGGTCCCGCAGGGCGCCGAGGTCGTCGGGACGTACGGCGCCGAGTTCTACGCCGGCACCCCCGCCGTGACGCGGCACCGCGTCGGAGGGACCGACGGCGTCCCCGGCGAGGCCTGGTACGTCGCCACCGCGCTCGACGAGCCGGGCATCGCGTGGGTCGTGCGCCGCGTGCTCGACCGGCACGGCCTGGTCGGCCCCTACGCCGACGTCGCCGACCTCGAGCTCGCCGTGCGTGAGCGCGACGGCGAGCGCACAGCCTTCGTCCTCAACCACGCCACCGAGACGGTCGAGGTCGCCGCCCACGTGTCGGGCACCGACCTGCTCACCGGCCGCCGCATCGAGCGCGGCGAGCCGCTCCGCCTCGCCCCGACGGACGTCGTCGTGCTACGCGAGGACCGCCCCTGACCCCCGAGATCGACCCGAGCGTCACGAGATCGACCTCCTGAGGGCCGATCTCGGACGCACGGGTCGATCTCGCGTCGCCTCGGCGAGCCCGGCCAGGCGGCGTTCCAGGAGGCGGCGGTCGCCCTCGCGGTCGACGAGCGCGAGGGCGCGGCGCAGGTCGACGGCGGCGTCCGCGGGTCGGCCCGCCCGCACGAGCAGCTCGGCGCGCACGGCGGGCAGCAGGTGGTACCCCGCGAGCGCGGGCTCGGCGGCGACCGCGTCGACCGCGGCGAGGCCGGCGTCTGCGCCGTGCACCTCGGCGACCGCGACCCCACGGTTGAGCGCGACGACCGGCGAGCCGGTGAGGTCGAGCAGCACGTCGTACAGGCCGAGGATCTGCGGCCAGTCGGTCGCGTCGGCGTCGGCGGCCTCGTCGTGCAGCGCGGCGATCGCTGCCTGCACCTGGTACGGCCCGGGTCGCCCCATGGCGAGCGCCGCCTCGAGCTCGGCCACCCCGTCGGCGATCTCGTCGTGCCGCCAGCGCGCGCGGTCCTGCTCCGCGAGGGTGCGCGTCGAGCCGTCCGGGCCGACGCGCTCGTCCCGGCGGGCGTGCTGGAGCAGCAGGAGGGCGAGCAGCCCGCGGGCCTCGGGCTCGTCGTCGAGCAGCCGTGCGGCGAGCCGCGCGAGCCGGACGGCGACGCCGGCGAGCGCCTGCCGGTCGGCCGATCCCTCGACCGCGTCGGCGGGCTCCGCCCACGCGTCGTAGCCCTCCGTGAAGAGCACGTACAGGACGGCGAGGACGCCCTCGACGCGCTCCGCCCGGAGCTCGACGGGCGGCACCCGGAACGTCATCCCGGTCGCGCGGATGCGGCGCTTGGCCCGGACGAGGCGCTGCGCCATCGTCGCCTCGGGGACGAGGAAGGCGCGCGCGACCTGCGCCGTCGTCATGCCGGTCAGCGACCGCAAGGTCAGGGCGACCCGGGCCTCGGCGGGCAGCGCCGGGTGGCAGCACGTGAACAGCAGGCGCAGGAGGTCGCCGTCGGGGTCGTCGAGCTCCCACGCGTCGTCGTCCAGGCCGAGGGCGACCTGCTCGACGACGGGGTCCGGGCCGCCGCTCCGGGACGCGGCGTCGACGCGCTCGCCCAGGCGTCCCGCGGCGGCGACGCGCTCCGTCTCGACGCGGCGCCGTCGCAGCACGTCGATCGCGTGGCGGCGGGCCGTCGTCGTGAGCCAGGCGCCGGGCCGATCCGGGGTGCCGTCGCGGCCCCACGTGCGCAGGGCGGTCGCGAACGCCTCCTGCGCGGACTCCTCGGCGAGGTCGAGGTCGCCCGTGCTGCGCGCGACCGCGCCGAGGACGCGTCCCCACTCGGTGCGGAACGCATCCTCGACGGCGCGGCTCGGGTCCGTCACGACCGGCGTGTCAGGACCCGTCGAGGTCGAGCGGCCACGCCGGGTGCAGCTCGATCGCGCCGCCGTACGCCATGGGGTGCTCGGACGCGATGGCGATCGCGGTGTCCAGGTCGGGCGCCTCGAGGACGTCGAACCCGGCGATCGTCTCCTTCGTCTCGGAGAACGGCCCGTCGGTGACGAGCACCTTGCCGCCGCGCACCCGGACGCCCACCGCGTCCTCCGGCGGCCGCAGCCGGTCGCCGACCACCGCGGCACCGCTGCCGTAGTGGCGTCCGACCCACTCCTCGATCGGCGGGGCCGCCTCGAACTCCTCGGGTCGCAGGTCGGGGTCGTGCGGCGTGCCGAGCACGAGCATCAGGTAGCGCATCAGAGGTCCTCCGCCCTCGTCGTCGCGGGCCGGCGGAGCGCCGTCGGCCCGTAGAGCACCACGTCGGCGACGTCGATCCCGTCGCCGACGCTGCGCCGTCCGTCACGGTAGCGCGCGAGGTCCGGCGGCTGCTCCCGGTTCGCCGCGAGGATCGTCTCCAGAAATCGCATCGTGCCTCCTTGGTCGTGCGGCCCATCCGGCCGCTCACCAGGACGACGAAGCCCGGGTGGCGAGATCGACACGACGGGGCGACGAGTTCTGGGATTCCGTCGGGGCGGCGGCAGGGCGGGGCGGCAAGGTCCCGCGAGATCGACCCGAGCGTTCCAGATCGACCCTCGGAGGGCCGATCTGGAGACGGGCGGGTCGATCTCGCGTCAGGAGAACGTCGAGGCGTGGGCCGCAGGAACGACGAGCGTCGACAGGCTCGGGTGCCACAGCGGCGTCGTGTGCCAGGCGAGGGTCAGGCGCTCCCCGGGGCGGCCCGTCGCGACGAGGCGGTGCGGCGACGTCGGGAGCACCACGTGCACCTCGACGGCGCCGTCGGGCAGCGCGCGGCCGCGCGTCGAGACGACGAGCACGGGGTCGACGACGGGCCCCGCGGCAGGGCCGGAGCCCTCGGCGGCGTGGGGCCAGGGCAGGACGCGCGTCGTCCAGCGGTCTTCGGCGACGGGGACCGGCTGTCCACCGACGTCGAGGCGCCAGGTGTACGGGGACCCGGCCCGGACGGCGTGGAGCGTCCACAACACGGGGCTAATCGCGTCCTGCGGCGTCGGTTGCGGGTCGAGCTCCTGGCCGACGACGCCCGGCCACGCGTCGAGCGTCGCGAGCCTGTCGGCGAGGCGCGCGGCGGCGGTGGGGTCGGGCGGCAGCGGGGTGCTGCCGTCGCCCGCGCGTTCGACGAACGCCCAGATCGCGTCGAGGGTGGGCTGGGCGCTGCGGGTCGCGCCGCGGTACCCGATCGCGAGCCCGCGCTCGGGGACGGCGATCGCGAACTGCCCGTACGCGCCGTCGGCCCGGAACCCGTGCCGGCTCGTCCACACCTGGTAGCCGTAGCCGCGCGACCAGTCCGGCGGTTCGCCCCCGGCCACCCCGGGCGCGCCGCCGTGCTCCGCCGTGTCCGACCACGGCTCGCGCATCGCGGCCAGCCACGCGGGCGGGATCACCTGCGTGCCTGCGTACCGGCCGCCGTCGGCCATCGCGACGGCGAGGCGCGCCATCTCGGAGGTCGTCACGTGCAGCCCGGAGAAGCCCTGGTCGAGGCCGTCGATCTCGGCCCACCACGGGTGCGCGACCCCCAGCGGGTCGAGCACGCGCGGGCGCAGGTAGGCGAGCAGGCGCTCACCGGTCACGGAGGTGACGACCGAGGACAGCGCGCGCGACGCGGGTGAGCTGTACGCGAAGTGGGTGCCCGGCGCGTGCTCGGGCGGGGTCGCGAGCAGGCGGGGGAGGTCGAACCCGATCTCCGCGAGCTGCCGCGCCGTGTGCCCGGTGCTCATGGTCAGCAGGTGCCGCACGGTGAGGCCGGTCGGGCCGGGCAGGCCGAGCACGTCACCGACGAGGTCGTCGACCGTGAGGCGCCCCTCGGCCACGAGGTGCCCGACGGCGAGCGCCGTGAACGTCTTCGACACGGAGTAGACGAGGCCCGGCAGCCGCGCGTCGTGCGGCGCCCACGACGCCTCGACCACCGGGACGCCGTCGCGCGCGACGACGAGGCCGTGCGGGTCGAGCCCGCCGTCCTCGAGAGCGTCGAGCAGGTCGAGGACCGCGGCAGACGGGATCCCGTGCGCCTCGGGGGACGGCGCGGTCGCGCCGGGCCGGGTCACGGCTGCGGTCACGGGCTCGGTCGCAGGCTCTGTCACGTGCTCAGTAGATCGTGCGGCCGTGCGCGTCGGGGACCCCGGACGCGCGCAGGAAGTAGGTGCACACCTGGTCCCGCCACTCGCTCGCGGAGCGGAGCTGCTCCGCGAGCCGCTCGGTGACCCGCGCGAACACCGCGTCGTCGACCACCCCCCGCAAGCTCTCCCACGTGCGCGCGTACTCCTCCACGCGTTCGACGCCGGCGAAGTGGGTGTCGTACACGTGCTGGACGACGGTCGTGCCGCCATGCAGCACGTGCCCGTACGGCACGTGGTGGAAGAACAGCAGCAGCTCGTCCGGGCACGTGTCGAGCGACTCGTAGACGTCGCGCCACGGTGCGGGGTACTGGCCGGTGTAGCCGGTGCCGGTCGCGCGCGTGCGGTCGACGCCGACGCCGTCGCGGTCGGCGAAGTGGTACGTGCCCCACGGCGAGTACTCGTAGCCCTCGACCGACGGCCCGTAGTGGTGCCCGGGGCTCACCATGAAGCCCACGCCGAGGGGGGCGGTGTACGCCTCGTAGGTGCGCCACGAGTCGTCGAGGACGGCGTGGAGCGCCGCCCGGACGTCGGGGTCGACGGTGCGGTCGGCGCCCGCGGGCGACGGGGACGCGAACGTCAGGGAGACCCACTCGTCGAGGACGGCGGTCGGATCGAGCGTCGGGTCCCACGCGAGGCGGCCGAACGCGTAGAGGTTCGCCTGCGCGAGCGGGTGCCCGGTCCAGAACGCGTCGTCGCCGACGTTCGACACCGCCGCGATCCCGCCGCCCCGCGCGGCCGCGACCTGGGGAGAGGCGTTCGGGCCGGTGCCCCCGACGACGTCGGACACCGTGGGGGAGCTGTCGTCCCCCTCGACCGGACCCCACGGTCCGAACCGCAGGATCTCGCTCCACCACGGGCCCAGGTAGCACGCGTGCCGCTGCTGGCCCGTGTACTCCTGCGTCACCTGCAGCTCGACGGCGAGGCGCGTGCGCGGCATCGCGGCGAGCACCGGGGAGACGGGCTCGCGCGTCTGGAAGTCCATAGGGCCGTGCTTGACCTGCACGATCACGTTCTCGTCGAACCGCCCGTCGAGCGGGGCGAAGTGGTCGTACGCGGCGCGCGCCCGATCGGTCGAGCGGTCGCGCCAGTCCTGGGTGTGGTCGTAAACGAACGCCCGCCAGTGCACCGTGCCGCCGTACGGGGCGAGGGCGCGTGCGAGGAGGTTCGCGCCGTCGGCGTGGTCCCGCCCGTACGCGAACGGCCCCGGCTGGCCCTCGGAGTCCGCCTTGACGACGAACCCGCCGAAGTCGGGGATCACCTCGTACACGTGCCGGACGGCGTCCGCCCACCAGGCCTGCACGTCCGGGTCGAGCGGGTCCGACGTCGCGAGCCCGCCGAGCACGATCGGCGCCGCGAAGCTCACCGACAGGTGCACGCGGATGCCCCACGGCCGGAACGCGGCGGCGACGCGCGCGACGTCGGGCAGGTCGTCCGTGAGCAGCCGCGCCTCGCGCGCGTGCACGTTGACGTTGTTGATCGCGACGCGGTTCACGCCCGTCGCCGCGAGCACGCGCGCGTACTGCTCGACGCGCGACAGGTCCTCGCGCACGTGCCCGTCCGCGTAGAAGATCGAGCCGCCCGCGTACCCGCGCTCGACCTGGCCCATGACCGGGTGGACGTCCACGTTGTCCCAGTGGTCGAGCATGCGCAGCGCGTGCGCGGGCTCGTGGCGAGCCTCCGGGTGGCCGGCGGCGTCCGTCGTCCCGGAGCGCACGACGTGGAACCACGCGTGGAGGAGCGCGGCGTCGTCGTCCGCCGCGACGTCCAGGCGGCCGTCTCGGTGCGCGACGACGAACCCCTCGCCGCCGGGGACGGCACCGGTGTCGCGCAGGACGAGGTCGGCGTCGCCGTCGACGAGGGTCGCGCCCGCACGGCGGGCCTCGCCGCGGACGGTCTCGGCGAGCGGGCCGTCGCCCGCGACGAGCACGGTGCGGCCGCGCAGGAACGCGGTCGCGGCGTCGGGCAGCCAGGCGGGGTGCACGGACGGGTGGTCCGGGGTGGTCACGGGTCTCTCCTGGGGAACGGTCTGAGCGTGAGTGCGTGAGATGGTCGCGAGATCGGGCCGCCGCGGCGACGACTTCATGCACTCAACGGCGGGTAGGACGCCTGGGGCAGGTGATAGGCGAGGTCGACGGCGGTCTCGAGCGCCTCGTCGAGGTCGAGCCGGTGCTCGGCGACGAGGCGGGCGAGGTGGCCGGCGTCGATCCGGCGCGCGAGGTCGTGGCGGGCCGGGATGGAGCAGAACGCGCGCGTGTCGTCGACGAACCCGCTCGTGTTGTAGAAGCCCGCGGTGTCCGTCGCGGCCTCGCGGAAGCGACGCATGCCGTCGGGGGTGTCGAGGAACCACCACGGGGCGCCGAGCCGCAGCGCCGGGTAGACCCCGGCGAGGGGAGCGAGCTCGCGCGAGAACGTGTCCTCGTCGACGGTGAACGCGATCATCCGGAAGCCGGGGTGGTGACCGAACGCCTCGAGGACGGGACGCAGCGCGCGCACGTACTCGGTGCGCTCGGGGATGTCGTAGCCCCTGTCCGGCCCGTAGGCCTGCGCGACGCCGGCGCAGTGGTCGCGCAGGACGCCCGGGTGGAGCTGCATGACGAGCCCGTCCTCGGCCGACATCGCGGCCATCTGGAAGAGCATGTGCGCGGAGAAGGCCCGGGCGTCCGCCGCGGTGGCCTCGCCGCGCAGCGCGCGGTCGAGGATGCGGGCGGCGTCGGCGTCGTCGAGGGGGGTGGTGTCGGCGGTCAGGTGGCCGTGGTCCGTCGCCCGGGCGCCGGCGGCGACGAACGCGGCGCGGCGTGCGCGCAGCGCGTCGAGGTAGGACCGGTAGTCGACGACGTCCGTCCCCGCGGCCGCGCCGAGCTCGGCCACCTGGGCGGCCCAGTCGGCGCGGTCGACGTGCAGGAGCGGGTCGGGCCGGAACGTCGGTACGACGCGCTCGCCCCAGCCGTCCGCGGCGAGGCGAGCGTGGTCGGCGAGCGGGGACTGCGCGGGGTCGGTCGTCGCGAGGAGCTCGAGGCCGAACTGCTCGAAGAGCGCGCGCGGCCTGAACTCGGGCCGCGCGAGGCGGTCGACCAGGTGGTCGTAGAGCGCGTCGGCGGTCTGTGCCGACGGGCGCACCGGGGCGCCGAAGACCTCGACGAGCGCGTGCTCGGTCCAGTAGCGCGTCGGGGTGCCGCGGAACAGGTGCCAGCCCGCGCAGAACCGGCGCCAGATCTCGCGCGGGTCCGTCTCGGCGGGCGCGGTGCCGTCGGGAGCGCCGGGCACGGGCGCGACGCCGAGGTCCTGGACACCGCGCACGCCCGGCGCGCCGTGCGGTGACGTGCTCTGCGCGACGAGCATGCGCACGAGGTAGTGGTCGGGCGTGACGAACAGCGCCGCGGGGTCGCCGAAGGACGCGTCGTCGGCGAGCAGGGCGGCGTCGACGTGCCCGTGCATGGAGACGATCGGGAGGTCGCGCGTCGCCGCGTAGACCTCGCGGGCGAGCGGTCGGAGCACGGGGTCGGCGGGGAGCGCGCGGTCGGGGTGCAGGGACCACGGCGTCGTCGCGGTGGTCGGGTCCAGGTGGGCCGTGCTCGTCACGGGTTCCTCCAGAGGCATCGTTGCGAACGTTTGCATCGTACGTCACGGGATCTCGCGGAGCGAAAACCGCGGGGCCGCTACAATCGTTCGCAGTCCCGGGTCTCCCCGCCGGGCCCCGAGCGCCGAGGAGGCAGCCGTGGTCACCGTCCGTGACGTCGCCCGCGAGAGCGGGGTGTCGATCTCCACGGTCTCCCGCGCCCTCGCCGAGCCCGAGCGCGTCGCCCCGGAGACGCGCGACCGCGTCGTCGCCGTCGCCCACCGCCTCGGGTACCGGCCCAACCGCGCCGCGAGCGGGCTGCGAGCTGGTCGCACCGGGGCACTCGGGCTCGTCGTGCCCGACCTGGAGAACCCGTACTTCGCGTCCGTGACCAAGGGCGTGCAGGCGCGGGCGCGCCAGACGGGCCACGCCGTGTTCGTCGTCGACGCGGGGGAGGACCCCGCGCTCGAGACCGAGCTCGTCACCGGGCTGCGGTCCCAGACGGACGGGCTCGTGCTGTGCTCTCCGCGCGCCGCCGAGGCCGACCTGGACGCCGCGCGGGGCGCCCCCGTCGTCCTCGTCAACCTCCGGCACGACGGCGTCCCCTCCGTCTCCTCGGACGACGCGCACGGCGTCGCCCTCGCCGTCGAGCACCTGCGCGCTCTCGGCCACCGTCGTGTCGCGTACGTCGGCGGGCCCGACCGGTCCTGGTCGGACGCGCGCCGCCGCGCCGGTCTCGACGCCGCCCGCGAGCGCTACCCGGACGTCGAGACCGTGACGGTGGGGTCGTTCCGCCCCCGCGTCGAGGGTGGTCGTGCGGCGGCCGACCTCGTCGTCGCCTCCGGCGCGACGGCGGTGCTCGCCTACAACGACCTCGTCGCCCTCGGCCTCGTGGCCCGCCTGCGCGAGCGCGGCGTCGACGTCCCGCGCGACCTCAGCGTCGTCGGGTTCGACGACACGTTCGTCGCGACCCTCGCGTCGCCCGCGCTCACCACGGTCCGCACGGACCTCGCGCGCCTCGGCGCCCGCGCCGTCGACCGCCTGGTCGCCGCGCTCGGCACACGCCGCGGGACTGCCAGCGACGCCGACGGCTCCCCGGACGTCGCGACGTCCCCGGACGACGTCCTCCCGGTCGAGCTCGTCGTCCGCGACTCCACGACCCTCGCCCCCACCGGCCAGCCGGTCCCGCCGAGATAGAGCCTCCCGTCTCCGGGTAGAGCTCGCGGGGCTCTACCTCGCGACCGGAACCTCTCTCTCGCGCTGCCCGGAATCTCCCTCGGCAGACGACGGACCCGGGGCCGTCTCGTGAGCCGGGGTGGCGCACGAGACAGCCCCGGGTCCGGGACCGGAGGGTCAGCCGCAGGACGGCTGGCCGTGCTCCGGCGTCGCGACGGTCTCCCGCTCGTCGGAGGTGTCGGACGGACGGGCGGTGACGGTCACGGATCCGGCCGCCGGGTCCTCCACGCCGCGGACGGCGAACGACTGGTAGGCGTTCTTGCCGGGGGCGACGTCGGTGAACGTCCTGGACCCGTACGGCGTGTCGAGGACGACGTCCAGCGGGACGGTGTCCTCGTTGAGCGCGCGGACGGCGACGTACGGCGTGCCCGCGAGGCACCGGACCTCGGCGGTCGCGGTGACCGCGACCTCCTCCTGGCCGGGCTCCTCCACGCTGGGGAGGCGCTCGATCCAGATGTTGCGGAACCGGGGGTTGAGGCCGGGGTCGCCGTGGTCCTGGAGCTTGATGTACCCCGACGTCGGGCCCTCGTTCTTGCCGTTGCCGGTCTTGCCGGTGACCGCGACGTCGTCGTGCACGACCTGCCCGTTCCACACGAGGGTGATGCGGGCGTCCTCGGTCTTGGCGCCGTCGGGACCGAACCGCGCCGCCCGGAACTCGAGGTCGTACGTCTGCCACGTGCCCATCGGGGTCGCGGCGTTCACGTCCGGGGCCTTCTGGAGGTAGATCGACCCGGCGTCGTTGTTCTTCGGCGGGTCGATGCCGAACGACTCGAGCACCTGCACCTCGTACCGCTCCTGGATGTAGACGCCGCTGTTGCCGCGGGCCTGGCCCGTGACGTCGGGGGCGTGCTCGGGCTGGTACCACTCGACGTGCATCCGGAAGTCGTCGAACTTCTCCCGGGTGCGGATGTCGCCGCCGAACGACTCGACGGAGCCGTCGGCGATCGGCCAGGTCGCGGGACCGCCGCCGTTGACGGCCGCCCACCGGTCGAGGTCGTCGCCGTCGAACAGCGCGATGCGCTCGGTCGGGGTGACGGTGAGGCTGTCGAGGTTGACGTGACCGATGTCGTCGTCGTCGTGCCGGATCGTGATGGTGTTGGCGCCCTCGCGCAGCGGCACGGTCTCGACCTGGGTGGCCCAGGTGGACCAGGCCACGGTGCTGTCGAACCAGACCTGCTTGATCTTCTCGCCGTTGACGTAGAGGCTCAGGTTCCTCGGCAGCGGCGCGGGGTCGCTGTTCTGGCCGTTGGCGTAGCGGATCGCGAGGTCGTGCAGGCCGGCCTCCTCGGTGCGGACGGCGAACGTCGTCTGCGCGCCCGGCTCCCAGTTGCGGTCGACGAACCCGGACCCCGAGTAGCCGGCGTGGTTGTTGTTCCACCCGGCTCCGCCCTCGATGTTCGCTGCCTCGGCCTCGTAGACCGGCGGCGCGACGGACCCGTCGGGCAGGCGCGTGAGGGTGTACCAGGCCTCGGTGCTCCACAGCTCCTGACCGGTCTCCGACGCGAACGGGCGCGGGGAGTGGACGTTCACGACGCGACCCGGCTTGAGCCCGTCGATCTGCAGCGTCACCGTCTTCCGGTCCTCCGAGACGGTCGCGGCCGTGACGTCGAGGTCCTCCTCGTCGACCTTCGGCCCGCCGTACTGCGGGGTCGCGACGTAGCGCCACTGGGCGGCGGTGTACTTCGACGCGAGGTCCTGCGCCGTCTCCTCCGACAGCGGCTGCGTGTACTCGATCTCGAACCCGCCCTCGACGGCGCGCATCGCGAGCATGTCGAACGCGGTGTTGTCGTCGTACGTGAGCTTCTGGAGCCCGTAGGAGAGCTTGCCCGCCTGGCCCCAGTTGCCCGACCACCCGATGCCGCCGACGTAGATCGCGCCGTCGGGGCCGACGCTCGTGCGGCTGACGCCGGACTCGAGGCCCTGCGTCATGCGGAAGACGGCGCCCTGCTCCTGGCCCGCGACGTCCTCGAGGTAGGCGCGCTGCAGGCCGCCGTACGTCACGTCGCCGATCGCGAGCTGCCCGGCGAACACGCCCTCGGTGAGCACGACCGGGTTGCTGGGCGAGTTCGAGATCTCGCTGTGCGGCATCCACAGGACCGGCTCGGTGACGGGCCGGTCGTCGTAGGGGCCGTCGGGGTTGGTGAAGTGGTTGTAGAACGCGCCCTCCTCGACGCGCACGAGCTTGGACGTCGGGATGCGGACGCCCTGGTTGTCGGCGACGTACATGGCGCCGTCGGCGCCCCAGCCGAGCCCGTTCGGGGTGCGCAGGCCGCCCGCGACGTACTCGACCTCGCCGGTCTCCTTGCTGATCTTCATGACCGAGCCGCGGTTCTCCGCGAGCTGCGGGTCGAGCGAGTTGCCGCCGGGGATCATCGCGATGCCGGTCGTGACGTAGAAGTACCCGTCCTCGTAGAGCAGACCGAACGCGAACTCGTGGTAGTTGCCGCCGAACGGCCAGGTCGCGATCGTGTCGTACTCGTCGGCGACCTCGTCGCCGTCGGTGTCGACGAGCGCCGTGAGGCCGTCCTTCTCGGACACGTAGATCGTGCCGTCGACGTACTTCAGGCCCATGGGCTCCGTCAGGCCCTCCGCGACCTGGGTGTACGTCACCTCGTCCGCGCCGGTGTCTCCCTGGACGTGGTCGATCAGGTACACCGCGCCGAGCTGCGTGAGCCGGTCGCCGCCCCACGTGGAGATGGCCAGACGGCCGTCGGGCAGCCAGTCCATGCCCGTCACCTGCGGCTGGAAGCCCTCGGGGCGCAGGTCCGTGAGGGTGTAGTCGGGGTGCACCTCGGTGAGCGGCAGGCCGTCGCCCGGCGCCTCGGTGACGCCCTCGCACTCCTTGCGGCCCGGCGAGGTGACGCGCGTGACGTCGGCGTCGGTGCTCAGCACCGAGTTCGGCACGACGACGTAGCCCGACGCGCCCGGCGGGCGCCACTCGAGCTTGAGCCGCTGGTCGAACTCGCCGTCGAAGTGGTCGATGCGCAGCGCGCGGTAGCCCGCCTCGAGCTCGATCGACCCCTCCTTGGGCGTCGCGCCGTGACGGCCCGGGTGGTCGACCACGAGCTCGTCGTCCAGCAGCAGGCGCGCGCCGTCGTCGTTCGTGATCCGGAAGTCGTACGTGCCGGCCTCGGGGACGTTCAGGTACCCCGACACCTCGGTGACGAACTTGTCCGTGAGGCCGAAGTCGGCGGCCGTGGTCCAGTCGATGGTCGGCATGATCTTGTCGACGTTGGGCGTCTGCCCGGGCTTGAGCGTGCAGTAGTCGTCGAGGATGACCTGGACGTCGAAGACGCGCAGCGTCACGCCGGGCTCCTGCGGGCGGATGTCGGCCTGCGTCGCGGCGGGTGCCACGGCGGGTGCGACGGTCGGCACCGCTGCCTGGGCCGTGAGGACGCCGGACGGCACGGCCAGGGCGGCGAGCGCGGCCACGACGGCGCGCCGTCTTCTGCGGCGGGGCCGGGGCGTGCCGTGCGGGGGTGGTGCGTCGGTCGAGGGGTGTTCCATCAGCCTGCCTCTCCGTCGAGGACCGTGCGTCGGACTGCGCACAGGGCGCGCATCGGTGCGCTGTGCCGTCACTATCCGGGGCGCGCGCGGTCCGGGCAACGAGTTGCCACTTGTTGCCCCTGTCCCGACGGCGGCGACGCCCGCGGGGGTGCGGTCAGGCCGGGCGGCCGGTCGAGCCGCGCTCGACGAGCTTCGCCGGGAGCAGCGTCGGCCCGGCGGCGGGAGCGGGCGACGTGCGGAGCTGGGCCAGGAGCCGCTGGACCGCGAACGACCCGAAGTGGCGCAGCGGCGCGGCGACGGTCGTGAGGGGCGGGGTGCAGAAGTCCGAGCCGAAGATGTTGTCGAACCCGACGATGCTCAGGTCGCGCGGCACCTCGACCCCGAGCCGGCGCAGGCCGCGCATCGCGCCGATCGCGATGAGGTCGTTGTACGCGACGGCCGCCGTGGCGGGGTGCTTGACGAGCGACTTGGCCGCGGAGAGCCCGCCGGCGAGCGTCGGCGCGAAGGGGCCGACACGCCGCGCCTGGACGTCGGTCTCGCGCGTCGCCTCGCGGAACGCGCGCCAGCGCATCCCGTCGGCCCACGACGCCTCGGGCCCGGCGACGTAGGCGAGGCTCGTGTGCCCGAGCCCGGCCAGGTGCTCGACGGCGCTGCGCATGCCCTGGGCGTTGTCCGTCAGGACGCTCGGGACGTCGGTCATGTGCCGGTTCATGACGACGGTCGGCCGCTGCTTCGCGGCGACCCGGATCGAGGAGTCCGAGAGCCGGGACGTCGCGAGGATCAGGCCCTCCACGAGGGGCAGCGTCCGGTCGAGCGCGCGGCGTTCGGCCTCGTCGGACTCGTGGGCGTCGACCATGAGCAGCGTGTACCCGGCGTCACGTGCCGTCTTCTCCGCGCCGCGGATGATCTCGAAGAAGAAGGGGTTGGTCACGTCGGCCACCACGATCGCGAGCAGCGAGGTCCGGCCGGTCGGCAGGCCGCGGGCCAGCGGGTTCGTCCGGTAGCCGAGCTCGCTCGCGACCTGGCGGATGCGCTCCGCGGTCTGCGCGTTGACGCGGCCGGGCCGCGAGAACGTCCGTGACACGGTCGAGGGGGCGACGCCGGCCGCCTGGGCGACGTCGTAGATCGTCGGGCTGGCACCATTGCCGGCTGAGGTCATGCGGTCGGACTGTAACGGGCGTGACAGCGGTGGACAACAACCGGTTGTCGCCCTCGTGTCGCGGTTGTGCCGCGTGACCAGCCGGTACGCGCGCCGTGGCCGCCTCGTGCCCGGCCCGCCCGCGGTGCGTCCCGTGGCAACCCCACGGCAACCGACGGCAACTCCTTGACGGGCCCCGACGGGCATCCTCCAATGGCTCCGTGATCTCGCGTGCGAACGCGTCCCTGCGCCCGACGGCGGCACGTCGGCGGCCTGGACCCCGACCCTCCGGTGCCGTCCCGGTCGTGCCCGGCGGACGGCGTCGATGAGCCGCACCGACCAGGCGCCGTCGGCCGACCTCGCCGTCGACCGGGTCCGCGACGGCGAGGCCGCCGTCCAGGTCGAGGCGGCCGAGAGCGAGCTGCGCCGGCTCGGCCTGGAGGACCTGCGGGTCCACCACCACGGCGACCTCGCCCGGGTCGAGGCTCCCCACACGGAGCTGCCGGTCGTGGCGGCCGAGCCCTTGCGCGGCGAGGTCCTGCGGGCCGTCCGGTCGGCGGGCTTCCGGCTCGTCGCGCTCGACCTCGGCACCCCCGCGGACCCCGGCACCTGACGCTCCGGCGCGCCCTCCGCGCGCCCCGCCCGGACCGCCACCGACGCGGCCGGGCAGCCGTCGACGGCCCCGTCACGGAACCGTCGCCGGGCGTCGCCCGGCGACGCCGACCGGTGGCAACCGACGGCAACCACGCCCTCCCGCGCGCTTCGTGCCCACGCACGGCCCGGCACCCGCGGTCCGGTGCGCCTGGCGCCGCGGTCGCCCGTCCAGCGCTGTCAGGTGCAACAAATGGCAACTCGTTGTCCGTGCCATGGCCCGCACCTACTGTCCATGCCAGGCGCACGGAGAACGAGCTCCGTGCGCAGGACCTCGACCACCGTCCCGTACGACCCCGCGTCCTCGCGTCACCGACCCCGCGCCGCCCCTCCGCACGAGCCCCTCCCCGGGCCGGAGGCTGCGGCCCGGCGGGCCCACGGTGCCGGCCGCGTCGTCGTCCGGGAGCCACCAGCAGAAGGGAGGGCGGCACGATGTGGACGCTCTCGGGCTTCGCCGACGAGATATCGCCCGACGTCGAGACGCAGTGCGTCGTGGCCTCCGAGCTCGGTCTGGGGTTCGTCGAGCTCCGCAGCGCGTGGGGGACCAACGTGCTCGACCTCGACGACGACCAGCGCGAGCGCGTCGCGAGCCTGCTGCACAAGCACGACCTCCGCGTCTCCAGCATCGGGTCTCCCGTCGGCAAGATCTTCGTCGACGAGGACTTCGCGCCCCACCTCGACCGGATGCGGCACGCCGCGCGCGTCGCACGGCAGCTCGGGGCCCCGTACGTGCGGGTGTTCTCGTTCTTCGTGCGTCCCGGGACCGACCCGGCGTCGTGGCGCGACGTCGTCCTGCGCCGGATGGCGGCGCTCGCCGACGTGGCGCGCGCGGCGGGCGTCGTGCTGGTCCACGAGAACGAGAAGGACATCTACGGCGACGTCCCGGAGCGGTGCCTGGACGTGGTCGAGTCCGTCGGCTCGCCGCACCTGGCGCTCGCGTGGGACTCGGCCAACTTCGTGCAGGTGGGCGTGCGGCCCTTCACCGACGGCTACGCGCTGCTGCGCCCGTACCTGGAGTACGTCCAGGTGAAGGACGCGCTCGCGGCGACGCGCGCCGTCGTGCCCGCCGGGCGTGGGGACGGCGAGGTGCGCGAGACCGTGCGGGCGCTGCGCGACGACGGCTTCGACGGGTTCTTCTCGCTCGAGCCGCACCTGAGCGAGGCGCACAGCCTCGGCGGGTTCTCCGGGCCGGAGCTGTTCACCGAGGCCTGGGAGGCCTTCACCACGATCCTCGACGCCGAGGCGGTGCCGTTCCGATGACCGACGCGCCCAGCCCGGACGTCCCGCCGACGACCAGGACCACGACCACGGAGGACCGCACGATGACGACTGCCCAGGAAGTGCGACCGGCCCGCCAGGAGGCGCGCCCGCCCGCCGGGGCGGCCCGGCGCCCCGGCCCGCGCCCGCGCGGCACGACGTCGGCCGGCAGCCGGGTGGTGGCGGTCGCCTCGGCGGCCTGGCGCCCCGCGCTGGTGCTGCTCGCGCTGTTCGCCGTGTGGTGGTTCGTCGCGTGGCGCGAGCTCGTGCCGGCGTACCTGGTCCCGTCGCCGGGGGCCGTGTGGGACACGATGGTCGAGGACTGGGCCATGCTGGCCGAGCACACCTGGGTGACCACGATGGAGACGGTCGTCGGGTTCGTGCTCGCGTCCGTGATCGGCGTCGCGACGGCCGTGCTCCTCGTCTACTCGCCGACGGCCGAGAAGTCGCTCTACCCGCTCATCCTCTTCGCGCAGGTGATCCCGAAGATCGCGATCGCCCCCATCCTCGTGGTCTGGTTCGGGTTCGGCGCGGCCCCCAAGATCATCCTCGCGGTGCTCATCGCGTTCTTCCCGGTCGTGGTCTCGGCCGTCGCCGGGCTGCGGTCGATCGACCCGGAGCTGCTGGAGATGTCGGCGACCATGGGCGCGTCGCGCTGGAAGACGTTCCGCAAGATCCGCTTCCCGGGGTCGCTGCCGCAGCTGATGTCCGGCCTGAAGGTCGCCGTCACGCTCGCGGTGGTGGGGGCGGTCGTCGGCGAGTTCGTCGGCGCCGACCGCGGCCTCGGGTACGTGCTGCTCCTCGCGAGCGGCAACCTCGACGCGCCGCTCCTGTTCGCGGACCTCATCCTCATGTCGCTCATCGGCGTCGTGCTGTTCCTCCTCGTCGAGCTGCTGGAGCGGCTCCTCATCCCGTGGCACGCGTCGCAGCGCGGGAACCTCGTCCTCGCGTCCTCCTGACCCGCCCCTGACCCACCCCAGAGTTCGCCGCCCCGACGACGAGGCGGCGCGAGCAGAAGGAGTCTTCCCATGCGTGGTGCACGTCTGACAGTCTCGCTGGCCGTGGCCGGCGTCGTGGTCGCGGGGACGGCGGCCTGCGGGCAGTCGGCCGACCCGTCCGGGCCCGCGGAGGGCGCGGACGGCCTCACCGAGGTCACCGTCACCCTCAACTGGGTGCCCTACGGCGAGCACGCGCCGTTCTACTACGGCGTCGAGCAGGGCATCTTCGAGGAGGAGGGGATCGACCTCACGATCCAGCCCGGCAACGGCTCGGGGAACACGGTCCAGCAGGTCGCGCAGCGCAACACCGACTTCGGCTGGGCGGACACGCCGCCGCTCGCGAACGCGATCAGCTCGGGCATGCCGGTGCGCAGCGTCGGCGTGTTCCTCCAGACCGGCCCCAGCTCGGTGGAGTTCTTCGCCGAGCAGGGCATCGCCGAGCCGGCCGACCTGGTGGGCAAGACGGTCGGCGGCACGCCGGGCGACGCGATGTACGGGACGTTCCCGGCCTGGCTGGAGCTCAACGGCGTCGACCCGGCCGACGTGACCGTGGTCAACGTCGACGCCGCGGGCAAGATCGCCGCGCTCATCGAGGGCAAGGTCGACGCGATCCAGGGCTTCCACCACGACCAGGCGCCGACGATCGAGAACCAGACCGGCGAGGAGGTCGAGGCGCTGCCGTTCGCGGACTTCGGCATGAACCTGCTCGGCACGGGGCTCGTGGCCAACGAGAAGCTCATCGCGGACGACCCGGAGCTCGTCGAGGCGATGGTGCGGGCGACGTCGCGCTCGTTCCTCGCGGCGTCCGAGGACCCGGACGCCGCCGTCGCGGCGATGGCCGCGGGTGCCGAGCAGGCGCCCGACGAGGCGGTCCTGGCGGCCCAGCTCGCCGCGACGATCGAGCTGCTCAACCTCGCGGACGCCCCCGCCCCCGGCGTGAACACCGAGGAGCAGTGGACGGACACCCTCACGTTCCTGTCCGAGAACACGGACTTCGACGGCGGCACGACCCCGGCCGACTTCTGGGACGGCGCGTTCGGGGCGGACCTGTGACCGCGACCGAGCTCACCGCCCCCGTCGACGCGGCCGTCGCCGACCCGATCATCGAGGTCCGCGACCTCACGATGCGCTTCACGTCGAAGCGGTCGGAGACCGTGGCGCTCGACGACGTCTCCCTGAGCGTCCAGCCGGGCGAGTTCGTGACGATCGTCGGGCCGTCGGGCTGCGGCAAGTCCACGCTGCTGAAGATCGTCGCGGGCCTCACGGCCTACACCGAGGGCGCGGTGCGTCTGCACGGGCAGCCCGTCACGCGGCCGCAGCGCGACATCGGGTTCGCGTTCCAGCGCTCGGCGCTGCTCGAGTGGCGCGGGGTGCGCAAGAACATCCTGCTCCAGGCGGAGATGCGGGGCATGGACAAGCGCCGGGCGCAGGAGCGCGCGGACGCGCTCATCGCGCTGACCGGGCTCACGGGCTTCGAGAAGGCGCTGCCGCACGAGCTGTCCGGCGGCATGCAGCAGCGCGTCGCGCTGTGCCGGGCCCTGCTGCACGAGCCGCGCGTCCTGCTCATGGACGAGCCGTTCGGAGCGCTCGACGCGCTCACGCGCGAGCAGATGAACATCGAGATGAACCGCATCTGGCGCGAGACCGGCACGACCATCGTGCTCGTCACGCACTCCGTGCCCGAGGCGGTGTTCCTGGGGAGCCGGATCGTCGTCATGAGCCCGCGCCCCGGACGGATCGTCGAGACCCTCGAGCCCGGGCTGCCCGACGAGCGGGACTACGGCACGACGCTCGTCGACCCCCGGTTCACGGGGGCCGCCGAGCGGCTGCGCGACCTGCTCGGCGCCAGCCACGTCGCCGAGTGAGCGCGTCCGTGCGGTCGGCTCCGGGGAGCGGCGCTCCCGTCGTCGGCGTCGGGATCGTCGGGATGGGCAGCATCGGCGTGCTGCACGCGCGGGCGCTGCGCGACCTGGCGCCGCGGGCGCGGCTCGTCGCGTACAGCGGGGGCGCGCCGCTCGACGACGACGTGACGCCGGCAGGGCCCGCGGCGCACGTGGCGCCGGAGGAGGTGGTCCGCCACGAGGGCGTCGACGTCGTGGCGGTCTGCACGCCGAGCGGGAGCCACGCGCGCCTCGCGCTCGCGGCGCTCGCGGCGGGCAGGCACGTCGTCGTGGAGAAGCCGCTCGCGGTGACCGTCGAGGACGCGCTCCGCGTCGAGCGGGAGGCGCGCGAGCGGGGCCTGGTCGTCTCGATGGTCTCGCAGCGCCGCTTCGAGCCCCAGCACCAGGCGCTCCGGCGCGCGCTCGACGACGGCGCCCTCGGCGAGCTGCGCCTCGTCGCGACGCATGTGCCGTGGTTCCGCGACGACGACTACTACGCCGCGGCCCGGTGGCGGTCGTCCACGGCGGAGGGCGGCGGGTCGCTCATGAACCAGGGCGTGCACAACGTCGACCTCCTGCGCTGGCTGTGCGGGCCGGTCGAGTCGGTCACCGCCCAGGCGGGGACGCTCGCGCGCGCGCCGCGCGTCGCAGACCCCGGGCTGGGCGCCGCCGACGACGCCGCCGAGGACACCACGGTCGCGACGCTGCGCCTCGCGTCGGGTGCGCTCGGCGTCGTCACGACGACGACGGCCACGCCCCCGGGGTTCCCCGCCACCCTCGCGCTCCACGGGTCGCACGGGTCGGTGGAGCTCGCGCAGGACGAGGTCCTCCGCTGGGACGTGCCGGGCGTCCCGGCGCCCACGTCGGGGACCTCGGCGGGCGGCGCGGCCGACCCGCTCGCGATCGGTCATGCCGGTCACCGCGTGCAGTGGGAGCGGGTGCTCGCGGCCCTGGACGGGACGGCGCCGCCCCCGGTCGACGCCGCCGACGCCGTGGAGACCGTCCGGCTCCTGTGCGCGATCCGCGAGGCCGCCGCGACCGGACGGGTCGTGCGCCCGGCCGACCTCGCGGGGCGTAGCGTGCCGGCACCGGTGCGGTGACGCCGTCCGCACGTGCGCGGCGCCGTGCCCATCGCTGCGAACGTTTGCACGTCACGGCACCCCGAGTCTCCTGCACCCAGCACTGCTATGGCTACAATCGTTCGCATCGTACGTATCCGGGACTTCGCACCCGGCCCGACCACCGTGGTGACACCGTCACCGACCCGAGACCTGTTGGAGGCCGCGTGACCGCCCCGACCCGCGTCCCGAGCCGACCCGGCCCGGCGTCATCCGCTGCGACGCCGCCCGACGCGGCACGGTCGGCGCGATCGCGCCTGCGCCGCGACGCCCACCCCGCGTTCCCGCCGGCGCCCGTCCGCCCGACGCAGGTCGGGATCGTCCACCTCGGGATCGGCGCGTTCCACCGCGCGCACCAGGCGGTCGTCACCGAGGACGCCGCGCGCGTCACGGGCGAGACGCGCTGGGGCATCCTCGGCGTGACGCAGCGTTCCGCGTCGGTGCGCGACCAGCTCCGGCCGCAGGGCGGGGTCTACACCGTGCTGACGGTCGGGCCCGACGGGGCGTCCCCGCGCGTCGTGGGGTCCGTGACCGACGTCGTGTGGCCGGCCGAGGAGACGGCGCGCGTCCTCGCGGCGCTCGCCGCGCCGACGACGCACGTCGTGACGCTCACCGTCACCGAGAAGGGCTACGCGCGCCGCGCCGACGGGCACCTCGACGTCGACGCCGTCGCGGGCGACCTCGACGTGCTGCGCCGTGAGGAGGCGGCCACGAGCTCGCCGGGCGGGGACGCGCCGGGCGCGGGACTCCGTGGCGACGCCGCGGGGGAGGTCACCGAGGCCACCGCGGCCACCAGCGCCGTCGGGCTCCTCGTGCGCGGGCTCGCGGCACGCCGTCGGGCCGGGGGAGCGCCCCTGACCGTGCTGAGCTGCGACAACCTCGCCGACAACGGGCACGTGCTCGCGCGGCTCGTGGGCGAGGCGGTCGACGCCGCGCTCCCCGGCGCGGAGGGCGACGCGCTGCGCGCCTGGCTCGCCGCGTCGGTGACCTTCCCGTGCAGCATGGTCGACCGCATCGTGCCCGCGACCACGCCCGCGCAGCGCGACGAGGTCGAGACGCTGCTCGGCGCGCGCGACGAGGGCCTGGTCGTGGCGGAGCCGTTCCTGCAGTGGGTGATCGAGGACCGCTTCGCGGGGCCTCGCCCCGCGTGGGAGCGGGGCGGGGCGACCCTCACGCGCGACGTCGCGCCCTACGAGCGCGCGAAGCTGCGCCTGCTCAACGGCGCGCACTCCTACCTCGCCTACGCGGGCTCGCTCGCGGGGCACGCGACGATCGCCGCCGCGGTCGCCGACCCGGCGCTCGCCGCGGGTGCCCGGGCGCTGCAGGCCGACGCGCTCGCGACGCTGGACGCGCCCGACGGCGTCGACCTCGCCGCGTACGCGCAGACGCTGCTCGACCGGTTCGCCAACCCCGCGACGGGGCACACCACGCGCCAGGTCGCGATGGACGGCACGCAGAAGATCCCGTTCCGCTGGGGCGCGACGCTCGCCGACCTCCTCGCCGCGCGCCCGGACGACCCGGCGCCGCAGGGCGTCGTGGCGGCGCTCGCCGCGTGGGGCGGGTACGTCGTCGCGGAGGCGCGCGCGGGCCGCACGGTGGACGACCCGCGCGGCGACGAGCTGCGCGCGGTCGTCGCGGGTGCGTCCGACGACGCCGCGGCCGTCCGCGCGCTCGTCCTCCTCCCCGGCCTGCTCCCCGGGGTCCCGGACGCGCGGCTGGACGAGATCGCCGACGGGGCCGTCGCCGCGGCCGGCAGCGCGCGCACGACCGGCCCGACCGGCCCGACGAACGAGGAGACTGCGCCGTGAAGATGGGGTTCCGCTGGTACGGGGAGGGGAACGACACGGTCACGCTCGACCACGTGCGCCAGGTCCCCGGGGTGGAGACGATCGTGTGGAGCCTGCACGGCAAGCAGGCGGGCGAGGTGTGGGAGCAGGCGGAGATCGACGCCGAGGTCGCGACGATCACCGGCCTGAGCGACGAGGCGAAGGCGCGCGGGATCACCCGGACGTTCGACGCGGAGGTGGTCGAGTCCGTCAACGTGCACGAGTCGATCAAGCTCGGCAGGACCGTCCTCGGGCGCAGCCGCGACGAGGCGATCGAGAACTACGTGACGACGATCCGCCGGCTGGGCCGGGCCGGGGTGAAGGTCGTCTGCTACAACTTCATGCCCGTCTTCGACTGGCTGCGCACCGACCTGTGGCGCCCGCTGCCCGACGGCTCGACCGCGCTGTTCTTCGAGCGGGCCGTGGTGGACGCGCTGTCGCCCCAGAGCCTCATCGCGGACATGGAGGCGAACACGCACGGGCTGACGCTGCCCGGCTGGGAGCCCGAGCGGCTCGCGAGCTTCGCCGAGCTCGACGCGGCGTACGAGGGCGTGACGCGCGAAGACATGTACGCCCACTACCGGTACTTCCTCGACGCGGTGATCCCCGCGTGCGAGGAGGCCGACGTCAAGCTCGGCGTGCACCCCGACGACCCGCCCTACGACGTCTTCGGCTGGCCCCGCGTCGTGTCGACCAAGGACGACCTCGCGCGCGTGCTGTCGCTGCACGACAGCCCGTACCACGGCCTGACCCTGTGCCTCGGCAGCTTCTCCGCGAACCCCGGGCAGGACGCGGTCGACGCCGTGCGCACGTTCATGGACCGCATCCACTTCACCCACGTGCGCAACATCAAGCACCTGGGGAACGGCGACTTCACCGAGGTCGCGCACCGCGCGTGCGAGGGCAGCGTCGACACGACCGGGATCATGCGCGCGTACGCCGAGGCCGACTACCAGGGCTACGTGCGGCCCGACCACGGCCGGCACCTGTGGGACGAGAACACGACCAACAAGCCCCGCCCCGGGTACGGCCTGTACGACCGCGCGCTCGGCGTCCAGTACCTGCTCGGCGCCTGGGACGCGTTCCGCAACGACGCCTGACGGCGGCTCGCCGCGCGGGGGTGCGGGCTACGCGTCCCCGGCGGCGGCCTTCGCGTCGCCCCAGCCGTACCAGCGCTCGACCTCGATCCATGCGCTGACGCGCGGGCTGTTCCGGTTCGCGTACTGGTGCCCCGTGTAGTGGCGCGAGATCCGGTCGATGTCGGCCAGGCCCTCGTCCGCGCGCAGCTCGACGACGCGCCCGATCAGGGTGACGTGCGTGTACCAGTTCTCGTCGAGCACCGTGAGAGAGACGCGCGGGTCCTTCCGCAGGTGCTGGAGGCGCACCCGCGTCTCGTCGAGGTTGACGAGCACGCGGCCGTCGTCCTCCCAGACGTACCAGGTCGCTGCGGTGACGGGTGCGCCGTCGGACCGCACGGTCGCCATGACGGCGGCGTTCGGGCGGCGCAGCAGCTCGACGGGACGGGACGGCAGCGGGGGTCGGGACACGACGGCACCTCCGGGTCGGGACAGCGGGACGTCCCGACGCTACGGCACGCGCGGACCCTCAGCGCGTCCAGGGCGCGCCGAGCTCGGTGAACGTCCGGGCCGTGCGGGCGGCCTCCTCGCACCAGCGCGCGACGTCGTCGACGACGGGACGCCGGTCGTCGCCCTCGCCGGTCCACGTCACGGCGCCCGGGTCGAGCGGCCGCGGGTCCGCCGCCGTCCGCACGGCCTCCATGACGCGCATGAAGGCGCCGGTGTCGCGCACGTCGCACGCGAGCCGACGCTCGGGGTCGTGCCGCGCGGCGAGGAGGTCCTCCAGGAGCCCGGTGCGTCCGTAGGTCTTCTCGACCTGGGCGCGCGGGGTGCGCAGCAGGACCCGGTCGTGCTCGTACTCGAGCGTGACATCGCCGTCCGTCCCGAGCACGAGCACGCGGGCCGGGGTGCGCTCCGGCGCGCACAGGGTGAGCCCGAACCCGTAGGGCAGGCCGTCGCGCGCGACGACGCGCAACGAGGACGTGTCGTCGGACTCGATGGGGTTGGCGCGCCAGAGGTCCGTCACGACGTGGGCGACGTCGTCGGCCGTGCGGGCGCCGCCGATGCGCAACGCCGTCGCGACCGCGTGCGCGAGGGGGTTGGTGACGACGCCGTCGACGACGTCGCGCCCGTCGAGCCGGCGCCGGCCCGCCCACGGGGCGCGGTGCCAGTAGCCGGTGGTCCGCACCCACGTGCCGACGGCGCCGATACCCAGGACGTCGCCGATCTCGCCGTCCGCGACGAGCTCGGCGACCGCGTCCACCGCGTGCGAGCCGAAGGTCTGGAAGCCCACCTGGCACCGGCGGCCCGTGCGCTCGGCCACCTCGACCAGCGCGAGGTGCTCCGCGAGCGACACGGCGGTCGGCTTCTCCAGCAGGACGTCGACGCCCGCCTCCATCGCGGCGCGCGCGAGCGGGAGGTGGGTCGGGATCGGGGTCGAGATCACGACGACCTCGGGGCGCACGGCCGCGTCGGGCGACGAGAGCAGGTCGCCCAGGGTCGGGAACCAGGGTGCGGGGGCGTCGTCGGGCCGGCGCGGGTCGACGACCGCGCTCAGCCGGACGCGGCCCTGCGCCGCGAGCGCGGCGACCGTACGAAGGTGGGACCCGCCGTGGCCGTGGACTCCGACGACGGCGACCGGGACGGCGGCCTGCTCCCGGTCGAGCACGTGGTTCGTCCCGGAGGCGGCCCGGGGCGAACCGGTCACCGGACGCGCTCCGCGAGCGCCGCGGCCTCGTCGAGGTCGAGCCCGCGGTCGACGAGCACGGCGCGCGCGCCGGTCTCGAGCGTGCCGCCCGCGGGGATCGTCCGCGGGGCGTCCCAGGCGAGCGCGGGCCCGGCGCCGGGGTACTCGGCGGCGCGGAGGAACCACGGCACCGTCTCGCCCTGCTGGACCAGGAGCAGCGTCGTCGTGTGGGAGGGGTGCTCCTGCACGAACGCGACCCACGGCGACGTGCTGCCGTGAGCGCTCTCCTCGCCACGGCCATGCGCGCTGAGCACGCTCGTCGAGGCCGCCGTGCGCAGGCGCCAGAAGAAGCCGCCGTACCCGGCGCCCGGGCGGCCGTTGGTCGCGGGCGAGCCGATGACGAGCGCCCCGCGCTCGGCGCGCAGGGTCGAGCGCCAGTCGAGGACCCAGGTCTCGTCGTCGAGCACCCACGCGTCGAGGCGGCGGTCCTCCTCGAGCTGGGGGACGCCCTGCTCGTCGTGCCAGCGGACGCCGTCGTGCAGGAGGTGCTGCTCCACGGGGTCGACGGCGAGCGCGTGGCTCACCTGGCGGCCGTGGTTGGGCAGGAGGGTCGGGCCGACGTCGGCGACGAACGTGCGCCCGCCCCAGTAGGAGGTGCCGTTGACGTCCGCGACGGCCATCGAGGCGCCGTAGTGGTGGCGGTGGTCGACGGGGCCGGCGTCGGTGAGGGGGACGCCCGCGAGGGTGTGGACGGGGTGCAGGTAGGAGCGCGGCGCGTGCACGGCGGGGATGCGGTCGCCCTGCTGGTAGCGGGCCAGGCGCAGGTCGCCGGCGCGCAGGACGACGGCCTCCCCGTCGGGCGTCCAGCGGACCACGCGGGGCACGGGCTGGTCCGGCGTCCCGGCCCCGGCGCTCTCGACGACGACCGCCCCGGTCGGCTCGGCGGCCGGGGCGACGCGGGCCCGGGCGACCTGGCGCGGCACGGGCCCCGTCGTCGCGCGGACCTCGAGCCGGGGCTCGAACCGCGTGGTGCGGGACGCGGGCACGGTGTCGTCGATGAGCGCGGAGAGCTCCTTCCACGCGTGGCGACCGAGCTCGGCCTGCGGCACGGCGACGGTCGTGAGCGACGGCGTGGCGAAGCGGGCGAGCTCGATGTCGTCGAAGCCGACGACGGACATGTCCTTGGGCACGGCGACGCCGGCCTCGTTGAGCCCGGCGAGCAGGCCGAACGCGACGAGGTCGTTGAACGCGACGACGGCGGTCGGCCGGGCGGTGAGGACCTCGTCGACGACGGCGTGGCCCGCGGCGATGTCGGGCCCCGCGGGGAGCTCGACGAGCTCGAGGTCGGGCGTGCGGTCGAGCACGCGACGCAGCCCCGTGCGCCGGAGCGCGTCCGAGGCGCTGCCGGGCGGGCCGGCGAGGTAGGCGACCCGGCGGTGGCCGAGGGAGAGCAGGTGCTCGAGGACCTGGGCCGCGGCGTCGGCGTAGTCGACGACGAGGGACGGCACGGTCGCCTCGCCCGTGGGCGCGAGCTCGCGGTTGACGAGCACGACGGGCGCGACGTCGGGGACGAGCCGCGCGAGCTCGGCGGCGGGCATGCGCGGGGAGACGAGGACGAGCGCGTCGCAGCGCAACCGCGCCTCGAGGGCGATGGCCGCCTCCTCGGTGGGGTCCTCGGCCGTGTCCGCGACGAGGACGCGGTACCCGGCCGGGGCGGCCGCGGAGGTGACGCCGCGCAGGATCTGCTGGAAGACGGGGTTGCCCAGGTCCGGGACGACGAGCGCGACCGTGTTGGTCCGCCCGAGCGACAGGCTCCGCGCGACGTTGCTCGGCCGGTAGCTCAGGTCGGCGGCCGCCTGCCGGACGCGCGCGCTGATCTCCGGGTCGACCGTCGCGCGACCGTTCATGACGCGCGACACCGTCGCCCGGGAGACGCCCGCGGCCGCCGCGACGTCCGCGATCGTCACCCCGCCTCGCCGTGTGCTCACGCTTGCCATCGTTCTCCCTCGGGTCGTGGTCCGCGCGCCGCGGGCGCCCACGGCAGCGTGGTGCCCGCGCTCGCCGGGGTCGGCCGGTGCTGCGCGATGACCTGACCGTACACCATGGGAAACCGGTTCCACGTGTGCTACGGTCCTCACCCAGCAACCGGTTTCCCCGTGACGGGGACGAGCCGGACTACCGATCGACGACGACCGGAGGGTGACGGATGACCGGCACGAGGTGCGAGGAGGGTCTCGCATGGCGGTGACCGAGCTCGCGCGAGGGACCGCCACGCGGCGGCCCGCACGCAAGAAGGGGGACGGGAAGGCAGCGGCGCTCTTCCTCGCCCCCTGGTTCGTGGGCCTCGCGCTCATCACGGCGGGCCCGATGGCCGCGTCGCTGTACCTGTCCTTCACGGACTACGACCTGCTCCAGGCGCCGAGCTGGATCGGGTGGGACAACTACGAGAGGATGTTCGCCGACCCACGGCTGCTCAACTCGCTGCAGGTGACGTTCACGTACGTGTTCGTCTCCGTGCCGCTCCAGCTCGCGGCCGCGCTCGGCCTGGCGCTCCTGCTCGACAAGGGCCTGCGCGGGCTCGCGGTCTACCGCTCGATCTACTACCTGCCCTCGCTGCTGGGCGGGAGCGTGGCGATCGCGATCCTGTGGCGCCAGGTCTTCGGCGCCGACGGCCTCATCAACCAGGTCCTCGCGCTCGTCGGGATCGAGGGGCAGGGCTGGGTCTCGCACCCCGACTACGCGCTGGGCACGCTCGTGGCCCTGAACGTGTGGACGTTCGGGGCGCCGATGATCATCTTCCTCGCCGGGCTGCGCCAGATCCCGCGCATGTACTACGAGGCGGCCTCGATCGACGGCGCGGGCCGGTGGCGCCAGTTCCGCTCGATCACCGTGCCGATGCTCACGCCGATCATCTTCTTCAACCTCGTGCTGCAGCTCATCAACGCGTTCCAGTCCTTCACGCAGGCGTTCGTCGTGAGCGGCGGGACCGGCGGACCGGCGGACTCGACGATGTTCTACACGCTCTACCTCTACCTCAAGGGCTTCGGCTCGCTCGAGATGGGCTACGCGTCGGCGATGGCCTGGTTCCTGCTCCTGATCATCGGCGGGATGACGTTCGTCAACTTCCTCGCCTCGAAGTACTGGGTCTTCTACGATGACTGACACCACGCACCCCGCCACGGGGACCCCCACCGACGCCGTCGTCACGGAGGACGCCACCCCCGGCGACCGCGCCCGCTCGACGCTCTCCCGGCTCGCGGCCGACGCGCCGCCCACCGCCCCGCGCCCCCGGCGCCGTGCGCAGTCGGCGCGCGTCCGGTCCGTGCTCAAGCACGTGCTGCTCGTCGCGTTCGGGCTCGTCATGCTGTACCCGCTGCTGTGGATGCTCGCGAGCTCCTTCAAGCCCTCGGCGCTGATCTTCCGCGAACCGGGCCTCATCCCGTCCGCGGTCGACCTCGGCAACTACACCGACGGGTGGAACGCACTCACGCACCCGTTCGGCCACTACCTGCTCAACTCCGCGGTCGTGGTGCTCGGCTCGGTGCTGGGCAACCTCGTCTCGTGCTCGCTCGCCGCCTACGCGTTCGCCCGGCTCCAGTTCCGGGGCCGCGGGGTCTGGTTCGCGATCATGCTCATGTCGATCATGCTGCCGATCCACGTCGTGATCGTGCCGCAGTACGTGCTGTTCTCCTCGCTCGAGTGGATCAACACGTTCCTGCCGCTCATCGTGCCCAAGCTGCTCGCGACCGACGCGTTCTTCATCTTCCTCATGGTCCAGTTCTTCCGCGGGATCCCCAAGGAGCTGGACGAGGCCGCGCGGCTCGACGGCTGCGGCCACGGCCGGATCTACCTGCGCATCATGATGCCGCTCGCGCTCCCGGCGCTCGCGACGACGGCGATCTTCACCTTCATCTGGACCTGGAACGACTTCTTCAGCCAGCTCATCTTCCTGACCAAGCCGGACATGTACACGGTCCCGATCGCGCTGCGCACCTTCGTGGACGCCACGGGCCAGAGCTCGTGGGGCCCGATGTTCGCCATGTCGATCGTCTCCCTGGTCCCCGTGTTCCTCGTCTTCCTCTTCGGTCAGAAGTACCTCGTCAAGGGCATCGCCACGACGGGGATCAAGTAGCTCCTCCCGCTCGCGGGCGCCCGCCCGCGGGTCTCCCGGTGCCGCCCGGCACCGCTCCGCACGACAGAACGACGACGTCCCGTCACGCACAAGGAGAGTCATGAACACCTCGATCCACCGCTCGCGTCGGCCCGGCACGCGCCGTGCGGCGCTGGCCGCCGCACTGACCGTCGGTGCCCTCGCCCTGACCGCCTGCGGCGGCGACGGCGGCGTCGCCAACCCGGGCGGCGACGACGAGTCGTCGTCCGCGGAGTCCGGGACCGTGCAGATCCGGTTCTCGTGGTGGGGCTCGGACACCCGCCACCAGACGACGCAGCAGATCATCGACCTCTTCGAGGAGGAGAACCCCGACATCACGGTCGTCGCCGACTACACCGACTGGGGCGGGTACTGGGACAAGCTCGCGACCTCGGTCGCGGCCGGCGACGCGCCCGACGTCATCACGCAGGAGGAGCGCTACCTCGCGGACTACGCCTCGCGGGGCGTCCTCGCCGACCTCGGGGCGCTCGACATCGACACGAGCTCGATCGACGAGTCGGTCGTGGGCTCGGGCGAGACGGGCGGTGCGCTCTACGGCATCCCCACGGGCGTCAACGCCTACGCGGTGCTCGCCGACCCGCAGGTGTTCGCCGACGCGGGCGTCGAGGTGCCCGACGACGCCACGTGGACGTGGGAGGACTACGTCGAGGTCGCGAACGCGGTGACCGCGGGGGCGACCGACGGCATCTACGGCACGCAGGACTACGGCTTCAACGAGGCCGGGCTGTCGATCCTCGCGCGTCAGCGCGGCGAGGCGCTGTACACGCCCGACGGCGAGCTCGGCGTCTCCGCGGAGACCGTCGCGGACTTCTTCCAGCTCTCCCTCGACCTCCAGGCGGGCGGGGGCCAGCCCGACGCCGCGCGGTCCGTCGAGCTCGAGGGCGCCGGCCCGGAGGGCTCGCTCCTCGGGACCAACCAGGGCGCGATGGGCATGTGGTGGACCAACCAGCTCGGCGCGATCAGCACCGCGTCGGGTCGCGACCTGCAGCTCCTGCGTCTCCCGGGCGAGTCCGAGGGCGAGCGCACGGGCATGTACTTCAAGCCCGCCATGTACTACTCGGTCGCCGAGACGTCCGAGCACCCCGAGGCGGCCGCCAAGTTCGTGGACTTCCTGCTCAACGACCCCGAGGCCGGGGCGCTCATGCTGTCCGACCGCGGCCTGCCCGCGAACACGGAGGTGCGCGCGGCCGTGAAGGACAGCCTCTCCCCGGCCGACAAGCAGGCCGCGGACTTCCTGGAGGCGCTCGGTGCCGAGATCGTCGACGGCCCGCCGGTCCCGCCGCAGGGCGCCGGCGACGTCGTCGAGATCCTCAAGCGCATCAACACCGAGGTGCTCTTCGAGCAGAAGTCCCCGCAGGACGCCGCGACGCAGTTCCTCGACGAGGTGGGCGCGGCCATCGGGCAGTAGCCCCGCCGTGGTCTCCCGCCACCCCTGACCGGCCGGGCCGGTCCGTCGCCCCACGGACCGGCCCGGCCGCACCCCCGCGGCTCTCCGTCGCGCCGCCCGTCCCGACCTGACCAGGACCCCGAGAGGACCGCAGACCCGTGCACCACCCCGGCACCGCCCCGTCCGAGCCCGAGCCGACCCGCCGTCCGCGCCGCTATGCCCTCGCCGGCACCGGGCACCGTGCGCGCATGTTCGTCGACGCGCTGCTCGGCGAGCACCGCGCGGACGGGCACCTGGTCGCGTGGTGCGAGCCGAACCCGGTGCGCGCCGCCTGGCACGACCGTCGCCTGGAGGCCGCGGGCCTCGGCGCCCTGCCGCGCTACGAGCCGGCCGCGCTCGAGCTCATGCTCGCCGAGCAGGCGGTCGACGTGCTCGTCGTGACGTCGCCCGACCACACGCATGCCCGCTACGTCGTGGCGGCGCTCGACGCCGGCGTCGACGTCGTGTGCGAGAAGCCGCTCACGACGGACGCCGCCGGGATGGCGCGCATCCGCGCCGCGGCCGAGCGCTCGTCGGCCACGCTCACCGTGACGTTCAACTACCGGTACTCGCCGCGCAACACCGCGCTGCGACGCGTGATCGCGTCGGGCGAGATCGGCGACGTCGTCTCCGTCCACTTCGAGTGGCTGCTCGACACCGTGCACGGCGCCGACTACTTCCGCCGCTGGCACCGCGACAAGGCCGCCTCGGGCGGCCTCGCGGTGCACAAGGCGAGCCACCACTTCGACCTCGTCAACTGGTGGCTCGACGACGTCCCCGAGTCCGTGACCGCGCGGGGCGGTCTCCGCTTCTACGGGGACGACGGCGCCGGGCGGCCCGCCGGGGAGCGTCCCGGCCTGGGCCGCGACGCCGCCCCCGACGACCCGTTCGGGATCGACCTCGCGGCCGACGACACGCTGCGCGCGCTCTACCTCGACGCGGAGGGTGCCGACGGCTACGTCCGCGACCGCGACGTGTTCGCCCCGGGCGTCACCATCGAGGACACGATCGGCGCGCTCGTCGGCTACCGGCGCGGCGCCACGCTCACCTACTCCCTGACCGCGCACAGCCCGTGGGAGGGGTACCGCGTCGCCGTCAACGGCACGCGCGGCCGGGCCGAGCTCGACGTCGTCGAGCGCGCGCACGTGCAGTCCGGTCACGCGGCCGAGGACCTCGGCCCGGACGGGAAGCGCCGCCCCGCCGTCGACCCGAGCGCCGTGCACGACCCGAGGGCGAGCGACGTCCGGCCCTACGGCGCGCGGCTCGTGGTGCAGCGGCACTGGGAGCCCGCGCGCGAGGTCGTCATCGAGGAGGGTGAGGGCTCGCACGGCGGCGGAGACCGCCTGCTCCTCGCCGACGTGTTCCGCGGACCGGGGGAGGACCCGCTCGGACGGGCCGCGGGGTACGTCGACGGCCTGCGCAGCGTCGCCGTCGGCGTCGCCGTGAACCGCTCGCTCGAGACGGGGCAGGTCGTGCGCACCGGCGACCTCGGGGTGTCGCTCGAGCGTCCCGCGACGGCGAGCGCCACCCCGACGTCGGCGGTGCGGTCGTGACCGCGACCGCGCGCGCGGCCGACGTGCTCGTCCTGCGGCCCGAGGACGACGTCGCCGTCGCGACGCGCGACCTCGCGCCGGGCGACGCCGTCGACCTCCCCGCGGGCGGCGTCGTCGGCGTGCTCGACGCCGTCCCGCGCGGGCACAAGGTCGCGCTGCGGGACGTCCCCGCAGGCGAACCCGTGCACAAGTACGGGCAGGTGATCGGCGTCGCGACGCGCGACGTCCGCGCCGGCCAGCACGTGCACACGCAGAACCTGGGGTTCGAGCCGGGGGAGCGCGAGCACGAGCTCGCCACCGTGCGCGCCGTGCTGGAGGTGCCGCCCGGACCACGCCCGACCTTCCGCGGCTACCGGCGTGCGAACGGGAGGACCGGCACGCGCAGCTACGTCGCGATCCTCACGTCGGTGAACTGCTCCGCGAGCACGGCGCGCATGATCGCCGACCAGTTCCGCGGGCTCGCGCTCGACGCGTACGACGACGTCGACGGCGTCGTCGCCCTCACGCACCAGTCGGGGTGCGGCCTCGTACCGACCAGCGAGGGCGCGCAGGTGCTCCTGCGCACGCTGCGCGGGTACGCCGCCCACCCCAACGTCACGGGCGTCCTCGTCCTCGGGCTCGGCTGCGAGATGATCGCCGTCGACACCGTGCTCGCGGGCGCGGACCTCTCGCCGGACACGGTGGTGCGCACCCTGACCATCCAGGAGACCGGCGGTGTGCGGGCCACCGTCCGTGCGGGCGTCGCGGCGGTGCGCGAGATGGTGGAGCAGATCGACGCGCGCTGGGAGCGCACCGACCGTGACGTGTCCGAGCTCGTGCTCGGGCTCAACTGCGGCGGCTCCGACGGCTACTCCGGCATCACCGCGAACCCCGCGCTGGGCATCGCGTCCGACCGCCTCGTCGCCTACGGCGGGACGTCGGCGCTCGCGGAGACGCCCGAGGTGTTCGGCGCCGAGCACCTGCTCACGCGCCGCGCGGTCACGCCGGAGGTCGGGCAGCGCCTGCTCGACCGGCTCGAGTGGTGGCAGGGCTACGCCGCGGCCGGTGGGGGCACCCTCGACAACAACCCGTCGCCCGGCAACAAGGCCGGCGGCCTGACGACGATCCTCGAGAAGTCGCTCGGCGCCGTCGCCAAGGGCGGGCAGGCCGACCTCGCCGCGGTGCACGAGTACGCCGAGCCGCTCGACACCCCGGGCTTCGTGTTCATGGACACCCCCGGCTACGACCCCGTCTCCGTCACCGGGCTCGTCGCGGGCGGGGCGACCGTCGTCTGCTTCACGACGGGCCGCGGGTCGGTGTTCGGCTGCAAGCCCACGCCGAGCATCAAGCTCGGCACCAACAGCGAGCTCTTCGCGCGCATGGGCGACGACGTGGACATCGACTGCGGACGGGTCGTCGACGGCGTCGCGACCCTCGAGGAGGTGGGCGACGAGATCTTCGCGCGCATCCTCGCCGTCGCCTCGGGGGAGCAGACGGCGAGCGAGGAGCTCGACCTCGGCGGCGAGGAGTTCGTCCCGTGGCACCTCGGCACGGTCACCTGACCCCCGCGAGGGAGAGCTCCGGCAGGCCGAGGTAGAGCCCTGGCACCGCGAGGTAGAGCCCTGGTCGTGGCTCAGGTGCCGCTCGCGGACTCCTCCTTCGCGAACGCCGCGGCGTCGGGGTCGTAGGCCACGGGTCGCGACTGGTCCAGCTCGACGAGCACGAGGTCGTCGAGCCAGCGGTCGAGGCGGGGCCGGCGGCCGTGTCGGCGGGACCGCGCGACGGCGTCCGCGGCGTCCGCGGCGTCGCGCACGTCGTGCACGACGACGACCGGCGCGCCGGGCAGGGGCACGCGGTCCTGCGGGGCGACGAGCAGAACCTCGACGCTCCGCTCCGCCCCCGGCGGGCCGTAGGCGACGGTCGCGTCGAACCGGGGCCGCCCGTCGTCGGTCCACGCACCCTGGTACCGCCGGTCCACCAGCGAGCCGAGAGCGCGGACGCCGTCACGCCGCAGCGCGCGCAGGCGCTCCTGGACGGCGCGGGCCTCGAGCTGCGCCTCGGCCGTCGCGAGGACGGCGACGACGCCCCACGCCAGCGCCCCGACGGCGACGCCGGCGAGCGCGAGGAGCGGCTCGAGCTCGAGGTCCCGGGCGAGCGGGTGGGCGACGCCGGCCAGGTCCAGCCCGACGACGGTCCCCGTCCCCAGCGCGAGCGCGAGGAGCACGGTGGCCCACGTCAGGCGCGAGGCCACGCGCACGGAGCCGCTCGCACCGTGGGAGACGGTGTGGACGCCCAGCAGGAGGACGCACGCGGGGAGCGCGACGACGGCGAGTGCGACCACGAGCCACCACGGCGCCGGGCGACCGCCCGGCAGCGCGCCCGGGCCGAGCAGGTGACCGGCGAGCAGAGCCAGGGCGACCCCGCCGACGACCGCCACGAGCACGGCGGAGCCGAGGACCAGCCGGGTCAGGTAGCGCGTCTGGGCGGGCGGCGAGAGCGGGGTCTCGACGACGACCCGGCCGTGCCGGTCGCGCACGGCGAACGCCGGGACGCCGGGACTGAGGAACCCCGGGTTGCCGGGCAGGCCCGTCAGCCCGGCCGTCGGCTCCGAGGCCGAGCCCCAGCCCGGGGCGTCCGCCGGCGGGGCGGCGGTCGGTCCGTCGAGGTCGTCGCGCGATGCGGTCATGACGGCCCTCCTCTCTGGTCAAGAAAGCGTCAAGTGCAGGGTAGGGGATGGCGGGTGTGATGTCACCGGCCCGGCGCGCGGCGGAGTCCGTCCGCGTCTCGTGACGAGGTCGTTCGGGCGCGGCGGCGCGTGACATGATCGACCTCATGCTCACTCCCGCCACCGGCGCGGCCGGGTCGCGCATCGCCGGCCTCGGTCACTTCCAGCCCGAGAAGACGCTGACGAACGACGACATCGCGCAGCTCGTCGAGACCAACGACGAGTGGATCCGCTCGCGCACGGGGATCGTCACGCGGCACGTCGCCGACGACGACACGACCGTCGCCGACATGGCCACCGCGGCCGCGCGCCACGCGCTCACCGACGCGGGCGTCGACCCCGCCGAGGTCGACCTCGTCATCGTCGCCACCGCCACCGCGACCGACCGCTCGCCCAACACCGCGGGGCGCGTCGCCTACCACCTGCGCACCGGCGTCATGCCCGGGCAGTCGACGCCCGAGGAGGCGTCCGAGCTCGACCTGCGCGGCGTCGTCGGGCCTGCGGTGCTCGACGTCAACGTCGCGTGCTCCGGGTTCGCCCACTCCGTCGGCCTCGCCGACCAGGCGATCCGTGCCGGCTCCGCCCGCACGGCCGTCGTGGTCGGCGCGGAGAAGCTCACCGCGTTCACCGACTGGACCGACCGCAGCACGTGCATCCTCACCGCCGACGGCGCGGGTGCCGCCGTGCTGCGCGCGACGGACGAGCCCGGCGTCGGGCCCGTGACCTGGGGCTCCGAGCCCGACCTCACCCCGGCCGTGCTCATCGAGTCGCCCGCCGACAAGTTCGCCCAGGACGGCCGCGCCGTCTTCAAGTGGGCCATCACCCGCGCGGCCGACCGCGCGCGCTCCGTCGTGGAGCGCTCCGGCGTCTCGCTCGACGACATCGAGGTCCTCGTCGCGCACCAGGCGAACCTGCGCATCATCGAGCCGCTCGCGAAGTCGCTCGGGCTGGAGTCCAAGATCGTCGTCACCGACATCGTCGAGTCCGGCAACACGTCCGCCGCGTCCATCCCGCTCGGGCTCTCCAAGTGGTGGCACGCCGGCAAGATCCCCGCCGGTGTCCCGGCACTGCTCTTCGGCTTCGGCGGCGGGTTCGCCTGGGCCGGCCAGGTCGTGGAGACCCCGACCCGCTGAGTTTCTTCGCCGCCGTTCGGGTCGCTCCCGGGTGAGCGGTCGGGTGCTCCGGGTCGCCCTGGTCGAGCGCCTCGGGTCACCCGGGGTCGAGCGGTCGGGTCGCGTCCGGTCGAGTTCCGCGAGGGGCGGGGCGGGTCTACCATCCGCCGCTCGTCCCTCGCGGCTCCCGCCAGGCCCACCACGACCCGCCCCACCCCTCGCTCCACCCGACCTCCCCGTCCGTCTCACCGAGGTGACCGCGGACGTGAGTGCCGCGACGGAGCGACGGGGTGCCGCGGCACCGCGACTCACCTGGGCGTCGGCGCACGCCGCCCGCGCTGGGCAAGGTCGGCGCGCGGCTCGCCGCGGCAGCGGCCCGGCCCCGACGACGAGATGCGAGTTGTTGCCCTCTTCTCCGTACGCGGAGGGGCAACAACTCGCATCTCGTCATTTGTCAGCCGTCGCCGTGACGGTCGGTGGGTGCGTCGCCGTCGACCCGGCCCCTGCACCGGGTGGAGGGCGGCGGCGGTGATGTCCCGACGCCGACCCGGCCCACGTCCTGAACCGTCGCCCGAGGTGAGGGCCAGGACGAGGTCCGACGCCGGAGCGGAGGGTGGGGCGGGTCGTGGCGGGCCTGGCGGGAGCCGCGAGGAACGAGCGGCGGATGGTAGACCCGCCCCGCCCTCCGCGGAGGTGTCGGGCCGGAGGTGACCAGTGACCGCTCGCACCGATCGGTGAACGGCGTCGCGTCGGGCGACCGCAAGGCCGCCCGACGCAACCGGCCTACGGGTAGCTGACGACCTTCGCCGGGACGGTCTCGACGCCGCTGGCGCGGGGGCCGACGCCGTTGATGACGTGCTCGTACGTGCCCACCCCGCCGAGCGAGACGGTCAGCAGGGAGTGCAACTTGACGCCCGGGGTGATCGGGACCTCGAACCCGTTGTCGGAGACGATCGACGCGTCCGAGGTGAACACGCAGTAGGAGCCCAGGCCCCAGGCCTCGTGGTCCTGCACGTGGTCCGCGACCTTGTACGCGGCCCACCCGCGGATGCCGTCGTGGTTCCACGCGGCCTGGTTCGGCGGGTCGTACGGGAGCTCGTTCTGGTAGAAGATCGTGCGCCCCCGCTCGCCGTGCCACAGGGTGTTGTACTTCTGGTAGTGCTCGACGAAGAGGCCGTAGCCGTCGACGTCGTCGCCGTTGACCACGAGGCCGTAGTCGGCGGTGTTGACGTCCCAGCCGATGCCCTCGCCGTGGTCGCCGCGCCAGGACCAGATGTGGTCGACGATCGTGTCGTCGGCGTTGATGACGATCGCGCTGTCGACCTTGCCCGCGTGCGCGCCGCCGACGCGCACGAACACGTCGTGGATCGAGATCGGGTCGTCCGCGTGGTCGGCGGTCGAGCCGTCCGTGCCCACGGTGAGCATGCTCGGGGACTCGGCCGCCCCGGCGTCGAACAGGACGCTGGCGACCCGGACGCCGTCGACGTCGCCGACCTGCAGGGCGGTCTGGCCGGCGGTGGGCACGATGGTCGCGTAGCCGAGCCCCAGCACGACCGTGTCGGCGCGGTTCACCTTGATCGTCTCGTCGAGCTCGTAGACGCCGGGCGTGAGCAGGAGGTGGAGGCCCTGGTCGAGCGCGGCGTTGATGTGCTCGGCGGTGTCGCCCGGGTGCGCGACGTAGAAGTCGTCGAGCGGGATCGACGTGCCGGGCGTGGAGCCGTTCTTCCACGTCGCGCCGCGCGTGCCCTCGCGCAGCGACGGGACGAAGACGGCGTAGTCGTCGCCGTCGAGGTAGAGGTACGGCTTCTCGCGGATCGTGCCGGTGGTGTCGAGCGTGGTGACGGCGGGCTCGGGGAACGTGGTCGGCGGGGCGTTCTCGGTGCCGGAGAACACCATGTTCCACAGCGTGCCGTCCCACCCGCCCGTGAGCGTCGAGTCGCGGGTGTACCACTGCTGCTGGGTGTAGCCCCGCACCTGGCCGTCGACGATCGAGTCGGCGGTGAAGCCGCCCGACGCCCAGCCGTAGCGGGACGAGTGCAGCATGAGGTTGCCCTTGACGTGGATGCGCCGCATCGGGGCAGCCTGCGAGACGGCCCAGCGCATGTCGCCGCCGGTCGGCGTGACGGCGAGGTTCTCGATGGAGCGCCAGAAGTTCTGCGTCGCGTTCCCCTCGAACCACTCCGCGTCGGCCCAGACGCCGCCCGTGATGTTCACGTCGTCGGGGTTCTTGCCGAGGCCGTTGACCGCGGTGTTGAAGCCGACGTTGACGTGCACCGGGTACGTGCCGGGCTCGAAGAGGAACTGGTCGCGGCGCAGGCCGAACTGGCTCTCCTCCTGCGCGGCGTACGCGGCGTCGACGGCGGACTGGATGTCGGCGACCGGGGTGCCGGGGCCGAACACGTGCACGTTCGGCCCGAGGTCCCCGCCGCCCTCGATCGGCTCGCCCGTGCCGGGGTTCGGTGTCCCGTCAGCCGTGGTCAGCACGCGCAGCTCCCAGATCGAGTAGCCCCAGCCGGTGCCGCGCTCGGTCCCGACGAGCCGGACGTAGCGGCCCGAGCCGGTGACGTCGAGGACCTGCGTGCCGCCCGTCCCGTCGGTGACGGTGCGCAGCGTGCGCCACAGGGTGCCGTCGTCGGAGGTCTCGACCCGGAAGCCCTTGCCGTAGGCGCCCTCCCAGTCGATCTCGATCCCGCAGACGGGCTTGATCGCGCCCAGGTCGACCTGGAGCCACTGCGCGTCGGAGAACTCGCTGCTCCAGCGCGTGTCGGCCTTGCCGTCCACCGCGAGGCCCGCGGCGTACGCGCCCTCGGCGGACGACGCCGTCGCCGCCTTCCCGAGCGCGGCGTTCGCCGTGCAGTCGTCGCCGGGGTCGCCGGGGTCGCCAGGGTCGACCGGGCCGCCGTCGGTCCCCGGCGTGCCGAACACCTGGAGCTCCCACAGCGAGTAGCCGTAGCCGGTGCCGCGCTCGGTGCCGAGCAGACGCACGTAGCGCCCGCTCCCGGACACGGGCAGCGTCTGCTGCCCGCCCGCGCCGTCGGTGACGGTCCGCAGCGTGCGCCAGGTCGAGCCGTCGTCGGACGCCTCGATGCGGAAGCCCTTGCCGTACGCGCCCTCCCAGCTCAGCGCGACGGAGGAGAGCGTCGAGACCTGGCCGAGGTCGACCTGGAGCCACTGGCCCTCGGCGAACTCGCTGCCCCAGCGGGTGCCCAGGTCGCCGTCGACGGCCCGTGCTGCGGCGTAGTCGCCCTGCACGCTCGACGCGGTCGCGGGCTTGCCCTGGGAGAGGTTGACGGGTTCCGCCGCGGCCGCGACGGGCGCCGCGCCCGCCACGAGCGGCGCGGCGACGCACGCCGCGGTCAGCCCTGCGGCGAGGGAGGCCAGGCGGAGCCTGGCCGGGAGTCGGAGATGCATGGTCCTGCCTTCTTCGGGTCGGTGGGTCGTGCCACGGGCACGGCCGAGCCCCGGGTGCGGCGCCGTCGTGGTCGACGACGCCGCACCCGTCGGGCGGTGGGGTGTCAGCCGACGAGCTGGTAGTTCTCGTCGAGGACGGTGCCGCGGTGCGGCTTGTAGAGGTCGTACCCGCGCGGGTTGCACTGGAGCCCGCCGTTGATGCAGTGCTCCACGAGGCGCTCCAGCACCTCGGGCTCCCAGCCGTTGATGAAGTCGTAGTGCCACGACTGGTCGGAGCCGCTCACGAGCCGCACGTCGGACATGTCACCGCTCACGGGCCACGCGATCTTGAACTCGATCATCGGGACCGCGATCGGGTGCGTCATGGGGCACTGCCCGTCCACGGGGTACGCCATGTGCGCGCCGTGGCCCATGTGCGCCGAGGCGTCGGGGGACAGGTGCAGGCCGTCCCAGCAGCTCGGCGCCTGGTAGCGGATGTTGAGCTCGGTGCCCTCGGGGCAGTACGCCGGGATGTCCCAGCTCTTCGAGATGTCGCCGCACTCCCAGCCCTCGACGGCGCCCGGCGCGGTCCGGAACTCGTCGTACGTCGCCATCATGTCGCCCGCGACGAACCGCAGGCCGGGCGGGAAGGGCTTGACCTTCGTGTAGTCGTCGATCCCCGACTTGTAGTAGATCGTCATGGGGATGTCGGGCTCGATCGGGACGCCGTTCTTCTCGATCGCCGGGAACCAGTACGACGAGTGGTCCTGCGGGACCGTGCACGTGGACTCGGTGTCCTCGAACAGGTCCTCCGGGACCGTGAACGCGTCCGTCACGCGGTTGCCGACGAACGTGTGCAGGTGCGACTTCCCCGGCTGCCCCGGGAAGACGATCGGGTCGTCGGGCAGGAAGTGCGAGAACGAGCAGTTCGCCTGGAACTCGTGGTGCGTGACCTCGTCGTCCCACTGCGGCGGGTTCTCGGGGTCCGGCGCGTCGCCGTCGCCGAACACCTGGAGCTCGTACAGCGAGTACCCGTACTGGGTGCCGCGCTCGGTGCCGACGACCTGGACGTAGCGTCCCGCCACGTCGACGTCGAACGACTGCACGCCACCCGTCCCGTCGACGACGGTCGCGACGGTCGTCCAGGACCGGCCGTCCTGCGACACCTGGACCGTGAAGTCCTTGCCGTACGCCGCCTCCCAGTCGAGGACGACGCGGTCGAGGTCGTGCGGCTCGCCGAGGTCGACGCGGAGCCACTGGTCGTCGCTCGGCTGGCTGGCCCAACGGGTGGACCGGTCGCCGTCGACAGCGAACCGGGGCCCCAGGCCACCGGACTCGGAGCTCGACGCCGCCGTGAGCGCACCCTGGGAGAGCAGGGTGTCCGGGGCGGCCGCGGCGCTCGTCGTGACGACCACCGAGGTCGACGCGACGAGGACGCCGGTCATCGTCGCGGCGACCCGGCGTCGGCGCGTGCCGGGGCGGCGGGTACCGTGCCGGGGAGGCGCTAGCGTGGTGGTGCGTGTCGTGCCGTGCATGCTTCCTCCTCCTTCGAGGTCGTCGCGCGCTGCGGAGCCTCTCGGGCAGGAGCGCGCGACGCTGCGCGGATGATGGGCACGCCCGGCGTCTGTCACCGGGCGCCGTGCCGGGTGGGGGCGGTTGCCGCCGCCCCCACCCGGACGTCTGTGGGTGTCAGCGCTGGTAGACGCCGAGCTCGAACAGCGAGTAGCCCCACTCGGTGCCGCGCGCGTCGAGCTGGAGCCGCACGTAGCGACCGGTGCCCGCGACGTCGAGGCTGTCGACCCCGCCGTCGCCGTCCGTCACCGTGCGGACCGTCGTCCAGGACTGCCCGTCGTTGGAGGTCTGGATCCGGTAGGCCTTGCCGAACGCCGTCTCCCAGACGAGCTGGACGTGCTGGAACGCCTGGACGGAGCCCAGGTCGACCGTCAGCCACTCGTCGTCGTTCCAGCTGCTCGCCCAGCGCGTGCCCTGGTCGCCGTCGGTCGCCTGCCCGGGGGACCAGTTGCCGTTCCAGGGGTCGAAGCTCGACGCCGTGGTGGTCTTGCCCTGCGCGATGTTCGTCCCGGCGACCGGCGGTGCGACGACGCGGAACGACCGCGTCTCGACCCCGACGTTCCCCTTCCCGTCCTCGGCCCAGACGTAGAGCTTCCACACGCCGAGCCGCGACGGTGCGGTGACCGAGAACGTCCCCCGGCCCGTGCTCGTGAGCTCGGTCCAGGCGAGGCCCCCGGCGCCGTCGACGTACTTGCTGTTGAAGAACGCGACGTAGTTGATCGGGTCGCCGTCGGGGTCCGTCGCGGCGAGGTCGACGTCCAGCGTGGCGCCGGCGGTCACGGCCGTCGAGCCCGGGATCGCCATGCCGGTGATGCGCGGGGCGGTGTTCACGCCCGTGAGGTCGACGCCCCACGTCTTGGCGATCGCGTGGTAGCCGAGGCGCTTGTTGTTGCCGGGCGTGACGTTGAACCACACCCCGCCGAAGTCGCCCTCGACGCCGTAGTGGAAGAACGTCGCGCCGAGCGCCTTGCCCTCGTGCTCCATGAGGCACTTCCAGGACAGCGGCAGCGCGCGGCTCTTCTCGATGTCGGTGGGCTCGTCCGGGACGCCGTTCACGTCGTCGGGAACCTCCCACTCGCCGGCCGCGCCGCCCTCGGTGAGGACGTACGGCTTGCCGTAGTTCCCGGCCTCCCACGCGCTCGCGATGCTGCACACGTCGCCGTAGGCGTTGATGGAGAGCAGGTCCAGGTCGGGTGCGTGGTCGCGGATGTACGGCCAGGCGCCGGTCCACGCGTCGGTGTTCGACGTCGGGTGGTTGGGGTCGATCGCGTGGATCGCGACGCTCACCTCGTTGACGAACGACGCGTAGGCGTTGCGGATCTCCTCGAGGTCGGTGCCCGAGTAGCAGTTCTGCAGGCCGAGGATCGCCTCGTTGCCGATGTTCCACATGAGGACCGCGGGGTGGTTCTTGTACTCCTGGACCCAGCGCAGGATGTCGGCCTTGGTGTCGTTCTTGTAGGTCGTGTCGGTGCGGTAGTCGATACAGCCTCCCGACCCCGGCCCGCCGCCGGGCAGGAGCCAGAAGCCCGCGATGACGCGGACGTCGTGCTCGGCCGCGGCGTCGAAGATCGCGCGCGAGTCGGCGCCCGTGCCCCAGGTGCGGGTCGTGTTGCCGTTGATGTCGGCGAGGCCCTGCATGCGCGGACCGGTCTCCTCCGCGCTCGTGCCGCCCCAGGTGAACCCGCGCACGGTGTACGGCTGCCCGTCCACCTGGAGGTCCCAGTCGCCGTTGCCGCCGACGACCTTCACGACGCTCGGACCCGAGTCCTTGACCGGGACCGTCGGGTGGCCGGGGTGCACGTAGTCGGGGAAAGGGTCGGTCGGGTCCGTGGGGTCGGTCGGGTCGGTCGGCCCCGAGCCGCCGGCCTCGCCGAACACGCGGAACTCGTAGAGCGAGTGGCCGTAGCCGCCCGGGCGCGCGGTCGAGAGCACGCGCACGTACCGACCCTCGCCGTCGACGTCGAGCACGTCGGTGCCGCCGTCGCCCTGGGTCGTGGAGTAGAGGGTCCGCCACGCGGAGGCGTCCTCGGAGACCTGGACCTGGTACGCGGAGGAGTAGGCGCCCTCCCAGACGAGCTCCACGCGGTCGACGTCCGCGTCCTGCTGCAGGTCGACCTGGAGCCACTGGGGGTCGCTCCAGGCGCTGGACCAGCGCGTGCCGAGGTCGCCGTCGACGGCGTTGCCCGCGGCGTACCCGGCCCAGTCGTCCTGGACGGACGACGCGGTGGCGGGCTTGCCCTGGGACAGGAGCACCGGCTCGGCGCTCGCGGTCGTCGCCGGCACGACCAGCGCCGCACCCGCGAGAGCGCCGGAGGCCAGCGCCGCGAGCGCGGCGCGAGCCGCTCGGCGTCTGCGGGGCCGCCCGGGGGCGGTGGGGGATGTGGTGCGCATCGTGTTCGTCTACCTCTCCGTCCGCCCCAGGTCGGCGTCGACCCGGGGCACAGTTCGTCGTCGAGCCGTGCCCCCAGCCGCGGCGCCGCGGCTGAGGTGTGAAGCAGGGAGAGCGCTCTTACCCGAGGCCCGAGTTTTCACCCGCTCACCAGGGCTGTCAAGCGCAGGGCACGTTCAATGCGGCGGGAATACCCGTATAAACAGGGTAAAAACGGACGATAAGTCTGACAAACTGGTCAGTAAGAAAAACGTGTCACACCGGAAGGGTGGCGGCTTCTGCGCAGGGCCGGGAAAGCGCTCTTACCCCTGCTATCGTCGGGAGCGTGAGCGAGGACGTGCAGCACCGGGCGCCGACGCTCGACGACGTCGCCCGGGTGGCAGGCGTCTCGCGCGCGACGGTCTCGCGCGTCGTCAACGGCAAGCGCAAGGTCGCCCCCGCGGTCCAGGAGGTCGTGCTGGAGGCCGTCGCGACGACGGGCTACGTGCCCAACCGGGCCGCGCGCTCGCTCGTCACGCGCCGCACCGGGACGGTCGCCGTCGTCGTCTCCGGCGCCGAGCCGGGCCCCGACGACGGCCTGCACCTCCCGCGCCTGCTCGCCGACCCGTTCTTCGGCCGCGTCGTGGGGTCGTTCGTGCGGTCGCTGCGACCGCACGACGTCCACCCCGTGCTCATGCTCGCCGACGGCGACGAGGCGAGGCGGCAGGTCGTGTCCTACCTGCGGTTCGGCAACGCCGACGGCGCCCTGCTGGTCTCCACGCACGCCGACGACCCGCTCCCCGAGCAGCTCCTGGCCACGGGCAGACCCGTGGTCCTCTTCGCGCGGCCGCCGCGCCCGCTGCCGGTGAGCTACGTCGACGTCGCGAACGCCGACGGGGCGCGCCTCGCCGCGCACCACCTGCTCGACCGCGGGTGCCGGACGGTCGGGGTGGTGTCGGGCCCGCTCGACGTCCTCGCCGCCCGGGACCGCCTCGAGGGCTTCCGCGACGCGATGGCACGGCGGGGGCACGCGTACGTGCCGAGCGTCGAGGGCAACTTCACGGTCGAGAGCGGCGAGGCCGCGATGCTCGAGCTGCTGCGCGCCGCGCCGGGGCTCGACGGCGTCTTCGTCTCGAACGACGTCATGGCGCAGGGGGCGGTCCACGCGCTGCGCGAGCAGGGCCGCCGGGTGCCGGAAGACGTCGCCGTCGTGGGGTTCGACGACAGCCCCGCCGGCACGCTCGCGCGCCCGGCCCTCACGACCGTGCGCCAGCCCGTGGAGGAGATGGCGGCCGAGATGGCGCGCCTCCTGCTGGAGCAGGTGGAGACCGGCGAGCCGCGGGTCACGTCGCGGATCTTCGACCCCGTGCTCGTCGTGCGCGACTCGGCGTAGCCCCACCGTGCCGGAGGGGCAGAATGGGCCCATGCCTCTCGCCCCGCGCTACGTCGCCGCCGACGACCGTTACGACACCATGACCTACCGCCGGACGGGGCGCAGCGGCCTCGACCTCCCCGCGATCTCGCTCGGCCTGTGGCACAACTTCGGGGACGTCAACCCGTTCGAGACGCAGCGCGCCGTGCTGCGCCGCGCCTTCGACCTCGGGATCACGCACTTCGACCTGGCCAACAACTACGGCCCGCCGTACGGCTCTGCGGAGGAGAACTTCGGCCGCCACCTCGCCCAGGACCTCGGCGCGTACCGCGACGAGCTCGTCATCTCCTCCAAGGCCGGGTACGACATGTGGCCCGGGCCGTACGGCGACGGCGGCTCGCGCAAGTACCTCCTGTCCTCGCTGGACCAGTCGCTGACGCGCATGGGTCTCGACTACGTGGACGTCTTCTACCACCACCGCCCGGACCCGAGCACGCCGCTCGAGGAGTCCATGCGGGCGCTGCACGACGCCGTCCAGCAGGGCAAGGCGCTCTACGTCGGCGTCTCGAACTACTCGCCGTCCCGCACGCGCGAGGCCGCCGCGATCCTCGCCGACCTCGGCACCCCGCTGCTCATCCACCAGCCCAGCTACTCGATGCTCAACCGCCACGTCGAGGACCCGGCGCACGAGGACCGGTACGACGGCGTCCAGAGCGAGTCGCTGCTCGACGTCGTCGGTGACCTCGGCGTCGGCACCATCGTGTTCTCGCCGCTGCAGCAGGGCCTGCTCACCGACCGCTACCTCTCCGGCTCCGCGCCCGAGGGGTCCCGCGCAGCCCGCCCCGACTCGCCGTTCCTGTCCGAGCAGAACCTCGACGAGGCGTATCTCGAGAAGGCTCGCGCGCTGAACGAGATCGCCGCCGGCCGCGACCAGACCCTCGCCCAGCTCGCCCTCGCCTGGGTCCTGCGCGACGACCGCGTCACCTCCGCGCTCATCGGGGCGAGCAGCGTCCGCCAGCTCGAGAACAACGTCGCCGCGCTCTCGGCACCCCCGCTCACGCCCGACGAGTCGGACGCGATCGAGTCCGCCCTCGCGAGGTAGAACCACCGGACGTGAGGTAGAGCTCGCGGGGCTCTACCTCGGGCCCGGAGGTTCTACCTCGTGGCCATGGGCAGACGACGACGCGGCGGCGGCGCGCTCGAGGAGGAGCTGGCGTTCGTGGCGGGTCGGGGCCAGGGCCGCGGCGCGTTCGAGGACGTCGGCGGCCTCGGCGTGGCGGCCCAGCCGGGTCAGGAGGTCGCCGCGCACGGCGCCGTAGAGGTGGTGGCGGGCGAGGCGCGGGTCGTCCGCGACGGCGTCGAGCACGACGAGCGCGGCGTCGGGGCCGTCCGCGTAGCCGACGGCGACGGCGCGGTTGAGCTCGACGACGGGGGAGGGCGCGACGGACGCGAGCGCGTCGTAGAGCGCCACGATCGCCTCCCAGTCGGTGTCGGCCCAGGTCGCGGCGCGCGCGTGGCACGCGGCGATCGCGGCCTGGAGGGAGTAGGGACCGAGCGGCTTCCCGGCGCGGGTGCCCAGCGCGAGCGCGCGGTCGAGCGCGGCGAGGCCGTGGCGGGCGAGGAGGCGGTCCCAGCGTGCACGGTCCTGGTCCTGGAGGAGCACGGGCTCGCCGTCGGGCCCGGTGCGCGCGGCGAAGCGTGACGCCTGGAGCTCCATGAGCGCGACGAGCCCGTGCACCTCCGGCTCGCCCGGGAGCAACCCGGCGAGCACCCGCCCGAGCCGCATCGCGTCGTCGGCGAGCTCGCGCCGCACCCACGCGTCGCCCGACGTCGCGGCGTAGCCCTCGGTGAAGACGAGGTACACGACCTCGAGCACGGCGGGCACGCGCGCGGCGAGCTCGTCGGCCTGCGGGACGTCGAACGGGACGTTCGCCTCGGCGAGCGTCCGCTTCGCGCGCGAGACGCGCTGCCCGACGGTCGCCGACGGGACGAGGAACGCCCGCGCGATCTCGTCCGTCGTCAGTCCTCCCACGAGGCGCAGGGTGAGCGCGACGCGGGAGTCGCGCGGGAGCACCGGGTGGCACGCGACGAGGACGAGCGCGAGCAGGTCGTCGCCCACGGGATCCTCGACGATCGCGTCGGGGGACGGGACCGACCCCACGAGGACGGCGCCGCCGTCGCCCGGGTGCGCGAGCGCCGTCGTCCCTCCGCCGGACCGCGCACCGGGCGCGGCGAGGTCCGCCGCGAGCCGCGCGTACTTCTCGTCGCGCGTGCGCTCGCGGCGGACCAGGTCGACGGCGCGGCGGCGCGCGACGGTCGTCAGCCACGCGCCGGGGTTGTCCGGGACGTCCTGCTCGGGCCACTGCTCGAGCGCGGCGACGAACGCCTCCTGGGCGACCTCCTCGGCGAGGCCGACGTCGCGCAGGGTCCGGGCCAGGCCCGCGACGAGCCGCGGCGACTCGATGCGCCACACGGCCTCGACGGTGCGGGAGACGTCGGTCATCGCCGTGCCCGTCCTCGCCCGGTGACCCTCAGGAGCCCTGCTGGGCGCGGATCTGCTCCGCGAGGCGCTCGTCCTTCTCGCGCTGCTCGGGCGTGTATTCGGCGCCGAAGTCCTCGACCTCGAAGATCGGCCGGATCTCGAGGACCTCCTCCAGGCCCATGCTCGGGTCGCTGGGGCACTTGCGGGCCCACTCGACGGCCTCCTCGAGCGAGGAGACCTGCCAGATCCAGTACCCGGCGACGATCTCCTTGGACTCGGTGAACGGCCCGTCGACGACGGACGTCTCGCCGCCGCGGAACACGACGCGTGCGGCCTTGGCCGTGGGCTGCAGGCCCTGGCCGTCGAGCATGATGCCCGCCTTGACGAGCTCCTCGTTGTACGCGCCCATCTGGGCGAGCATCTCCTGGGTGGGGGCGATCTTGTCCTCGTCGGCCCCGTTGCCCGTGATCATGACCATGACGCGCATGACGTTCCTCCTCGGTGAGTGCCTCCTCGACCCTAGTGTCGTGAAGGCGTGTTCACCCTGACGTCGGACGGCGCCCCCCGGTTTTCGACACGAGCCGACGACGAGTTCTCCGGAGCGTCAGCGGAAGCGCTGGACGGCGAGCGGGGCGGCCTCCGCGAGCCCGCGCACGGCCGGGTGGTCGGCACCCGGGGCGGTCCCGGCGAAGACGTCGCGCAGCGCGCCGGAGGCGACGAAGGTCCCGTCGGCGAGCACGTGCACGGTGGGGCACAGGCGCTCGACGAGCTCCAGGTCGTGCGAGACGAGCAGCACCGCCGTGCCGAGCTCGGCCGTCGCGGCGCCGAGGCGTCGCACGACGTCGCCGCGCATCGCCGGGTCGACGGCGGTGAGCGGCTCGTCGAGGAGCAGGGCGCGCGGGCGCGTGGCGAGCGCGACGGCGAGCGCGACGCGCTGCTTCTCGCCGCCCGAGAGCGAGTGGACGGTGCGCGGCGCGTACCGCGGCTCGAGCGCGACGTCGCCGAGCAGGTCCTCGACGGACCGGCCGCTGGGGCGACCGGCCTTGCGGGCGTCCTTGAGCGCGGCCGACAGGGTGCGGTCGACGGTCCAGCGCGGGTCGATCCCGATCCCGGCGAGGCCGTCCTGGGAGACACGGCGGACGTCGGCGGTGAACTGCTTCTTGTCGCGGCGCGAGAGCTTGGTGACCGTGCGGCCGGCGTACGTGACGTGGCCCGCCGTCGGGCGCACGAGCCCGACGAGCGCCCGCACGACCGTGGACTTGCCGGCCCCCGACTCGCCGACGATCCCGACCGGCGGCGTGCCGGGCACGACGTCGAGGTCGATGCCGTGCACGACGTCGGGCCCTCCGTATCCGGCCGCGAGGCCGGTGGCGCGCAGGATCGGGGTGGTCGTCGTGCTCATGGGTCACCTTCTGGTCGTCGGGGCCGGGCGGGCGGTTCCGGGGCCCCGCTCGTCCGACGAACGACGCTACCGCGGAGTTCCGTGGCGTCGCTCACGCGGGGGACCGTCGCCCCCCGGTGCGGCGTCACGACGCGGGGCCCGGTCAGGCCCGGAGTCCCGGGCGCGGTAGCCTGGGGCACTCGACCAGGATCCTCGAGCCCAGGTGGTCCGTCGACCCGCACCGCGGCACCTGTCGTCGTGCGGTGACCCGGACGGAGGACCACGTGACCAGGACGGTCGACGAGCCGGAGCTGCTGGCGCCCGGCGAGGCGGTGGACCTCGACAACTGCGCGCGCGAGCCCATCCACGTGCCCGGCATGATCCAGCCCCGCGGCGTGCTGCTCGTCGTGCGCGAGCACGACGGCGTGCTGCTCCAGGCGTCGGCGAACGTCGCGCAGCACGTGGGCGTCCCGGCCGAGGAGCTGGTGGGCCGGCCGCTGGGCGACGCGCTCGGCGCCGAACCGGCGCGCCGCGTGCTCGACCACGCCGCGAGCGTCGGCGACCTCGCGACGCGCAACCCGGTCACGCTGCACCTCGACCGCTGGGACGGGGCCGCCCTCGCCGTGGACGCCGTGCTCCACCGGCCGCCGCTGCCCGCGGACGGGCCGGAGACGGAGCCGGTGCTCGTCGTCGAGCTCGAGACCGCGGCGGGCGCGCGCCCGCTGACGTTCCCCAACACGTACCTGGCGGTGCGGCACGCGCTGCGCGACCTGGAGCGCGCCGCGACCCTCGACGAGCTGTACGACGACGCAGCCCGGCACGTGCGTGAGCTCACCGGGTTCGACCGCGTGATGATCTACCGCTTCGACGACGCGTACAACGGCGAGGTGGTCGCCGAGGCGCGCCGCGAGGACCTCAACGCGTTCCTCGGGCTGCACTACCCGGCGTCGGACATCCCGCCGCAGGCCCGGGCGCTGTACGAGAAGAACTGGATCCGGCTCATCGCGGACGTGGACTACGCGCCGCAGCCGATCGTGCCGACCCTGCTGCCCACCACGGGCGCGCCGCTCGACCTCACGTACTCCACGCTGCGCAGCGTCTCGCCGATCCACCTCGAGTACCTGCGCAACATGGGCGTGCGCGCGTCGATGTCGATCTCGCTCCTGCGGGAGGGGCGGCTGTGGGGGCTCATCGCGTGCCACCACTACGCGGGGCCGCACGAGCCGCCCTACGAGGTGCGCACGGCCGCGGAGTTCCTCGGGTCCGCGCTCTCGGTCCGGCTCGTCGCGCAGGCCGAGGACGAGCGCGAGGCCGAGGTGCGGCGCGCGGAGGGGGTCCTCGCCCACCTCGCCGCCGACAGCCGCGACGAGAGCGTCCCGATCGGCACCGCGCTCACCCGATCCGGGTGGCTGCGCCGCCTCGTCCGGGCCGACGGCGCGGTCGTCGTCGCGGAGGGCGGCCTCATCAAGGTCGGCAGCACGCCCGGCGAGGACGGGTGCCGCGCGCTCGTCGCCTGGGTGCTCGGCCACGGCGAGGACCTGGTCGCGACCGAGGCGCTGGGCCGCGACGCGCCCGAGGTGGCGGCGCTCGCGCCCGACGTCGCCGGGGTGCTGGGCATCGTGCTCCCCGAGGGTCAGGTCGTCGTGTGGGTGCGCGACGAGGTGCTGCGGCACGTCGACTGGGGCGGCGACCCGTACAACAAGGCGATCGCGCTGCGCGAGGGCGAGACGGTCCGCCTGAGCCCGCGCAGGTCGTTCGAGCGCTGGCGCGAGGTCGTGCGCGGCCACAGCGTGCCGTGGACCTCGGACCAGACCGACGTCGCGACGTCGCTGCGCGGCCACCTCGTCGAGGCGCTGTACCTGCGTGGGCGCAAGGCGGTGCGCGCGACGGAGGAGCTGCAGCGCAGCCTCCTGCCGGCGCTCCTGCCCGACGTCCCGGGCTGGACGCTGGAGTCGCGCTACGAGTCCGCCGGCACGGGCCTGGTCGGCGGCGACTGGTACGACGCCCTCGTGCTCCCGTCGGGCCGCCTCGCGCTCGTCGTGGGAGACGTTACGGGGCACGGGCTCCAGGCCGCCGCGACGATGGGCCAGCTCGGCACGACGCTGCGCGCCGCGCTCGTGAGCTCGGGCTCGGCGGTCGAGGCCGTGGCGCGGCTGGGCGAGGTCGCCCGCTGGACGCTGCCGGGCGAGGTCGCGACGCTCGCGGTCGCGCTCCTGGACCCGGTGAGCGGCGTCGTCGAGCACGTGTCGGTGGGGCACCCGCCCCTGCTCGTCGTCCGGCCGGACGGCACGACGACGTGGGCCGAGCGCGCGAGCGTCCCCCCGCTGGGGATCGTGGACCGCGTCCCGACCGCGCACGTGCTGCAGGTGCCGCCCGGGGGAGCGCTCGTGCTCTACAGCGACGGGCTGGTCGAGCGCCGGGGAGAGTCGATCCGGGACGGGCTCGACCGGCTCGCGGCGGTCTTCGCGGCGGGCCCGGACGTGGACGCGGACGGGATCGTCACCGCGGCGCGCGACCCGCGCTCCGCGGACGACGCGACGCTGCTCCTGGTGCGCCGCGACGCCTGAGCGCCTCGCGGCGGGTCAACGGGCAGCCGACAGCGGTCAGCCGACAGCGGTCAGCCGACGGGGAGGAGCGCGCTGCGCACGGAGGCGCCGCCGCGGAAGACCGGGACGTCGAACCGCGCCCACACGTGCTTCTCGCCCGTACCGGCCCGGAACCAGCCGACGGCCGTGGACGCCCGCTGCGCGAGCACGAGGCCGAACCCGCCCGCCCCCGGTGAGCGCCGACCGGCGACCACGGGCGCGTCCGGCGAGTGGTCGACGACGTCGACGACGAGCTCGCGCCCGTCGCTGAGCAGGCGGACGCGAGTGGGCGGCAGGCCGTGGCGCAGGGCGTTGGTGGCGAGTTCGCTCGCCACGAGGACGACGCGCTCCGGTGTCGCCTCGAGCGCGCGGTCCGGCGGGAGCGGCCCGCCGGTGAGGAGGCGGTGCAGTCCCTCGCGGAGCGTCGCGAGGTCGCCCAGCCCGCGCAGCGGCCAGGAGCCGATCTCGACGAAGCCGACGGGGACCGCGGCGTGCTCGACGCTCACGCGCCGCCCTCGCCGGTGGTGTCGTCCGCGATCTCGAAGAGCTCGACGACCCCGCTGAGCTCCAGCAGGTCGCGGACGCGGCGCGGGACGCGCTCCAGCACGGGCGACCCCGACCCGGCGGTGGCGGCGTGGTAGAGCAGGCGCAGGCCGCCCGAGTCCATGAAGGTCACGTCACCGAGGTCGACGTGGATGCGCTCGTCCGCGGACTGCGCGAGCCGCAGCAGCTCGTCCTCGCGGCGGGCCTGGACCGCGGCGTCGATCTCGCCTCGCATGGTCCAGCGCGTGCCGCCGCTCGTCGTCAGGACGTCGCCGCTCGTCGTCGGGGTCACCGTGGTGCGCTCCTCCTCGTCCCGGCACGGTGCCGGGCACCCGGGACACGGTACGCGGACCTGCCGACGCTCGCTCTGCGATCGGCGGCGTGGCGCCGACCTTTCCGGATCCGTCCCGCGCGTCGGCCGGAGGGCCGGCTCACGTGCCGCCTCGCGTGCCGCCTCACGTGCCGGCCCGCGGGACGGCGACGGGCCCGGCCGGCGTCACGGGTGACGTCGACCGGGCCCGCACGGTGGGCCGGACCGCTCAGCAGGTGCGCGCGTCGAACGCGACCTCGAGCGGCGCGTACCCGTCGACCGTCACGACGGCCGTCCCGGCGGGGACGGACGCGGCGCGCGACGCGAACGACTGGTACGCGTTCGTGCCCGGGGCGACACCCGTGAACGTCCGCGTGGCGTACGGCGTCGCGAGCGTCACGTCGAGCGGCGCGTCGCCGTCGTTCGTGGCGCGGACCGCGACGTAGACCTTCCCGGCGAGGCACCGCGTCTCGGCGACCGCGGTGACCGGGGCGGCGCCCGCGTCGGCGGACCAGCGCAGGGTGTACGCATGCTCCGTCCCGTCCTCGGCGGTGACGCGCACGGTCGTCGTGCCGGGGACGGCGTCGGCGGCCTCGACCGCGACCGTCGCCCAGGGGTCGTGCGCGACCGCCTCGACGACGGGCACCCCGCCCGCGACGGGCACGTCGTACGCCGTGACCGTGGGGTCGAACCCGGCGAGGGGCTCGCCGTCCACCGTGAGGCCCGACGCCGTGGCGTCGGTCCCCGTGCCCGGCACCTTGGCGAGGACCTCGATCTCGGAGACGACCATGTGCGTGCTCGCCCGCGCCGTGAGGACGACGCGCACGGACGACGTCCGCACGTCCGCGGGGATCTCGACCGCGGGCGCGGGGCCGTCCGGCGAGGCGTCCACGGTGACAGGCGCGCCGACGTCGGTCCATGTCCCGCCCACGAGGGCCTGGAGCCGGACGGACTGCGCCCAGCTCGCGCTGGACCCGTCCTTCCAGAACCGCGTCACGACGCCCGTGACGTCCCGGTCGGCGGGGAGCGTGACGGTGAGCGTGTCGGAGGTCCGCTTGGTGCCCGACACCCAGTTGGACCACGCCTTGTCCGTGAGGTCGCCGTTGACGACGCCCCCGACGGCGTAGCCCGGCTCGGTGAACGTCGCGCTCGCGGTCGTGCCCGCGGCGAGCGCGCCGTCGGCGGACGCCGCCTCGGTCACCTGGACGCGGACGGTGGCCGGGAGCGTGGCGCCCGCCCCGGCGTCGGCCGTGCCGGCGAGCTCGACGACCCCGACGGCGTCGTACGCGCCCGCGGGGGCGTCGTCCCAGACCACCGGGCGCTGGACCTCCGCGCCGCCCGCGGCGACCGCCGTGACGGTCGCGGGCAGGGCCGGGGTGCCGCCCGCGTACGCCTTGGCGCGCGCGGGGAGCGTGGACGCGAGCTCGTCGACGACGACGGTCGCCGTCGCGGCGACCTCGCCGCCGGTCGGCGTGGCCACGGTGCCCGTCACCTCGACGGTGCCGGGCTCGGCCCACGCGTCGTCGTCCGGCACGTCCCACGTCACGGGGAGCGTGCCGCGCGCCCCGTCGCGGTAGACCGGGGTGACGGTCGCGGGGAGCGCGGGTGCGGTGCCCGGCGTCGTGAACGCCTGGACGGGCTCGGTGCCGAGGACCGTCTCGTCGACCACGCGCCAGCGCTGGTTCACGCCGGAGTTCGCGAGGTACGTGCCCACGGACGACCCGTCGGCCGTCGCCTGGCCGCCGACCTCGAGGAGGGTGTTCGAGGACGCGTTGACGAGCGTGAAGGTGCCGTCGCCGGTCGTCGAGAGGATCCACTGCGCGGCGAGCGGGGTGTCCGTGACGTCGGCGGGCGCGTCCTGGAGGACGGCGGACGTGTCGGCCGCGACGGCGAGCTGGCGGCCCGTGGCCGCGTTCGTCACGGCGTAGCGCGTGCGGTGCGTGCCGGAGCCCTCGGGGGCGCCGAGCGCCGTGAGCTCCCACGCCTGCTCCGCGACCGGCGCGTCGGTGCGGATCACGACGCCCGTGCCCGACGCCGACGGCGCGAGCGAGCGGTCCGCCTGCACGCCGTCGAGACGGTAGGCGTGACCGTCCTGGACGAGCGCGGCGTCGTCCGCGACGCCGGAGACGCCGTCGACGACGAACGTCGTCACGGACTCGGCCGGCACGACGAGCGTCGCGCTCGGGCCGGTCGTGCCGTCCGCGGCGCGGGGCGTGACGGCCACCGGCTCGCCCTCGACGAGGTAGCCGGCCGTGCTCGTGACCACGGGGGTGACGGTCGCATCGGACCCGACCGCACCGAACTTCGACAGGTCGAGCGTCACGGCGCGCTCGGCCTTGGTGGCGTTGACGTGCACGACGGTCGCCGACGTGCCGTCGGCCGACACCGCAGCCGTGCTGCTGGCGTCGTCCGAGCGGACCAGCGAGTCGCCCGGCTCGATGTAGTGCGTGAAGTTCTGGGTCGCCCAGTACTTCGTGTTCGTGTAGATCGGGCACGTCTCGAGCGTGTCCTCGGCGGTGCAGTCGAACGGGATCTGGATCTCGCCCCAGTTCATGCCGTTCGCGCTCTCGCCGCCGGGCGCCATGTTGGCGTAGTCCTCGACCGGCTGCCAGAACACCCACGCGCTCGGCTCGAGCTCGCGCAGGTCGTCGACGATGTGCTGCGCGCTGCCGAGGCCGGACTCCATGGTCTCGAAGTCCTGGCCCGTCGAGCTCCAGTTCCCGCCGACCTCGCTCATCCACAGCGGCTTGTCCTCGCCCTTGGCGATGTCGCGGACCGTCGTGCGCTGGCCCGTGCCGTAGGTGTGGACGTTGAGCTGCGAGACCTGGTCGCGGACCGCCTGCGGGTAGGCGTTCCAGTTGGTCGCGAACGTGCCCGGGTTGGTCTCGTCCATCGCCGAGATCACGGCGTCGGTCGACGAGCCCTCGAGCGCCGCGGTGAGCGCCGGGACGACCTTCGCCTGGAGCGCGGGGCCCATGTGGGCGCCCTCCTGGCGGCCCCCGGTGGGGTTGCCGTCGGCGCCGAGCTGCGTGCCCCAGTAGTTCGTGTTGGGCTCGTTGAACGGGTCGATCGTGTCGACCTCGATGCCGTGCGCGTCCTCGAGGCGCTCGGTCACGCCGACCATGTAGGCCGCGAAGTCGTCGATGCTCTCGGTCTTGAGCTGGTCCGCGGTCGAGCTGAACCCGCCCGAGACGTACCCGCTCACGGTCATGAACCACGGCGGGGAGTTGCTGAACGTCTCCCAGTGCGTGACGTCGTCCTTGATCCGGTCGACCCACCAGCGCTGCGTCGCGTCGGCGTCGGTGTCCCAGTGGTCGGGGTTCTCGGGGTCCCACCAGTCGACGTCGGTGCGCGTCGTGCCCTCGGGCGCCTTCCACCAGCCGTCGACGGCGCCGCCCGCGCGCAGGTAGTCCGGCACGTCGGGCGCGTTGCCGCCGCCGACGTTGTAGCGCGCGATGTTGAGGTTGAGGCCCTCGTCGCCGAACACCATGTCCGCGAGCCTCTCGCGGATCTCGTCCGGGTAGTCGCCCGTGGCGTTCGCGAACCACACGAGGCTCGTGCCCCAGCCCTCGAACGGAGCGCCCGCGTACGACGGGTCGGGCGTGACGGTGACGCCCGGGACGTCGGCCGCGGCCGCCATCGTGCCCGCCGCGGAGACCGCGCCGAAGGGCGAGGCCTGCGCGGGCAGGGTCGCGAGCGCGCAGCCCGCGACGAGCGCCCCGGCGCCGAGGCCCGCCACGACGCGGGCCCCCGTCCGGCGGGCGGCCGGGCCGCCCGGGCTCGTGCGGCGAGGACCGGGTGGTCCACCCCGCGTGGTCGTGTCGGTGTCGGTCGGGCTCATCCCTGAGCCACCTCCTTCGCGTCGCTGCGAACCGGCGGGGTGCACCGGGTGCGGGTCGTTCCCGCGGGGTCTGTCTGCCGAGGTAGAGCCCTGGTCTGCCGAGGTAGAGGCGTGGTCTCGACGACCGCGACCGCTGCCTCCACCTCGGCGTTACCAGGCCTCTACCTCGCGGTACCAGGCCTCTACCTCGTGGTACCGGGGCTCTACCTCGCGGTGGCGGGCTGCTTCCTCGGCGGGGTCGGCTCGGCCGGGCGGCGGACGACCGCGACGCCGCGCGGCTCGAGCAGCAGGGCGCCTTCCACCGTGCCCTCCACCGCGGCCTCCGCCGTGCCTTCCGCCGTGCCTTCCGCCGTGCCTTCCGCCGTGCCTTCCGCCGTGCCGGCCCTCGTGCCCGACGCCGTGAGGCGGCGCCCGGCGAGGACGTCGCCCGCGACGTCGGGCACCTCGACCGGACGGGCCGTGCGGTTGACGAGGAACCAGAAGTCGTCCGTGCCGTCGGTGCGGACCGCGAGCTCGACGTCGCCGCGCACGGCGGCGGGCAGCTCGCTGCGCACGCCCGCGTCGTCGAGCAGACGGGCGAGCACGGGGACGAGGCCCTGGCGGCCGAAGCGCGTGGACACGTACGCGGCGGAGCCCTCGCGGGCGCCCGTGCCGTCGCCGGTGCGGACCGTCCGGCGCGTCACGGCGGCGCGGCCGGCCTGCTCGCCGGTCTTGTACCAGCCCAGCACCTCGACGTCGGGGTCGACGACGTCCACCGGCTCGGTCCACACCGTGCCCTCGAGCTGCTCGCCCGCGAGCTCGACCGTCGCGCTCTCGCCGTCCAGCAGCGGGGCGAACTCCTCGACCCGGATGCCGAGCAGGTCGCGCAGCGCGCCCGGGTAGCCGCCGAGCCACGCGTGGTCGTCCTGGTCGACGACGCCCGAGAAGTAGGTCGTGACGAGGTGGCCGCCCGCCTCGACGAACGCCGTGAGGCGGTCGCGCAGGCCGGCCGGGACGACGTGCAGCACCGGCGCCACGACGACGTCGTACGTCGCGAGGTCCGTCGCGGACGGCACGACGTCCGCGCGCACGCCGAGCGCGAGGAACGCCGAGTACCAGTCGAGCGCCTCCTGGCGGTAGCGCAGCCGGTCCGTCGGGTGGGAGTCGAGCTCGCTCGTCCACCACGAGTCCCAGTCGAAGACGATCGCGGCGCGCGCGGGCTTCTGCGTGCTGCCCGCGACGGGCGCGAGGTCGCGCAGGGTCGCGCCGAGCGCGACGACGTCACGGAACAGGCGCGAGCGCTCGCCCGCGTGCGGGACCATGCCCGAGTGGTACTTCTCCGCGCCGGCCGCGGACTGGCGCCACTGGAAGTAGCAGACCGCGTCGGCGCCGTGGGCCACGTGGGTGAGCGAGTCGCGCGCGAGCTCGCCCGGCTTCTTCGCGACGTTGACGGGCTGCCAGTTCACAGCGCTCGTCGAGTGCTCCATGAGGAACCAGGGCTGGTGCCGGGCGATGCCGCCGGTGAGGTTGGCGGAGAACGAGAGCTCGTCCAGGGCCTGCGGCCCGGGGAGCACGTAGTGGTCGTTGGAGACGAAGTCGAGCTCGTCGGCCCAGGCCGCGTAGTCCATGCCCTTCGTCTCGCCCATGACCATGAAGTTCGTCGTCACGGGGACGTCGGGCGTGATCCGGCGCAGGATCTCGGCCTCCGCGCGCAGGTACTGCCGCAGGGCGTCGGACGAGAAGCGCTTGAAGTCGAGCTGCTGCGTCGGGTTCGGGTGCGACGCGGCCAGCCGCGGCGGCAGGATCTGTTCCCACGCGCTGTACCGCTGCGACCAGAACGCCGTGCCCCAGGCGTCGTTCAGCGCGTCGAGGGTCGTGTAGCGCTCGCGCAGCCACGCGCGGAAGGCCGCGGCGGCGTCGTCGGAGAAGTCGTCGACGTTGTGGCAGCCCAGCTCGTTGGACACGTGCCACGCGACGAGCGCCGGGTGGTCGCCGTACCGCTCGGCCATGCGCTCGACGAGGCGCAGCGCGTGCTCCCGGAAGACCGGCGACGTCGGGCGCCACTGCTGCCGCGCGCCCGGCCACAGGGTCTCGCCCGTGCGCGTCTGCGGCAGGACCTCCGGGTGCTTCGTCGTCAGCCACGGCGGCGGCGAGGCCGTCGCCGTCGCCAGGTCGACCGTGATGCCGTGCGCGTGGAGCAGGTCCATCGCGTCGTCCAGCCACGCGAAGTCCCACGTGTCCTCGGTCGGCTGGATGCGGGCCCACGAGAAGATCGCGAGCGAGACCACCGTCACGCCCGCCTCGCGCATGAGGCGCACGTCCTCGTCCCAGACCTCGCGCGGCCACTGGTCCGGGTTGTAGTCCGCGCCGTAGGACAGGACCGACGGCGTGTACGCACCGGGCTCGCCCGGCGGCGTGTGCGGCCCGGGACGGCGCAGCCAGCGGAACGGGGTGGGGGAAGACATGCGTGCTCCTAGCGGGACGGTGCGCGGCGACGGGCGGTGCCCGGCCGGTCGGGAGGACGCGCGACGGCGTCCTCGGGGAGGTGGGGGGGGGGGGGCGCGCGCGCCCGCCCCCCCCCCCCGGGGGGGGGGGGGGGGCCGGGGCGCCGTGTTGGGGTAATGCCCGGGCCTTGCGGAGGGGGGCAGGGG
>NZ_JBHJYJ010000001.1:250201-268322 GCF_042269845.1 Cellulosimicrobium sp. NPDC055967 | reverse complement strand
TCCCTGCGCGCGCGGGGGGCGGGGGGCGGCGGCGGCGCCGCCCCGCAGGCGCGCGCGCCCCCGGCGAGCCGGGGCCGGCCGGGGGGGGGGCCCCCCCCCCCCCCCCCCCACGACCGGGGGTGACGGTGTCAGCGCGTCACTCGTTGACGGTGAAGCCCTGGTCCTTGCCGTAGGTGACCGTGGCGTCCTGCCACGCGGTCAGCCCGTCGGCGAGCGGGGTGCCCGAGACGTAGGCCTTGCCGACGGTGTCGTTGAAGACGGAGTTCGCGTACACCTGGAACGGCAGGTACGCCCAGCCCTCGGCGACGTGCGCGGCGGAGTCCGCGAGGACCTCGTTGACCTTCTGGCCGCCGAAGTACTCGAACTCCTGCTGCGTGAAGTCGTCGGCCTCGAGCTCGGCGACGGTCGCGGGGAACGCGCCCTCGGCGACGCGGGTCGCGATCCCGTCACCGACCGTCGCGTACTCGAGGAACGCCCACGCGAGGTCCTGGTTCTTGCTCGCCGCCGGGATGGCGAGCGAGCTGCCACCGTTCTCGGAGGTGACGTCGGCGCCGGACTCCCACTGCGGCATGGGCGCGACGGCCCAGTCGCCCGAGGCGGACTCGACCGAGGTCTCGAGGTTGCCGCGCATCCAGGCGCCGATCACGAGGCTCGCGATCGACCCGTCGGCGAGGCCCTGGTACCACTCGTCGCTCCACGACGTGACGGGCGCGACGAGGTCCTCGTCGATCATCTGCTGCCACGTCGTCGCGAACTTCTGCGTGCCCTCGTCGGAGAAGTCGACGGTGACGTCGGTCCCGTCGACCTGGTAGGGGCGCCCGCCGGCCTGCCAGATCATGGAGGTCGTGAAGCCGGCGTCGCCCGTGTCGTTGGTGAGGTACGCGCCGGGGTCGGCGGCGTGCAGCGCCCGGGCGGCCTCGACGTACTCGTCCCACGTCGTCGGTACCGCGATGCCGTGCTCGTCGAACACGCGCTTGTTGTAGAAGAGCGCCATCGGGCCGGAGTCGGTCGGCAGCGCGTAGACGCCGTCGCCCTGCGTCACGGCGTCCCACGGGCCGGGCGTGAACGTGCCGTCGAGGTCGTCGGCCCCGTAGGACGAGAGGTCGGTGAGCGCCTCGGAGAGCGCGAACTGCGGGAGGGCGTAGAACTCGATCTGCGCGACGTCGGGCACGCCGGAGCCGGCGGCGATCGCGTTCTGGAGGGCCGTGTACTGGTCGTTGCCGGTGCCGGCGTTGACGATGTCGACCGTCACCCCGGGGTTCTCCTCCTCGAAGTCGGCGGCGACGCTCTCCAGCGTGGGGTCCCAGGCCCACACGGTGATCGTGCCGCCCTCCTCGAGGGCGCTCTCCGCGTCGTCGGAGCTCCCGCCGCCCGACCCGCCGCTGCAGGCGGTGAGCACGAGGGCGAGGACGCCGGTGGCGGCGATGGCGGCGGTCGCTCGGCGCGACCTGCGGGTGATGGGGGACATGCGGGTTCCTCTCACTTCGTCGTCAGACGGACGGGTGGTGCGTGGGGTGGTGCGGGTGGGGGTGTGCGCCGGGGTGCCGGCGGGTGGGTGGACGGTCCGGCGTCGGACCGTCACTCCTTGACCGAGCCGGCCGCGAGGCCGGACTGCCAGTAGCGCTGCAGGAACAGGAACGCGATCACGAGGGGCAGGATCGTCAGGACCGCGCCGGTGATGACGAGGTTGAAGATCGCCTGCCCGCCCGCGGTGGCCGCCTGGGCGTTCCACGCGTTGAGCCCGAGGGTCAGCGGGTACCAGTCGGGGTCCTTGAGCATGATCAGCGGCAGGAAGTAGTTGTTCCAGGTCGCGACCATGGTGAAGAGCAGGACGGTGACGATGCCGGGCGCGAGCAGCGGCAGGGACACCTGGAAGAACGTGCGGGCCTCGTTGGCGCCGTCGACGCGGGCGGCCTCCAGCAGCTCCTGGGGCACCGACTCGGCGGCGTAGGTCCACATGAGGTAGAGGCCGAACGGGGAGATCAGCGACGGGATGATCACGGCCCAGGGAGTGTTCGTCAGGCCCATCTGGCTGAACATGAGGAACGTCGGCACGGCGAGCGCCGTGCCCGGCACCGCGACGGCGCCGATGACGGTCGCGAACACGCCTCGCTTGCCGGGGAAGTCGAACTTGGCGAGCGCGTACCCGCCCATCACGGCGAGGAACGTGGCCCCGCCGGCGCCCACGACCACGTAGAGCAGGGTGTTGGCGAGCCAGCGGACGAAGATGCCGTCGTCGTAGGTGAGCGTCTGGACGACGTTGTCGACCAGCGCGAACTCGCTGCCGAACCACAGCCCGAAGCTGTCGAAGAGGTCGGGCTGGGTCTTCGTCGCGTTGACGACGAGCCAGACGAGCGGGACGAGCGAGTACACGAGCACGACGCCGGTCAGGACGGTGAGCAGCACGCTGCGGCGGGGCTTGTCGGCGGAGTACGCGGCACGCCGGGGCGTGCGGAGGCGGACGGGCTTCGGTCCGGGGCGGGACGCTGCGGAGGCCGTGGGGGTCGCGGTGGTCATGGTCTCAGGCCTCCTTGCGCATGCCGCGGAGCTGGACCACGTAGGCGACGATCATCGTGACGACGCCCATGATGATCGCGACCGTGGCCGAGTAGTTGTACTGCTGCCCGGAGAAGGACAGCGAGTACGCGTACAGGTTCGGGGTGAAGTACGTCGTGATCGCGTTCGGGGCGAGCGCCTGCAGGATGCTCGGCTCGTTGAAGAGCTGGAAGGAGCCGATGATCGAGAAGATCGTCGCGATGACCAGCGCGCCGCGGATCGCGGGCAGCTTGATCGCCGAGATGATGCGCCACTGGCTGGCCCCGTCGAGCTCCGCGGCCTCGTACAGCGACGTGGGGATCACCCGCAGCGCCGAGTAGAAGATGAGCATGTTGTAGCCCACGAACTCCCAGGTCACGATGTTGCCGATCGAGGCGAGCACGAGGTCGGGGGAGAGCGGGTTGGGCAGCGAGACGCCGAGCGCGTCGTTGATGTTGCCGACGAGCCCGAACCGCGTGCCGTACATGAAGCCCCACATGAGCGTCGCGACGACGGCCGGGACGGCGTACGGCAGGAAGATCGAGATGCGGAAGAACGACTTGCCGTAGAGCCGGCCGCTGTCGATCGCGAGGGCGACGAGCAGCGCGAGGCCGAGCATGATCGGCACCTGGACCACGAGGAAGAGGCTGACGCGCCCGAGCGCCTCCCAGAACTGCGGGTCCGAGAACGCCCGGGCGTAGTTGTCGAGACCCACGAAGTGCGTGCCGCCGACCATCTGCGTGCGGAACAGGCTCAGGTACAGGGAGTACGCGATGGGTGCGAGGAACACCAGGGCGAACACGGCCATGAACGGACCCACGAAGCCCCAGCCGACCCACGAGCGCCGGTGGCGTCGGGTGCGGGGGGACGAAGGTGCGTCGACCGATGGCAGGGACGCTCCTGCCACGGGTGGGGACGTCGTCGTCATGCTGTGTCCTCGTCGTCGGGGGAAGGGGACGCCGGTCGTCGCCCTTGTTTACGCAAACATCAGCATGCACGACATTCGATGTTTGCGCAAACATCGCTTAGGGTGGTCGACGTCGGCGCGACGGCGCCGAACCAGCGCTGGAGCTGTGCCGCCACTGACCGCGAGGACGACGGATGACCAACCGGCTCGACGACGACGCCCCCGTCACGACGACGGCGCCGCAGCGGCGGACCGCTCCGGTCGCCGAGACGGTCCCCGCCGTCGAGCCGGCCCGGGCCCGCCGGCCGCACGACGTCCGCCGCGTGTCGATGGCCGACGTCGCCCGGATGGCCGGGGTGTCCGCGCAGACCGTGTCGCGCGTCGCCAACGGGCACCCCGGGGTCGTGGAGGAGACGCGCACCCGCGTGCTCGCCGCGATGGCCGAGCTCGACTACCGGCCGAACAGCGCGGCCCGCGCGCTCAAGAGCGGCACGTTCCGGACCATCGGCGTGATCCTCTTCTCGCTCGCGACCACGGGCAACGTCCGCACGCTCGAGGCCATCGCGACGTCCGCGGCCGCCCAGGGCTACGCGATCACCGTCATCCCCGTCGCCGCGCCGACCCAGGGTGGCGTGCACGGCGCGTTCACGCGCCTCGGCGAGCTGGCCGTCGACGCGATCATCCTCCTCATGGAGGTGCACCTGCTCGACGTGGCGCGAGTCAACCTCCCGCCCGGGGTGAAGGTCGTGGTCGCCGACTCCGACGCCGGCGACGCGTACGCCGTCGTCGACACGGACCAGGCGGACGGCACCCGCCAGGCGGTGCAGCACCTGCTCGACCTCGGCCACCGCACCGTCCACCACCTCGCCGGCCCGGAGAGCTCCTTCGCGGCCGAGCGCCGGGCCGTCGCGTGGCGCGAGACGCTGGAGCGCGCCGGCCGTCCGGTGCCCGAGCCGGAGCGGGGCGACTGGTCGCCCGCGTCGGGCTACGAGGCCGGGCGGCGGCTCGCCGAGGACGACGACGTGACCGCGGTGTTCGTCGCGAACGACCAGATGGCGCTCGGGCTCGTGCGCGCCCTGCACGACGCGGGCCGGCGCGTGCCGCAGGACGTGAGCGTCGTCGGGTTCGACGACCTGCCCGAGTCGAGCGAGTTCCTGCCGCCCCTGACGACCGTCCACCAGGACTTCGCCGAGGTGGGGCGTCGGTGCGTCGAGCAGGTCCTGCGCCAGGTGCACGACGGCGTCGCCGAGACCGGGACGCGGCTCGTGCCCACCCGTCTCGTCGAGCGCGCGAGCACCGCACCCCCGCCCGCCGCGGCCACACGTCGCTGAGCGTCGCCCGCGCACCGCAGAGCCCCGCCGTCGACCCGTCGGCACCGACCCACGAGACGAGGACCATGACCCACGCACGCATCCAGATCGATCCGGACGACGCCGTGGGCGCCGTCTCTCCGCGGCTGTTCGGCACGTTCGTCGAGCACATGGGGCGCTGCGTGTACGGGGGGATCCACGACCCCGGGCACCCCTCGGCCGACGCCGACGGCTTCCGCGGCGACGTGCTCGAGCTCGTGCGCGAGCTGGGTGCGACGGTCGTGCGCTACCCGGGCGGGAACTTCGTCTCCGGTTTCCGGTGGGAGGACTCCGTCGGCCCGCGCGAGCAGCGCCCGGTCCGGCTGGACGCCGCCTGGCACAGCATCGAGACCAACCAGGTCGGGCTGCACGAGTTCGCCGGGTGGGCCGAGCGCGCGGGGCTCGAGGTCATGATGGCGGTCAACCTCGGCACGCGCGGCGCGGCCGAGGCGGCGCAGCTCCTCGAGTACTGCAACCACCCGGGCGGTACCGCGCTGTCCGACGAGCGTCGGGCGAACGGCGCGCCGGACCCGTTCGGCTTCCGCCTGTGGTGCCTCGGCAACGAGATGGACGGCGACTGGCAGATCGGCCACAAGACGGCCCACGAGTACGGCCGGCTCGCGGCCGAGACCGCGCGGCTGATGCGCTTCGTCGACCCGACGGTCGAGCTCGTCGCGGCGGGGTCGTCGTCGGCCGACCAGCCGACGTTCGGGGACTGGGAGCGCGAGGTGGTCCGCCAGACCGCCGGGCTCGTCGACCACGTGTCGCTGCACGCCTACTACGAGGAGACCCCGGGCGACCTGCCCTCCTTCCTCGCGTCCGGCGTCGGGCTCGACCGCTACATCGCGACCGTCGCGGAGATCCTCGACGAGGAGGAGGCGGCGCTCGGCGACCGGATGCAGGGTCGGCGGCTCGGCATCAGCGTCGACGAGTGGAACGTGTGGTACCTCGACCGCTTCAACGAGCGGGACAAGGAGCCGCTGCTGACGGGCGCGTGGAACGTCGCGCCGCGGATCATCGAGGACGAGTACGCGGTGGCGGACGCCGTCGTCGTCGGGAGCCTGCTCAACTCGCTCGTCCGGCACGCGGACCGGGTCTCGATGGCGAACCAGGCGCAGCTCGTCAACGTCATCGCGCCGATCCGCACCGAGCCCGACACCGACGCGTGGCGGCAGACCATCTTCTGGCCCTTCGCGATCACGGCCGCCCGTGCGCGGGGCGCCGCGCTGCGCGTCGCCGCGGACTGCCCGACCGTCCCGACCGCCGCGTACGGCGACGTGCCCGTCGTCGACGTCTCCGCGACGACGACCGCCGACGGTCGTGTCGAGGTGTTCTGCGTGAACCGTGACCCGGAGCACCCTGTCGAGGTCACGCTCGCCGCGGGCGGGGTGCGGGCGGTGCGCGACGCCGTCGTGCTGACGGTCCCCGAGGGGCACGACCGGTTCGTGACCAACACGCGGGACGCGCAGCCCGTCCGCCCCGTGCCGCTCGGCGCGCGCGTCGAGGATGGCGAGGTGCGGCTGACGCTCCCGGCGCTCTCGTGGGCGGCGGTCGGGCTCGACCTGGCCTGACGCGGGCCCCTGGGCGCGCACCACCGGCGCGCGCCCGGGGATCAGTCCTCGGCGACCCAGGCGCTCGGGTCCTCGACGACGGCGCGCAGGACCTCGCGCGCGCCGCCGGTGAGGGCCGCGTGGTCGCCGACCGGGGCGGGGAGCAGGACGACGTCCGTCCACGGGGCGGCGAGGACGCGCGTGCGCAGCTCGGCCTCGGCCGCGCCGCGCAGGTACGGCAGGAGCGCGGGGTAGATGCCGCCGAGCAGGACGGTGTCGATGTCGACGAGGTTCACGTAGTCGGCGAGCGCGCTGCCGAGCGCGGTCCCGGCCTGCTCGACGACGGCGAGCGCGGCGGGCTCCGCGGCGTCGAGCGCGGCGACGAGCGTCTCGGTGGGGGCGTCGACCGGCAGGCCCGCACCGCGCAGGAGCGCGTCCTTGCCCGCGTACTGCTCGAGGCAGCCGGTCGCGCCGCAGCGGCAGCGTGGGCCGCGCGGGTCCACGACGACGTGCCCGACCTCGCCGGTCCAGCCGTGGCGGCCGTGGAAGAGCCGGCGGTCGACGACGATCGCGGAGCCGATGCCGACGTCGCCCGACACGTAGAGGTAGGTGGACGGTGCGGGCTCGGTCGCGTCGTCGGGCACGACGCCGCGGCTCGCCTGGGCGAGCGCGGCGAGCTTGGCCTCGTTGCCGATCTCGACGGGGACGTCCGGGTCGAGGCCGAGGAGGCGGACGGGGTCGAGGTGGGACCAGCCGAGGTTAGGCGCGACCTCGAGCCGTCCGGCGCGCGTGTCGACGAGGCCGGGGAGGGCGAGGCGGGCTCCCGCGACCGTCATGCCGTCGGCGCGGACGGTCGCGAGGAGGTCCTGCGCGATGCGACCGAGCCGGGCGAGCACCTCGGCGGGGTCGCTGTCGTGCAGGTCGTCCGGGTCGACGTGCTCGGCGACGACGGCGCCGGTGAGGTCGAGCACGCGGCCGCCGAGGTAGTCGACGTTGACCTCGAGGCCGAGCCCGACGAGCGAGTGCGGCGCGGGCGCGAGGGGGACGGCGGGCCGTCCGGCGCGCTGCGGGGTCGCCGGCGGGAGCTCGGCGACGATGCCCGCGGCGACGAGCCGGTCCACGAGGGTCGAGACGGTCGCGCGCGTGAGGCCGCTCGCCGCGGCGATGTCGGCGCGCGAGCAGGGGTGGGCGGACTCGAAGACCGCGCGGGCGACGAGGGCGAGGTTGTGCTCGCGCAGCGTGGCCTGCCGTGCTGCTGGGGGACCCGTGCGGGTCGCGACGCTGCGGTTCACGGTCTTGACCTTACCGACCCGGGCGGATAAGTTCATCCGTAAGACAAAAATAGGCCGTCGACGCGAGGACCGCGTCACGGCCCTCTCGACGAGGAGACCACCGTGGCCGACGAGACCACCCGGCACGACGCAGACATCAACTTCTCCTTCGGTCTGTGGACCGTGGGCTGGACCGCGCAGGACCAGTTCGGCAGCGCGAGCCGTCCCGCGCTCGACCCGGCCGAGTCCGTGCGCCGCCTGGCCGACCTCGGCGCGTGGGGCTTCACGTTCCACGACGACGACGTCGTGCCGTTCGGCGCGGACGACGCCGAGCGCACCAAGCGCCTCGACTCCGTGCGCCAGGCGGCGCAGGACACGGGCCTGGTCATCGAGATGGTGACGACGAACCTGTTCAGCCACCCCGTGTTCAAGGACGGCGGCCTCACGTCGAACGACCGCGGCGTGCGCCGCTACGCGCTGCGCAAGGTGCTGCGCAACGTCGACCTCACGGCCGAGCTGGGCGCCAAGACGTTCGTCATGTGGGGTGGCCGCGAGGGCACCGAGTACGACGGCGCCAAGGACCTGCACTCCGCGCACGAGCGCTACGCCGAGGGCCTCGACCTCACGGCGGCGTACATCAAGGAGAAGGGCTACGACCTCAAGATCGCGCTCGAGCCCAAGCCGAACGAGCCCCGCGGCGACATCTTCCTGCCGACCATCGGCCACGCGCTCGGCCTCATCGCCAAGCTCGACAACGGCGACATCGTGGGCCTCAACCCGGAGACGGGCCACGAGCAGATGGCGGGCCTCAACTACACGCACGGCCTCGCGCAGGCGCTGTGGGCGGGCAAGCTCTTCCACATCGACCTCAACGGCCAGCGCTCGATCAAGTTCGACCAGGACCTCGTGTTCGGCCACGGCGACCTGCTCTCGGCGTTCTTCACGGTCGACCTGCTCGAGAACGGCTTCCCGAACGGCGGCCCCACGTACACGGGCCCGCGCCACTTCGACTACAAGCCGTCGCGCACCGAGAACGAGGTCGGCGTGTGGGACTCCGCGCGCGCCAACATGGAGACCTACCGCCTGCTCGCGCGCAAGGCCGCGGCGTACCGCGCCGACAGCCGCGTCCAGGAGGCGTTCGCGCACTCCGGCGTGTTCGAGCTCGGCCAGTCCACGCTCGGCGAGGGCGAGTCCGTCGCCGACCTGCTCGCGGACCGCAGCGCGTACGAGGACTTCGACGTCGACGCCGCGGCGAACCGCGACTTCGGCTTCGTGCGCCTCAACCAGCTCGCGCTCGAGCACCTGATCGGCTGAGGTGACGACCGACGCCCGGACGTCCGACGCCGGCGGCGAGCGCACGCTCGTCGCCGGCGTCGACACGTCCACGCAGTCCTGCAAGGTCGTCGTGCGCGACGCCGCGACGGGCGCCCTCGTGCGCACGGGCTCGGCCAAGCACCCCGACGGCACGGAGGTCCACCCCGACGCGTGGTGGGCCGCGTTCCGCGAGGCCGCCTCCGCGGCGGGCGGGCTCGACGACGTCGCGGCGCTCGCCGTCGGCGGCCAGCAGCACGGGCTCGTCGCGCTCGACGCGGACGGGAACGTGGTGCGCGACGCGCTCCTGTGGAACGACACGCGCTCGGCGCCCGCGGCGCGCGACCTGATCCGTGAGCTCGGCGAGGCCCGCCTCGCCGAGGGCGTCCCCGACGCCCACGACCGGGTCGAGTCCGCGACCGAGGCCGGCGCGCAGGCGTGGGCCGACGCGATCGGGTCGGTGCCGGTCGCCTCGCTCACCGTGACCAAGCTGCGCTGGCTGCGCGACGCCGAGCCCGAGAACGCGGCGCGCGTCGCCGCCGTCGCGCTGCCGCACGACTGGCTCACGTGGCGCATCGCCGGGTACGGCCCGGCGGGCGACGAGTCCGCGCCGCTCGGCCCGGACCTCGACGCGCTCGTCACCGACGCGTCCGACGCGTCGGGCACGGGGTACTACGACGCGACCCGCGGCGACGGTGACGACGGACGGGGCGCGTACCGCCTCGACCTGCTGGAGCTCGCGTTCGGGCGGACGGACGTCGTGCTGCCGCGCGTCGTCGCGCCGTCGGCCGTGGCGGGCGTCGCGCACGCCTCGGTCGCAGGCAGCGCCGTCGAGGGCGGCACGCTCCTCGGCCCCGGCGCGGGCGACAACGCGGGCGCGGCCCTCGGCCTCGGCATGGTCGCGGGCGACGTGGCGGTGTCGATCGGCACGTCGGGCGTCGTGTCCGCGGTGACCGACGACCGCACCGCCGACGGGTCGGGCCTCGTCAACGGGTTCTCCGACGCGACGGGTCGGTACCTGCTGCTCGCGGTGACGCTCAACGCGAGCCGCGTGCTCGACGCGGCGCGCGCCGTCCTCGGCGTCGACCACGCGGGGCTGTCGCGGCTCGCGCTCCAGGCGCCCCCCGGCGCGGACGGGCTCGTGCTCGTGCCGTACCTGGAGGGCGAGCGCATGCCCAACCGTCCGGACGCGTCGGGCACGCTGCACGGGATCCGGCTCGGCACGTCGACGCCGGAGCACCTCGCGCGCGCGTACGTCGAGGGCATGCTGTGCGGCCTCGCGGACGGGCTCGACGCGCTGCGGGCGCTCGGCGTCCGGGTCGAGCGCGTGCAGCTCATCGGCGGCGGCGCGCAGTCCGAGGCGGTCCGGCGCATCGCGCCGCAGGTCCTCGGCCTGCCCGTCACGGTCCCCGAGCCCGGCGAGTACGTGGCCGACGGCGCCGCGCGCCAGGCCGCGTGGGTCCTCGCCGCGCACAAGGCCGGCCCGGGGGCGGACGTCGCGCCGCCCACCTGGGCCGCGTCGTCGGCCACGGTGGTCGAGGCCGACCCGGTCCCGGCGATCCGCGACCAGTACGCAGCGGTCCGCGACCTCGTCTGACCGGACCGTCAACCCCGCACTGCGGGCATGAAATGGGCCTGGTCTCCGTCAGGAGACCAGGCCCATTTCATGCCCACACCACCGGGGTAGGGGTGGTCAGAGCACGCGGACGACGGGTCCCGTCACGCCACCCTTGCGGCCCACCGCGGCAGCGCCGGTCACGCCCCACACCGGTCCCTCGATCGTCACCGACGCGACGCTCGTCGTCGAGACCGAGCGGTTGAGGTTCATCCCGTAGGCGTAGCCGTACACCTCGAGCAGCACCCAGTCGCACGTGCCCGCGCTGACGGTGAAGACGTTCCCGGACCGGGTGACGTCGAACGAGCACACGCCGCCGTCGTAGGGGGCCGCGCTCGCCGAGGGCGCGATCGCGACGGCGGCGGCAGCGAGGGCGGAGACGGCCAGGGCGCGCAGTCGGATGGTTCGCATGGAGCTCCTTTGCTCAGGTGTGAAGGCCGGGATCGGCTCGGCCACAGTTCACCGTGGTGCAGCCCTGCCAGCAACTCGAGGAGTACGTAACTTTGACCTTCACCAGGTACGTGCTTTCCCTTACGCGCCGCCGGCGAACCCCGTCTGCCGCCACGCCTCGTAGACGGCGATCGACGCCGCGTTGGTGAGGTTGAGCGAGCGGCGCCCGGGGAGCATGGGGATCTTGAGCTGGTCCGTGATGCGCTCGTGGGCCAGCACGTCGTCGGGCAGGCCCGTGGGCTCGGGGCCGAACAGCAGGACGTCGTCCGGCCGGTAGGTCACGTCGGTGAACGACGTCGTCGCGCGCGTCGTGAACGCGAAGACCCGGCCGGGAAGGGTCGCGAGCGCGCCGTCCAGGTCCGCGTGGACCTCGACGGACGCGAGGTCGTGGTAGTCCAGGCCCGCGCGGCGCAGCTTGGGCTCGTCCAGGTCGAACCCGAGCGGCTCGACGAGGTGCAGACGTGCCCCGGTCACCGCCGCGAGCCGGATCGCGTTGCCCGTGTTGCCGGGGATGCGCGGCTCGAAGAACACCACGTGGGGCAGGGTCGACGGCGGTCGGGCGGCTGGGTCGGCGACGTGCGGCCGCCAGTCGGTGCGGGGGTCGGGGGTCTCGCTCACGCACCGATTCTCGCAGCGTCGCGGGACGGGTAGCGTCGGTGGGGCCGTCGACGAACGATCGAGGAGGCTCCCGTGGCTGAGGCCGTCCACCGCGAGGCCGTGATGGCCTGGGTCGCCGCGTACGAGGAGGCGTGGCGCGCGAACGACACGACCGCCGTCGAGCGCCTGTTCACCCCGGACGCGACGTACCTGCGCTCGCCCTACGACGACGAGCCCCTGCGCGGCCACGACGCGATCCGCGGCTTCTGGACCGCGGACGAGGGGGCGACGTTCACCGTGACCGCGGAGCCCGTCGCGGTGGACGGGCCGGACGCCGTCGTGCGCCTCGAGGTCCGGTACCTCGCGCCCCAGGAGCAGGAGTACCGCGACCTCTGGGTGCTCCGGTTCGCCCCGGACGGGCGCGTCGCGCACTTCGAGGAGTGGCCGTACTGGCCGGGCAGGTCGTACACGGCGTCCGACGCGTCGTAGCGCCTCACGTGCCGAGCGCGGCCGCCTTGCGGCGCAGCAGGTCCTGCTCGCGGGCGTTCGGGCAGAGCCGCACCGCGAGCGCGTACTCCGCGCGGGCCTCCTCGACGCGGCCCAGGCGGCCGAGCAGCTCCGCGCGCACGCTCGGCAGGAGGTGGAACCCGGGCAGACGGTCGGTCGCGACGAGCTCGTCGACGATCGGCAGCGCCGCCGCCGGACCGTGCGCCATCGCGACCGCGACGGCCCGGTTGAGCTCGACGACGGGCGACGGCGCGAGCCGTCCCAGCGCCTCGTAGAGCAGGACGACGCGATCCCAGTCCGTCTTCTCGACCGACGGGGCCACCGCGTGGCACTCGGCGATCGCGGCCTGGAGACCGTAGGCGCCGCGCCCGTGACCGGGCGGCCCGACCGCGTCGGCGTGGGCCAGCGCCGCGCGGCCACGCCGGATCGCGGACCGGTCCCACCGCCGTCGGTCCTGGTCGGCGAGCAGCACGGGGTCGCCGTCGGGCGTGGTGCGGGCGGGGAACCGCGCGGCGGTGAGCTCGAGGAGGGCGACCAGCGCGTGGGCCTCGTGCTCGTCGGGGACCAGTCCGGCGAGGACGCGCGCGAGCCGGAGCGCCTCGTGGGCGAGGTCGGGGCGCACCGCCCTCCTCCCGCTCGCCCCGGCGCTCGCGGCCGACACCGCCGCGGCGCCGCCGTCGTCGACGTGGGCCGTCGTGCTGCTCGGCCTCGGCTCGACGGCGGTCGCCTTCACGACGTGGGGGTACGCCCTTTCCCGCCTCAGCGCGGGCCGCGCCGCCGCGACGACGTACCTGGTCCCGCCGCTCGTCGTCGTGCTGTCCTGGCTCGTGCTCGCCGAGGTCCCCGCGGCCGTCACTCTCGCGGGCGGCGCGCTCTGCCTCGCCGGGGTCGCCATCGCGACGCTCCCGGCCCGCCGGGCCGTGCCCCCGGACCGGGCTCCCCGCCGCGCGACCTGACCCGGGCTCCGTCCCTGCGAGGCCCGCGGCGTAAGGTGGACGCATGATCACGCAGAGCTGGTGGTGGCTGCCCCCGCAGCCGTGACCAGTCCTGCCCACGTCCCGAGCTGCGCGCCGCAGCCGGGACGTCGTCACGTCCGGGCCCACCCGACCGGGCACGCGGCGCGCGGCTCCCCACCGAAGGAGAGCCACCATGACCACGACCCTCGCCGTCGCCGAGGCGACCCGCCCCGCGGCCGGAGCCGCGCCGTCGTCCACCGCGTCCGTCGCCGCAGCGCGCGAGCGGTCCGCGCAGATCGAGGCCCGCCTCGCGACCGACCCGTCCGGGTACCGCGTCCTCACCGGCGACCGCCCGACCGGCGCGCTGCACCTCGGCCACTACCTCGGCACGCTCGCCAACCGCGTGCGGCTCCAGGACGACGGCGTGGAGGTCGTGCTCGTCGTCGCCGACTACCAGGTCATCACCGACCGTGACGACGCCGGCGACCTGCCCGCCACCGTGCGGGAGGTCGTGCTCGACTACCTCGCCGCGGGGATCGACCCCGCGCGCACGACGATCTTCACGCACTCCGCGGTCCCGGCCCTCAACCAGCTCCTGCTGCCGTTCCTCAGCCTCGTCACGACGGCCGAGATCGAGCGCAACCCGACCGTGAAGGCCGAGGCCGTCGCCGCCGCGGCCCGGCAGGGACGGCCCATGAGCGGCCTGCTGTTCACCTACCCCGTGCACCAGGCCGCCGACATCCTGTTCTGCCACGGCAACCTCGTGCCCGGCGGGCAGGACCAGCTCCCGCACGTCGAGCTCACGCGCACCGTCGCACGCCGCTTCAACCAGCGCTACGCCGCCGCGGCGCCGTACTTCCCCGAGCCCGACGTGCTGCTCGCGCCCGCCCCCACCGTGCTCGGCACGGACGGTCGCAAGATGAGCAAGTCCGCGGGCAACGCGCTGGAGCTGCGCGACGACGAGGACGCGACCGCGCGCTTCGTCCGCCGCCACCGCACCGACTCCGAGCGGCACGTCACCTACGAGCCCGAGCGCCGCCCGGAGGTCGCGAACCTCCTCACGCTCGGCGCGTTCGCGGCCGGGACGACGCCGGAGGCGCTCGCGGACGAGGTCGGAGCGGCGGGCGCGGGACGGCTCAAGCAGGTGGTGACCGAGGCGCTCGTCGAGCACCTGCGTCCGCTGCGGGACCGACGCCGCGCGCTCGCCGCGGGCGACGGCCCCGACCCCCTCGACGTGCTCCGCGAGGGCAACGCCCGCGCGAACACCATCGCGGACCGCACCCTCGCCGACGTCCGCGACCTCATGGGCACGGCGTACTGACGGCGACGCGTCCCGCGCCGGACGATGCGCTCCGGTTCGAGTGCTGCACGGGGGAGTGCAGCGCTCGAACCGGAGCGCATCGGTCGGGCGGCTCTCGGCGGGGGCTACGCGCCGAGCCGGTCCCGCAGCCGGGCGAGCTGCGCCCAGAGCTCGTCGGGCACGCGGTTGCCGAACGTGTCGAAGAACTCGGCGGTCAGCTCGGCCTCGGCGAGCCACTGCTCGGGCGAGACGTCGAACAGGGCGTCGAGGTCGCCGTCGTCCATGTGGAGGCCGCCGAGCTCGAGCGCGCCCGGCGCGGGGAGCAGGCCGACGGGGCTCTTCACGGCGCCGGAGTCGGTGCGCACGCCGCGCGAGCGGTCGACCTGCGCCGCGATCCACGCCACCACGCGCGAGTTCTCGCCGAACCCGGGCCACAGGAAGCGGCCGTCGGCGTCCTTGCGGAACCAGTTGACCTGGAAGATCTTCGGCCGCTTGTCCGGGTCGAGCGATGCACCGACGCGCAGCCAGTGCGCCCAGTGGTCGGCCATGTTGTAGCCGCAGAAGGGCAGCATCGCGAACGGGTCGCGGCGCAGGGCGCCGACGGTGCCCTCGGCGGCGGCCGTCTGCTCGGAGGAGATGGTGGCGCCCATGAACACGCCGTGCTCCCAGCCGTACGCCTGCGCGACGAGGGGCACGTTGCTCGCGCGGCGCCCGCCGAACACGATCGCGTCGATCGGGACGCCCTCGGGGTCCTCCCACGAGTCGGCGATCGTCGGGCACTGCGCGGCGGAGACGGTGAACCGCGAGTTCGGGTGCGCGGCGGGACGGCCGGCGTCGGGCGTCCAGTCCTGGCCGGTCCAGTCGATCAGGTGCGCGGGCGGCTCGGGGGTCAGGCCCTCCCACCACACGTCGCCGTCGTCGGTGAGTGCGACGTTCGTGAAGATCGTGTCGCGCGCGAACGTCTCGACGGCGGCCGGGTTGGTCTCGACGCCGGTGCCGGGCGCGACGCCGAAGAAGCCCGCCTCGGGGTTGATGGCGCGCAGGCGGCCGTCGGGGCCGGGGCGCAGCCACGCGATGTCGTCGCCGATGGTCTCGACCGTCCAGCCGGGGATCGTCGGTCGCAGCATCGCGAGGTTCGTCTTGCCGCACGCCGACGGGAACGCGGCGGCGAGGTGGTACGCACGGCCCTCGGGCGACGTCGCCCGGATGAGCAGCATGTGCTCGGCGAGCCAGCCCTCGTCGCGCGCCATCGCGGACGCGATGCGCAGCGCGAAGCACTTCTTGCCGAGGAGCGCGTTGCCGCCGTACCCGGAGCCGTAGGACCAGATCTCGCGCGTCTCGGGGAAGTGGACGATGTACTTCGTGTCGTTGCACGGCCACGGCACGTCCTCGCGGACCGCGCCCGTGTCGTCGACCAGGGGCGCGCCCACCGAGTGGACGGCCGGGACGAACGGGGCGCCGGCGTCGATCAGGTCCATGACCTCCTGGCCGACGCGCGTCATGATCCCCATGCTCAGGACGACGTACGGCGAGTCGGTGACCTCGATGCCGACCTGCGAGATCGGCCCGCCGACCGGCCCCATCGAGAACGGGACGACGTACATGGTCCGGCCGCGCATCGAGCCGTCGAACACCCCGCGCAGCTCGGCGCGCATCGCCGCGGGCTCGCGCCAGTTGTTCGTCGGGCCGGCGTCGACCTCGGCGCGCGAGCAGATGAAGGTGCGCGACTCGACGCGCGCGACGTCGCTCGGGTCGGACCGCGCGAGGTAGCTGCCCGGCCGCAGGGCGGGATCGAGGGGGAGCAGCGTCCCGGCGTCGACGAGCAGGTCGGTGAGCCGCTGCTTCTCGGCCGCGGAGCCGTCGCACCACACGATCGCGTCGGGCTCGGTGAGGTTCGCGATCTCGCGCACCCACGCGCGGGCGTCGCGGGGGCGCGGGTCGCCGTCCGGCGAGCCGACGGCGGAGCCGGAGGTCGTGCCGGACGGCGCCCGGAGACCGGCGAGGTCGGTCTCCACGTCGTCGAGCAGCGCGGCGGACCGCGTGCGGCGCGTGCGGGCGGTGCGGGCGGCGGTGGTCATGAGGGTGCTCCCTGGGGTCGGCGGTGGCCTCGTGCTCCTTCCACCCTCACGCAGCAGCGCACGAACTTTCCCACCGGAACGCTGTGAAGATCCGTGGATCTTGACGTACTGTCAAGGGGTGACCAGCTCGCAGCCCCGCGTGCCTCCGCGCACCCCGCCCGGCCGCGGCCCCGACGAGCCCGTGCCGGCCGCGCCGCAGGCGGACCTCATCACGCTCGGGCGCCGGCTGCGCCACTTCCGCACGGCCCGCGGGCTCACGCTCGACGCGCTCGGAGCGGCGGTCGGCACCGCCCCGAGCCTGCTGTCGATGATCGAGAACGGGCGCCGCGAGCCGCGCCTGTCGCTCCTGCAGCACCTCGCCCAGGCGCTCGACGTCCCCGTGACCGACCTGCTCGCCGACGAGCCGCCGTCGCGCCGGGCCGCCCTGGAGATCGCGCTGGACCGCGCGCAGCGCGGGCCGCTGTTCGCCGGGCTGGGCCTGCCGTCCGTGAAGGCGAGCCAGAAGCTCCCGCTCCCCGTCCTGGAGAACCTCGTCGGGCTGCACGCCGAGCTCCAGCGCCGCGCGACGGAGGCCGTCGCGACCCCGGAGGAGGCGCGGCGCGCGAACACCGAGCTCCGCCTCGAGCGCCAGGCGCGCGACAACTACTACCCGGAGATCGAGGCCCTCGCGGAGGAGATGGCCCGCGCGGCCGGGTACACCGTCGGCGCGCTGACCCACCGGACGGTCGCGCGCATGGCGGAGCAGCTCGGCTTCACCATCTGGCACGTGGACGACCTGCCGCACTCGACGCGCACCGTCACGGACCTGGAGAACGGGCGCATCTACCTGCCGCCGGCGTCGATCCCCGGCGGCCACGGGCTGCGCTCGCTCGCCCTCCAGGCCATCGCGCACCGCGTCCTCGGGCACGAGCGGCCGCGCTCGTACGCGGAGTTCCTGCGCCAGCGCGTCGAGATCACGTACTTCGCGGCGTGCTGCCTCATCCCGCAGTCCGCCGCCGTCGAGTTCCTCGAGCGGCGCAAGCGCGAGAAGGACCTCGCGGTCGAGGACCTCCGCGACGCGTTCGGCGTGACGCACGAGGCCGCGGCGCAGCGCTTCACGAACCTCGCGACGGTGCACCTCGGTATCCCGCTGCACTTCCTGCGCGTGGGCGACGACGGCGCGCTGTTCCGGGGGTACGAGAACGACGGGCTGCCCCTGCCCGCCGACGTGACCGGCGCGATCGAGGGCCAGATGGTCTGCCGACGGTGGGCCGTCCGGGAGGCGTTCACGCGCCGCGACCGCGCGCAGGAGTCGTACCAGTACACGGACACGCCCGCCGGGACGTTCTGGTGCTCGACCCAGACCGGCACGACGACGACCGGCCAGTTCTCGATCGCCGTCGGGGTGCCCTTCGCGTCGGCGAAGTGGTTCCGCGGCCGGGACACGACCGTGCGGCGCCAGTCGTCGTGCCCGGACGAGTCGTGCTGCCGCCGCCCCGCCGCCGACGCGGCGACGCGCTGGGAGGACGCGTCGTGGCCGAGCGCCCGCATGCACCAGCACGTGCTCTCCGCGCTCCCGTCCGGCGCGTTCCCGGGCGTCGACGCGACAGAGGTCTACGCATTCCTGGCCAAGCACGCCCCGTCGTGACCCGTCACCCGCTGTGGGCGTGAAATGGGCTCGGTTGAAGCGCTTCAACCGAGCCCATTTCACGCCCA
>NZ_JBHJYJ010000001.1:84968-250191 GCF_042269845.1 Cellulosimicrobium sp. NPDC055967 | reverse complement strand
TGTTCCCCGGCCCCCGGCGTTGGGAGTCAATTGCGCTGGGTGACCGCCAGACAACCGAGCCCATTTCACGCCCACAGCAAGGTGGGGTCATGTGGGGAGGGGGCCGCCTCGGGCGGCGAGGCGGTCTCGGAGGCGGGCGAGGACGTCGCCCGTGCGCAGGCCGTCGTGCTCGAACTCGTTGGTGACCCAGGTGCGGACGTTGCCCACGCGGGCCGCGGTCTCGAGCGAGAGGCCCGCGTCGACGAACATGTCGTCGTGGTAGACCGCCGCCTCGACGGGCACCTCGTTGCGGGCGAGCACGTCGAGGTCGTACAGGTCCGGCCAGTCGTCGCGGGCGGCGAGCGCCTCCGCCGCCGCGCGGAACGGCCGCAGCGCGGCGACCTCGTCGAACATCCAGGGGTAGATCATCTCGCCCGTGAGCAGCAGCGGCCGGGCCGCGGGGTCGAACGCGGGGTCCTCGGCACGGACGGCCTCCGCCGCCCACGCGGTGGCTCCGGTGCCGGACTGCGCGTAGATCGACTCGTGCAGCACCGCGTAGAGCGGGTTCGTGCGGAACGACGTCGCCGCGGCGACCTCCGCGAGGAACGTGTCGGTGAGCTCGTCCGGCGCGTCCGCGTCGAACGCCTCGTCCACGACCCAGTGGATGCGCTCGGGCCCCGGCTTCATCCCGAGGTCCATGCCGAGCGACTGGAGCCGGCGGACGGTGAGCACGTCGCCGTCGGGCAGACGCACGTCGCCCACCGCCAGGCGGTCCGCGGCGCGCGCGAGCCGGGCCGCGTCGTCGGGATACCGCTCGCGGTACGCGGCGTTCTTCGCGACGACGCGCGGCTGGGTGCGGCGGTAGACCTCGCGCGCGTCCGCCGTCAGACCCGGGAGCCCGCCCGTCACGTAGCACGCGTCGAGGGCCTCGGGCGCCCGGGACAGGTAGGTCATGGTGAGGAACCCGCCGTAGGACTGCCCGAGCGAGGACCAGCGCCGGCCGCCGTAGACCGTGCGTCGCACGTGCTCCGCGTCCGCGACGATCGCGTCGGCGCGGAAGTGCGACAGGTGGTCGGCCTGGGCGGCGCCCGACCCGCGGGCCGCGAGCGCCGCGCCCCGCACGGCCGACGACCGCCCGGTGCCCCGCTGGTCGAGCAGCACCACCCGGTGCGTCTCGAGCGCCGTGCCGACCCAGCCGTCGGGGCCGGTGGGGCGCGGCCCCTTGCCGCCCGGGCCGCCCTGGAGGAAGACGAGCAGCGGCAGGTCGTCCCGACGGCGCACGGGGTCGACGAGCTCGCGCACGAACAGCGTCAGGCGGCGCGGGTCGCCGTCGTCGCCCCAGACGAGCGGCACCTCGAGCTCGCGGTCGGTGACGTGGATCCCGGGGACGGTGTAGCTGGTCTCGCGCACGACGCTCACCCGGTTCACCCTAGTCGCCGGGGACGGCGCCGGTCGGGCGCGACGCCCACGCGGCGGGGGGACCGCGGCGACCCCTTGTCCGGCCTCGGCGGCGGGGCTAGCGTGCCGGGATGCTCCTCTTCACCCAGGCGGTGACCGCCCTGCAGGACGCCGTGGACGACCTCGCGGACGACGACTGGGAGCGGCCGTCGGGCTGCGCCGGGTGGCTGGTGCGCGACCTCGTCTGCCACCTGACCATCGGCGCGCAGGACGTCCTCGTCACCCTGGTGACCCCGGAGGACGCGGAGCCGACCGTCGACGCGGTCGCGTACTGGCGTGCGGGCGAGGCCGAGGCGCACCCCGACCCCCACGGCCGCCTCGTCGCGCGGCTCGCGGCGGCCTACGGGCTGCCGGGCGCCCTGCGGCACCACGTCGACGACCTCCTCGCCGCCGCGGGACGTGCGGCGGGGCTCGCGGACCCGACGGCCGTCGTCGGGACGCAGGGGGAGACGCTCACCGTCCGCGACTTCCTGGACGCGTACGTCCTGGAGTGGACCGTGCACCACCTCGACCTCGTCGCGCACCTGCCGTCCGCGGCCGGACCGCCCGAGGCCACGCTCGCGGCGTCGCGCACGCTCCTCGAGGCCCTCCTGGGCGCGCCGGTCCCGCCGTCCCTCGCGGACCCGGACGCCCTGCGCGTCGTGACGGGGCGCCGCGCCCCGACGGCCGCGGAGCGAGCTGCGCTGGGCCCCCTGGCGACCCGCCTCCCCCTCAGCCTCGGCTGACACCCGCGCCCTGGTCGCCTCTCCGGACGTGGGGGCACGCCCCGCACGAGAGGCGACGCGCGAAGAGGGGGTGGGGTGGTGTCGCCACGACCGGCGACACCACCCCACCCCCTCCGGAAGGCGGGACCTCCGTCGAGAGAGGGACTACTGCTCGACGTCCTCGTCCACCCACTCGAACGTCTTCGTCACGGCCTTCTTCCAGTTCCGGTAGAGGCGCTCGCGCTCGGAGTCGTCCATCGACGGGCTCCACCGCTTGTCCTCGGCCCAGTTGTCGATGACGTCCTGCTCGCCCTGCCAGAACCCGACGGCGATGCCGGCGGCGTACGCGGCGCCGAGCGCGGTGGTCTCCGCGACCTTGGGGCGCACGACGTCGACGCCGAGCTGGTCGGCCTGGAACTGCATGAGCAGCTCGTTGGCGACCATGCCGCCGTCGACGCGCAGCTCGGTGAGGTCGACGCCGGAGTCCGCGTTCATGGCGTCGAGCACCTCGCGCGTCTGGAAGGCCGTCGCCTCGAGTGCGGCGCGCGCGATGTGGTTGCGGTTGACGTACCGGGTGAGGCCGACGAGCGCGCCGCGCGCGTCGGGCCGCCAGTACGGGGCGAAGAGGCCGGAGAACGCGGGCACGAAGTACGCGCCGCCGTTGTCCTCGACCTTCCCGGCGAGCCACTCGACGTCGGGTGCGTCCTCGAACATGCCGAGGTTGTCGCGCAGCCACTGGATGAGCGAGCCGGTGACGGCGATGGAGCCCTCGAGCGCGTAGCGGACGGGCTGGTCGCCGATCTTGTAGCAGACGGTCGTGAGCAGGCCGTTCTCGCTCATGACCTTCTCGGTCCCGGTGTTGAGCAGCATGAAGTTGCCGGTGCCGTACGTGTTCTTGGCCTGCCCGACCTCGAAGCACGCCTGGCCGAACGTGGCGGCCTGCTGGTCGCCGAGGATGCCGGCGATCGGCACGCCCGGCAGGAGGCCCTGCTGGCGCCCGTGCCCGTACACCTCGGAGGACGACTTGATCTCCGGGAGCATCGACAGGGGGATGCCCATGTCGGCGGCGATGTCCTCGCGCCACGAGAGGGTGTCGAGGTCCATGAGCATGGTGCGCGACGCGTTGGTCACGTCGGTGACGTGCACGCCGCCGTTGACGCCGCCCGTGAGGTTCCACAGCGTCCACGTGTCGGTGTTGCCGAACAGCAGGTCGCCGCGCTCGGCGGCCTCGCGGGCGCCCTCGACGTTGTCGAGGATCCACTTGACCTTGGGGCCGGAGAAGTAGGTCGCGAGCGGGAGACCGACGACCGACTTGTACTTCTCGGGGCCGTCGGAGCCGCCGAGCTCCTCGACGATCTTCTGCGTCCGGGTGTCCTGCCAGACGATGGCGTTGTAGACGGGCTTCCCGGTGGTCTTGTCCCACACGACCGCTGTCTCGCGCTGGTTCGTGATCCCGACGGCGGCGATGTCCTGGTAGGTGACGTTCGCCCGGGTCAGGGCGAGGCCCACGGCCTCGCGGACGTTGTTCCAGATCTGCTCCGGGTTGTGCTCCACCCACCCCGCGCGCGGGAAGATCTGGTCGTGCTCGAGCTGGCCGGTGGAGACGATCTCCCCGGAGTGGTTGAAGACGATGGCCCGGGAGCTCGTGGTCCCCTGGTCGATGGCGAGAACGTAGTCGGCCATGGTGCGTTCAGTCCTTCACGTCGGTGTGGGTGTGGGTTGAGGTGCAGCAGCGTGTGGCCACGTGGCCGGGGTGCCCCTCCCCGGCCACGTGGGCGTCCGTCAGATGTATGCGGCGCCGAGCAGGCCCGCGAGCACGCCGCCGACGAGCGGGCCGGCGACCGGGACCCACGAGTAGGACCAGTCGCTGGAGCCCTTGCCCTTGATCGGCAGGAGCGCGTGGGCGATGCGGGGCGCGAGGTCGCGCGCAGGGTTGATGGCGTAGCCGGTCGGACCACCGAGGCTCGCGCCGATCCCGACGACGATGAGCGCGACGGCGAGCGGCCCGAGACCGGACGGCGTCTTGCCCGACACGACGACGAAGAACACGAGCACGAACGTCGCGATGACCTCCGTGAGGAAGTTCCACCAGTAGGAGCGGATCTCCGGTCCGGTGGAGAACACGGCGAGCTTCGTCGCTCCCGGGGCGTCCTCGTCGAAGTGCTTCTTGTAGGCGAGGAACGCGAAGACCGCGCCGATGAAGGCGCCGAGCATCTCTGCGCCGAAGTACATGAACATGTTCCCGACGGTCGGCTCGATCGTCGCGGTGACCACGCCCTCGGGGCCGGTGATGGTCGCGAAGGGCTGGTCGGCTGCGAACAGGCCGATCGTCACGGCGGGGTTGAGGTGGGCGCCCGACTTGTGCGCCACGTACACGCCGGCGAAGACCGCGAGGCCCCACCCCCAGTTGATGAGGAGCCAGCCGCCGTTGAAGCCCTTGGACCTCGGCAGGACGACGTTCGCGACGACGCCCGCACCGAGGAGGATCAGGGTCGCCGTGCCGAGGACCTCGGACCAGAAGGCGTTCATGAGGAGTTGATCCATCGTGCTCTCTCTTTCGTGGTGGACTTCTCTGTCTCAACCGTCCCGGCGCGCCTGAGCGCCGGGTCCTCGGGCCGGTCCGCCGTCGGCGTGCGCCCCGTGAGGTCGGTGTGCGAGGGCCGGTCGGGCGCCGTCCCCTGCCGGACGGCGCCCGAGGTTCGCTCGCGGCGGTGTGCTGCTGTCAGGTGGTACGGAGCGGCTGCAGGGGCGACACGTCGTCGGCCTCCAGCCGGGTGCGCTCGGCGGACGCGTCGTCGGGCTCCTGCTCGGCGGCGGCCTCCGCGTTCGCGCGGTCGGTGTAGCTGGCGATCTCGGCGGCGCGGGTCGCGTCGTCCCACCCGAGGAGCTCGGCGACCAGGTCGGCGATCTCGGGAAGCGCGGCGAGGCCGCGATCGGCGACCTCGTAGTTGAGCCGGGTGCGGTGCAGGAGCAGGTCCTCGAGGTGCAGCGAGCCCTCGTGGGAGACGCCGTACGCGATCTCGGCGCGCAGGTATGCCGGCGCGTGCTCCAGCGGCTTCGCGAGGTCCGGCCGCGCCTCGCACAGCTCGACGATCTCGCGCAGGTTGGACCCGTACCGGTGCAGCAGGTGGTCGACGAGCGCGGGCGTCCAGCCGTAGCGCGAGGCCCACGGGCGCGCCTGGCGCCGGACGGCGTCCAGGCCGACGGCGCCCAGGAGCGGGATCTTCTGCGTGATCGACGGCAGGGCGCTGGCGCGCTGGCCGATCGCGAAGTCGACCGCGTCCTTGGCCATCACGCGGTAGGTCGTGAGCTTGCCGCCGGCGATGACGGTCAGGCCCGGGGTGGGGGAGGCGACGGTGTGCTCGCGCGAGACCTTCGCGGAGCTCGTCCCCTCCTTGGTTCCCGGCTGCAGGAGCGGGCGGAGCCCGGCGTACGTGCCGATGATGTCGTCGCGTGTGAGCGGGTGGGCGAGCACCGCGTTCGCGTGGTCGAGCACGTAGTCGATGTCGGCCGACGTCGCGACGGGGTGCTGGAAGTCCTGCTCCCACGGGGTGTCCGTGGTGCCGATGATCCAGTAGCGCGACCACGGGATGATGAACAGGACCGACTTCTCGGTCTGCAGGATCAGCCCGACCTGGCCCTTGATGCGCTCGCGCGGGACGACGATGTGGACGCCCTTGGACGCGAGGACCCGCAGCCCGCCCTCGCTGCCGGCGAGCGCCTCGGTGTCCTCGGTCCAGACGCCGGTCGCGTTGATGACGGCGCGGGCCCGGACGGTGATCTCGGCCCCGGTCTCGAGGTCCTGGAGCACGGCGCCGTTCACCGCGCCCGTCGACCCCTTGGTGAGGGACACGACCTGCGTGCGCGAGGCGGCGTGCGCGCCGTAGGACGCGGCCGTGCGCACGAGCGTCGTGACGAGGCGCGCGTCGTCGACGGACGCGTCCCAGTACTGCACGGCGCCGATCGCGGCGTCGTGCGCGAGGTCCGGGAACTTCTTCTCCATGCGGCTGCGCGACAGGTGCCGGTGGATCGGCATGGCGCGCTTGCCGGGGGCGAGGCTCGCGAGCGTGTCGTAGAGCGCGATGCCCGCGCCCACGTAGGCGCGCTCCCACACGCGGTGCTCGAGCGGGTAGAGGAACGGGACGGGCCGCACGAGGTGCGGAGCGATGTCCTTGAGCAGGAGGTCGCGCTCGGTCAGCGCCTCCTTGACGAGGTGGAAGTCGAGCATCTGCAGGTAGCGCAGCCCGCCGTGGACGAGCTTGCTCGACCGGCTCGAGGTCCCGGCCGCCCAGTCCTGCGCCTCGACGATCGCCGTCGACAGCCCGCGCGTCACGGCGTCGAGCGCGATCCCCGCGCCGGTGACGCCGCCGCCGATCACGAGGACGTCGAGCTCCGCGTCGGGGGTCGTGCTGGCCTCGAGCGCGGCGAGCGCCTGCCGGCGCGACTCCGCGGTGAGTCTCGTGGATGCCATCCGTCTTCCTCTCTCGTCCCTCGGTGCTGCGGGCACGCCGCGGGACGATGCGCCCACGGTGCGCTCACAGCGACGGTCCCACGCCCGACCAGGGTGCGCGAGCGGTAACCGTCGTGGGCGCGCCGGGGTCCCGGCGCGCTGGCACGCCCTCCAGACCACCACGCGCCGAACGGACGCGCAACCGTGGTGCACAAACGTGCAGAATGGAGGTCGAGCGAAGGGAGACGGGCATGGTGGACCGGGAGCAGGACGTCCTGCGGGCGGCCTCGATGTACTACCTGCAGGACATGAAGATGGAGGCCATCGCCAAGCACCTGCACACGTCGCGGTCCACCGTGTCGCGGCTCGTGAAGCGGGCCCGGGACACGGGGCTGGTCGAGATCTCGCTGCGGCCGGCGCGGAGCCGCGGCCCCGGGCTGGGACAGCACCTCTCGAGCACGTGGGGCATCGACGCGTACGTCGTCCCGGTGCCGGACCAGGCGCCGCAGGTCGAGCGGCTGGAGCAGGTCGCCCTGACGACCGCGCGCCTGCTGTCGACGTGGTTCGACTCCGACATGATCCTCGGCATCGCGTGGGGGACCACGCTGTCGGCGATCTCCCGGCACCTGCCGCGGAAGCCGACGCGGGGGAGCGCCGTCGTCCAGCTCAACGGCGCCGCGAACACGCGCACGTCGGGCGTGCACTACGCGGGCGACCTCATCGCGGGCTTCGGCACCGCGTTCGACGCGCACGTGCACCATTTCCCAGTGCCCGCGTTCTTCGACTACGCCGAGACCAAGCGCGCGATGTGGCGCGAGCGGTCGGTGCGGCGCGTGCTCGACGTGCAGCACCGGGCGGACATCGCGCTCTTCTCCGTCGGGGCCGTGGCGGGCGGCGTGCCGTCGCACGTGTACTCGGCGGGGTATCTCGAGCCGGACGACATCGCGGTCCTCGACGCGGAGGGCGTCGTCGGCGACGTGTGCACGGTGTTCCTGCGCGCGGACGGCACCTACCGTGACATCGCCCTCAACGGCCGTGCGACCGGCCCCGCGCCGGAGGAGCTGCGGCGCGTCCCGCGACGCGTGTGCGCGGTCGCGGGCGACAACAAGGTGGCGCCGCTGCGCGCCGCGCTGCGCGCCGGGGTCGTCACCGACCTCGTCGTGGACGAGATCACGGCGGCGCACCTCGTCGGGGGCACCTGACCTCCACGGAGATATGCGGTGCGATGCATGACTATGCACCGGGGCGCCGATCCGCGTACAGTGACGCGGTGCCCACGACCTCCGCCGTCCGCGTCCGTCCCGCCCTGCCCGCGGACGTGCGCGCGGTCCGTGCGCTCGTGCAGCCGTACGCGGAGGACCGGATCCTCCTGGCCAAGGAGCTGGTCGGGTACTACGAGGCGGTCCAGGAGTTCGTCGTCGCCGAGGTGGACCCGGCCGTGCCGGGCACCACCGGTGAGCCCGACGGCGAGCGGGCGCCACGCGTCGTCGGGTGCGGCGCGCTGCACGTCATGTGGGACGACCTCGCCGAGATCCGCACCCTCGCGGTCGACCCCGCGTGGCGCGGGCACCGCGTGGGGCACGCGCTCGTCGTCGAGCTCCTGGCGCGGGCGCGCGCGCTCGGGCTCCGTCGGGTGTTCTGCCTGACGTTCGAGGTCGACTTCTTCCGGGCGCACGGCTTCCGCGTGATCGAGGGGACCCCCGTCTCGCACGAGGTGTACGCCGAGCTCCTGCGCTCGCACGACGACGGCGTCGCGGAGTTCCTCGACCTCGCGCGCGTGAAGCCCAACACGCTCGGCAACACGCGCATGCTGCTCGACCTCGACGCCCTCGACGACCTCGACGGCGGCGCCGCGGGCGCGACGCTCAGCTGATCGGCACCGTCGACGCGCGGGTCACCACGCGGCACGGGAGCTCCTCGACCCCCGGGCGCACGGTCCCGTCGATCGCGGCGAAGAGCCGCTGCGCGGCGACGCGCCCGAGCCGCTCGAGGTTCATGTCGACGCTCGTGAGCTGGGGGCGCGCGTTGGTCGTCAGCACCTCCCAGTTGTCGAACCCGATGACCGACACCTCGCCCGGCACGTCGCGGCCGAGCTCGCGCAGCGCGTCGAGCACGCCGCGGGCGATCTGGTCGGAGCCGCAGAAGAAGGCGTCGACGTCGCCGTGCTGCTCGACGATCATGCGCGCGGCGCCGCGCCCCCAGCCCTCGCTCCACGAGCCGAAGAAGGTCTGGCCGCCGACGAGCTCCAGGCCGGCGGCGGCGACCGCGGCCTGCGCGCCCGCCGCGCGGTCCTGCGCGGCCTTGTAGCCCGGGTCGCCCGAGACGTGGGCGACGCGCCGGCGCCCGCACGAGAGCAGGTGCTCGACGGCGAGGCGCCCCGCCCCGACGTTGTCCGCCGTGATCGAGACGTCCGAGGGGTCCTCGGAGGGCGCGTACGCGTAGACCACGGGGACGGGGATGTCCGCGCTGAGCGGCGGCCGCGGGTCGGTGCGCGAGCCGACGACGATGAGGCCGTCGACGCGCCGCGAGAGCAGGGCCCGCACGTGGTGCTGCTCGCGGATGGCGTCGCCCCGCGCGTCGCACAGGAAGACCGACACGCGGCCCGCGCCGAACGCGTCCTCGGCGCCCATGAGGACGGGGATCGAGAAGCGTCCCTCGAGGTCGCTCGTGAGCAGCCCCACCGTGCCGGTGCGGCCCTTGAGCAGCCCGCGCGCGAGCGCGTTGGGGGCGAAGGACAGCCGCTCGGCGGCCTCCAGGACGCGCAGGCGCGTCTCCGCCTTGACCTGGTCGCGCCCGTTGATCGCCTTGGACGCGGTCGCGATGGACACGCCCGCCAGGCGCGCGACGTCGGTCAGGGTCGCCGCGCGCGGCGTGGCGCTCCCGCTCTGGGTCGTCATGAGGCCGTTCCCCCTCCTGCCGGTGCGCTGCGCTGCGCCCTCGACGATCGAGCCGTGATCGAACTGTAACCCGCTGCCCTGCTTGACGAGACTACCGCGCTGCCATACATTCAGAAAACCTTTTCGGTTGGTTTCGGTGCTGGCGACGTCGCGAGCACGTTGCTCGCGGATGACGCCAGGACATCGAACACTAGCCGCCTGAGGGGAGGGTCGGCCACGTGGAGCGCGCTGCAGCGCGACACGGTGACCGAAAACGTGTTCGCCCACAGCGCGGGCACGGGGCACAGGTGCAACGGCTCGAAGACGAGTACGAGGAGACACGAGATGAAGAACCACCGCGGGGCCTCGTGGAAGAGGTCCGTGGCCACGACGACGCTCGCCGGCCTCGTCGCGCTCGGGCTCGCCGCGTGCGGCGGGTCCGGATCCGGCGGCGACGACGCCGCGACGGGCGGGACGGGAGACGGCGGCGTCGAGGGGGTCGACGACGGCAGCACGCTCACGCTGTGGACGCGCGCGCCGCTCGAGAAGCAGGCGAAGCTGCTCGTGGACGCGTACAACGCGAGCCACGAGAACCAGGTCGAGCTCACGATCGTCCCCAACGACGACTACGTCGCGAAGGTCGGGGCCTCCGCGGGCAGCGGCGGGCTGCCCGACCTGTTCGCGGCCGACATCGTGTACGTGCCGAACTGGGTCGAGCAGGGGCTCTACCAGGACGTCACCGACCGCATCGACCAGCTCGACTTCGCGGACCAGATCAACCAGGGCCACCTGGAGGCCGGCACGTACGAGGACGAGGAGTACGTCCTGCCGTTCGTGCTCGACATCTCGGTCCTCTTCTACAACAAGGACCTCTACGAGCAGGCCGGCCTCGATCCGGAGGCCGGGCCGACGTCGCTCGAGGAGTTCGCCGAGCAGGCGAAGGCGGTCGACGCGCTCGGGGGCGGCGTCGACGGCACCTTCTTCGGCGGCAACTGCGGCGGGTGCCTCGTCTTCACGTGGTTCCCGTCGGTCTGGGCCGCGGACGAGGACGTGCTCAGCGCGGACGGCACCGAGTCGCTCCTCGCGAGCGACACCGCGCAGGACGTCTACGCCGTGTACAAGGACCTCGTCGACTCCGACGCCGTGGGCGCCGGCACGCGGGACGAGACCGGCGCGACCTGGGTCGCCCCCTTCCAGGAGGGCAAGGTCGGCGTCATGCCGTACCCGGCGACGCTCCTGTCGACGGCGGACGAGACGGTGGACGTCGGCGTCGCGCCGATCCCGGGGCCGGGCGGCGGCGAGTCGACGTTCGTCGGCGGCGACGGCATCGGCATCTCCAAGGACAGCGAGCAGTCCGACCAGGCGTGGAACTTCCTCTCCTGGATGATGTCCGAGGACGCCCAGGTCGAGGTGCTCGCCAAGAACGGCGACGTCGTCTCGCGCGCCGACCTGGTCGACAACGAGTACTCCTCGGCCGACCCGCGCGTCGTGACGATCAACGAGATCGCGAGCAAGGGTCGCACGCCCGTCGCCCGCAACTTCCAGCAGGCGTTCAACGCGCCGAACAGCCCGTGGCTCACGCTCGTGCGCAACGCGGTCTTCGGCGACGCCTCGAGCATCGAGCCGGACAACGAGGAGATCACCGCGGTCCTCTCGCAGTGACCGGTCCGGCGTGATCGTCCCGAGCGACCACCCCGCGTGACCACAGCGCCCGCCGCCGCGGCCACCCGTGCGGCGGCGGGCCGGGTCCGGCTTCCCTCGCCCTGTTCCAGGAGACCTCTCATGTCCGTGCAGTCCGCGTCCTCGACGCCGCCCTCGCCCGCGCAGCACGGCGCGGCGTCGCCGGGCCCCGCCGCGAGCGACCACCGACCGCCCCGCGGCACCCTGACCGCGAGCGCCGGGCGGCGCCGCCGTCGGCCGGGGCGCTCGCAGGCCGCCCGCGGGTGGGCCTACGCCGCGCCCACCGCGGTGTTCGTCCTCGTGTTCTTCGTCCTGCCCGTCCTGCTCGTCGGCCAGATGTCGGTGTCCGACTGGCCGCTGCTCGCCGGCAACCGGGGCCCCAACTTCCCCGACAACTTCCGCGACGCCGTCGACAACCGGTTCTTCTGGGACTCGATCGTCTTCACGCTCACGTACACGGTGATCGCGACCGTGCTCCTCATCGCCCTGGGGCTCGGCTTCGCGCTCCTGGTGCAGGAGTCGAGCCGGTGGAAGAGCTTCCTGCGCACGTCGATCCTCGTGCCGAGCGCGCTGGGCCTCGCGTCCGCGTCGCTGCTCTTCTACGCGCTGTACTCGCCGCAGGTCGGGCCGATCTCCCCGCTCCTGGAGCGGCTGGGGATCGTCGACGAGCCGGTGTCGTTCCTCGGCTCGCCCGAGGGGGCGCTGTGGTCGACGGTGTTCCTCATCGTCTGGCGCTTCGCCGGGTTCTACATGCTCCTGCTCATGGTGGGGCTGCAGGGGATCCCGCACGAGGTCTACGAGGCCGCGCGCATGGACGGCGCGAACCGCTGGCAGACGTTCGGGCGCGTGACGCTCCCGCTGCTGCGCCCGTCGCTCGCGCTGTGCACGATCATGTGCGTCACCGGCTCGCTGCTCGCGTTCGACCAGTTCTACATCCTCACCAAGGGCGGCCCGGACAACAGCACGATCACCGTGGTCCAGCTCATCTACAACATCGCCTTCCAGGGCCAGAACGACCTGGGCGTGGCCGCCGCGCTGTCGATCATCGTGCTCGCCGCCCTCGTGCTCATCAACGTCGCGCAGGTCCGTGGCATGCGCGCACCCGAGGAGAAGTGACATGACCGTCACCGCACCCGCTCCCGCACCCGCGGCGCGACCCGCTCCCACCGGCCGGCCGGCCCCGCGCGCCCGCATCGCCGGCGTCCTCACCCGCACCCCGTACTGGGTGCTCACCGGGGGCCTCGCCATCGTCTTCCTCTTCCCGCTGATCTGGGCGGGCGTGGCCTCGTTCTCGCCGCAGCCCGGCAGCAACCAGGTCGACGGCTGGGGCTTCGGGAACTACGTGACCCTGGCGAACTACCAGGCGGGCATCGGCCAGTACCTCCTGAACTCCGTGGTCGTGTCCGGGCTCACGGTGCTCTTCACGCTCGGGGTGTCGCTGCTCGGCGGCTTCGCCTTCGCGCGGTTCCGCTTCCCCGGGCGCGACGTGCTGTTCCTCGTGACGCTCGCGATCCTCATGGTCCCGTACGCGACGCTGCTCATCCCGCTCTACGTGCTCCTCAACACCCTCGGCCTGCAGAACTCGTTGCTCGGCCTCGCGCTGGTCCTGACGATGTTCCAGCTCCCGTTCGCGACGTTCATGATGCGCATCGCGTTCGAGTCGGTGCCGCGCGAGCTGGACGAGGCCGCGATGGTCGACGGGTGCTCGTCGTTCGGCGCGCTGTGGCGGGTCCTGCTGCCGGCGGTGAAGCCGGGGCTCATCACCGTCGGGCTGTTCGCCTTCCTCGCCGCCTGGAACGACTTCGTGGCGCCCCTGATCCTCATCACCGACTCGACGAAGGCGCCGCTGCCGCTCGCGGTGGCGAACATGCGCCAGCAGGTCATGGGCATCGTCGACTACGGCGCGACCCAGGCGGGCGTCGTCGTCCTCGCGGCCCCGTGCATCGTCCTGTTCCTGCTCCTGCAGCGCCACTACGTGCGCGGCTTCATGTCCGGGGCGCTGAAGGGATGACGACCCACGCCCCCGACCCGACCCCCGTCCGACCGACCGACCCCACGACGCCCGGCGTCGTCCCACCACGACGACCCGACGAACCACGAGGCGACGCCGTCGCCTCCGGAGGTGCTGCCATGACCACGACCCCGACCGTGCCCCGGACGACGGGGACCGGTGCCCGCCCCACGGACGGCGGACGGCCGGTCGTCCCCGCGACCGGGCGGCTGCAGCCGCTCGGCCTGGCGCAGGTGCGCATCACGGGCGGGTTCTGGGCCGAGCGCCAGGAGGTGAACCGCGCCGCGACCCTCGGGCACATCGAGCACTGGCTCGAGGCCGAGGGCTGGCTGCCGAACTTCGACGCCGTCGTGCGCGGCGACGTCGCGACGACCCGCCGCGGCCGGGAGTTCAGCGACTCCGAGGTGTACAAGCTGCTCGAGGCGATGGCCTGGGAGCTCGGCCGCCGCCCCGACGACGACCTCGAGCGCCGCTTCGCCGCGATCGTGCGGCGCGTCGCGGCGGCCCAGGCGCCCGACGGCTACCTCTGCACGCGGTTCGGCAGCCCCGGTCAGGACGCCCGGTACACGGACCTCGAGTGGGGCCACGAGCTGTACGTGCAGGGCCACCTCCTGCAGGCGGCCGTCGCGCGGGCGCGCACCGGGCACCCGGACGACCTCCTCGTCGAGGTCGCGCGCCGCTCCGCCGACCACGTGTGCGAGGCGTTCGGCCCGGACGGCATCCAGGGGGTCTGCGGGCACGCGGAGGTCGAGGTGGCGCTCGCGGAGCTGGGGCGCGCGCTCGACGAGCCCCGGTACGTGCGGCAGGCGGCCCTCTTCGTCGAGCGGCGCGGGCACGGCACGCTCGCGGACATCGAGTGGGGGCGCTCCTACTACCAGGACGACGTCCCGGTGCGCGAGGCGACCGTCTTCCGGGGCCACGCGGTCCGCGCGAACTACCTCGCCGCCGGTGCGGTCGACGTCGCGGTCGAGACGGGCGACGACGAGCTCGTCGCCGCGGTCGCGCGGCAGTGGGAGCGCACGCAGGCCGCGCGCACCTACGTCACGGGGGGCCAGGGCTCGCACCACCAGGACGAGGCGTTCGGCGAGGACTTCGTCCTGCCGCCCGACCGCGCGTACTCGGAGACGTGCGCGTCGATCGGGTCGGTGATGGTCGCGTGGCGCCTCCTGCTCGCGCAGGGCGACCCGCGGTACGCGGACGTGGTCGAGCGCACGCTGTTCAACGTCGTCGCGACGTCGCCCGCGCACGACGGCCGCGCCTTCTACTACGCCAACACGCTCCACCAGCGCGTCCCGGGCGAGCCCGCCGCACCGGACCAGGTGAGCAAGCGCGCCGAGTCGTCGCTGCGCGCGCCGTGGTTCGAGGTGTCGTGCTGCCCGCCCAACGTCGCACGCACGTTCGCGAGCCTCGCCGGGTACCTCGCCACCGTCGACGACGGCGGCGTGCAGCTCCACCAGTACGCCACGAGCGAGGTCCGCGCGACGCTGCCGTCCGGGGAGCCCGTCGCGCTCGACGTCGAGACCGGCTACCCCGCGGACGGGCGCGTGCGGGTGCGCGTCGTCGAGGCGCCCGAGCGCTGGGCGCTCACGCTGCGCGTTCCCGCGTGGTCGGGCTCGGGGCTGCTCGTGGTCGACGACGGCCCGGCCCGCCAGGTGCCCGCGGGCACGGTCGCGGTGCCCGACCTGCGCGCGGGGAGCGTCGTCACGCTCGACCTCGACGTCACGCCCCGGTTCCTCGTGCCCGACGAGCGCGTGGACGCCGTGCGCGGGTGCGTCGCCGTCCAGCGCGGGCCCGAGGTCCTGTGCGTGGAGTCCGTCGACCTGCCGGGCGGGCGCGACGTCGCCGACCTGCGCGTCGACGTGGCCGTGCCCCCGCGCGAGGAGGACGGGCGCGTCGTCGTGCGCGGGCTCCTCGTGGACCCGGCGACGGCTCCGTGGCCGTACACCCCGCTCCGGGGCGGGGCGCCCGGGCGGACGGGCGCCGACCGCCCGGGCGAGGAGCCGGTCGCGACCTCGGCGGAGGTCCCCGTCGACGTCCGGCTCGTGCCGTACCACGACTGGGCCGAGCGCGGTCCGTCGACGATGCGGGTCTGGCTGCCGACCCTGTGACCCGGCGCCGGAGCCGCTCGCCCCGTCGCCGGCGGCGGGTCAGGCGGGGAGCCGGTAGAGGTCGTCGACCTGCTCGACGAGCCCGTCCTCGACGAGGCTCGCGACGCAGCGGTCGAGCTGCGCGGCGTCGTGCCACACCTCGGTCACGACGCCGCGCGGCACCGGTCCCGGCGCGTCGCGCAGCACGGCCATGACCCGACCCCGCACCTGCCGGTCGGTGCCCGCCCAGGCCTGCGTGCGCCGTCGTCCCGCGTGCTCGTCGCCCGGGCGACCGGCGAGGCGCCACGCGCACGCGTCGCGGACGGGGCAGACGCCGCAGCGCGGCGTCCGGGCGGTGCACACGAGCGCGCCGAGCTCCATCGAGGCGGCAGCCCAGAGCACCGCGTCCGCGTCGTCCGCCGGGGCGAGGGCGGCCGCCGTCGCGCGCTCGGCGGCCGTGTACGACGGCGCGGGCAGGGCGTTCCCGCCGACGGCCCGCGCCACGACGCGGCGCACGTTCGTGTCGACCACGACGGCGCGCCGGCCGTGCGCGAACGCGGTCACCGCCGCGGCGGTGTACTCGCCGACGCCCGGCAGCGCGCGCAGGGCGTCCTCGCCGTGCGGGACCTCGCCGCCGTGCCGCTCGACGACCGCCCGGGCGCACTCCTGCAGGCGCAGCGCGCGGCGGGGGTAGCCGAGGCGGCCCCACGCGCGCAGCACGTCTGCCGTCGACGCCGCCGCGAGGTCCGCGGGCTCCGGCCAGCGCTCCATCCACGCGCGCCACGCGGGCTCGACCCGCACCACCGGCGTCTGCTGGAGCATGACCTCGCTCACGAGGACGCCCCACGCGGTGCGGTCCGCCGCGCGCCACGGCAGGTCGCGCGCCGTCTCGCCGAACCAGCGCCCGACGGCGTCGCGCAGGTCGGCGTGCGGGTGCGGTCCCGCGGCAGCGGCGGTGGTGACGGTGGCGGCGACGTGCGGTCGGGCCGGGCGCGCGGCCGGGGCGGTCATGACGGCGGTCGTCCCTCTCGGTCGTCGGTGGGCCCCGCGCCGCCGCGCCGCCGTGCTGGCCGGCGGTCGTGCCGGTGGCGGGCGCCGTCGGGTGGGGAGGGACCCATTCTGCCCCGACCTGGGCGGTCGTCGGCGCGGCAGCACGGGGCCGGGCGTCGGTCGCCGCTACCGTGGTCGCGACCAGCACCTGCACGACGGAGGACCCGTGAGCACGCCGCGGACCGACCGCGCCCCGAGGCCGGGCGCCAGCCCCCGCAGCGGGCCGGGCGACCGGCCCACGCGCGGGGCCCTGCTCCGACGCCGCCTCGTCGTGCTCGCGCTGCTCGTCGGCCTCGTGGTGGGGCTCGTCCTGCTCGGGCAGGTCGTGGTGCGGGCGGTGCAGCCGCTGCTCGCCGGCGACGAGACGGCGCAGGAGGGCAAGTCCGCGCCGCCGACCCCGGAGGCGGCCGGCCCGCCCCAGGACTGCACGGCGGCGTCCCTCGAGCTCGGGCTGACGGCGAGCGCGGCGGAGTACGAGCCAGGTCGCGCGGTCCAGCTCACCGTGACGCTCCGGCAGTCCGGCGGCCGCCCCTGCCTCGTCGACGGCTCCGACGCCGGGCGTCAGGTGCAGGTCTACGCCGGTGACGAGCTCGTCTGGTCGTCGGCCGACTGCGGCACGACGGAGCGGCTGCTGCTCATGAGCACCGGGGACGAGGACCCGTCGAAGCTCGTGCGCTGGGACCGGCACCGCTCGGCCGAGGGCTGTGCGCCCGACCAGCCGGAGGTCGGACCGGGCACGTACACCGCGGTCCTGAGCATCGCGGGCGTCGACGGCGCGACGAGCGAGCCCGTGACGTTCACGCTGCTCGAGCCGCCCCCGCCGTCCCCGGACCCCGCGGACACGACCGCCCCGGCGGACGGCACCGCGCCGCCGGCGGACGGTGAGACGCCGCCCGCGGACGGTGCGACGCCGCCCGCGGACGGGACCGCACCACCGGCGGACGGTGCGACGCCGCCCGGGGACGGGACCGCCCCGCCCGCCGACGGCGCCTGATAGGCGGGTGCGGGGCCGTCCCCGGCGGCGAGCCCTGGCCGTCGTGGCGGGACGCATCCTGCTGCCGCGCGAGCCCCGGGGCGCTTGAAAGCGATGGACACGACCTTTCGGTAGCGCCCCATGTCAGCCGCTCCTCCTGCCTGTGAGATTGCGTCGCACGGAGCCCGGATGGCGTCGTACCAACGATCATCGGGCGCCACACCGGTCCGTGAGGCTCCGGCCGACGAGGCAAAGTCGAGACCGAAAACCATTGCGGTCAGCCCTTCGTGGCTGGTTGACTGGCTCGCGTCTGGCGACCTCACCGCGGAGGTGCTCGGGGCCCCGGCCCCGGGCGCGAGCGCTCCACGGCGCGGCGCGAGGCGGCACGACGATCAGGGTCCCGCGTCCCGCAGCGGGGCGGGCGGACGAGGCAGTCCGCCCGTGCGAGGCGAGGCCCGTCGTCGTCCCGAAACCTGTTTTCCGGTTCCCGATGGAGAGGACTTGGTGATGTCGGGGAGAGCGTTGAGAAGGGTCGTCGCCTCGGCGATGACAGGTGCGATGGCCGTGACCGGCGTCGCGCTGGCACCGGGGGCGCAGGCCGACGTGGTGCCGGGCAACGAGAGCGACGTCGGTGTGTACACCGACGGGACGACCGACTCGATGGACATCGGTGACCCGGTCTACTCGAACCTGGACCAGGTCGCCGCGGCCCTGGAGCCCGGGGTCCCGTGGACGGCGGGCTCGATGCACGGGTCGATCTTCGAGAAGGACCGCGCGGCGGGCGGCACGGACTACTACCTGGACCGCGTGCTCGGGGTGAGCGGGACGTCGGGCAACACCGTGCTGCAGACGCGCGGCCGCTCGCTGTACCTGCGGGGCAACAGCAACTGGGCGGTCATGGGCTTCGCGGGCTCCGCGTTCGCGGGCGGGCCCAACAACCTCGGCAACCTCTACACCGTGACCGTCCCGGGGCAGACGATCACCGAGGTCGGGGCGCAGCGCTTCAACGCGCCGAGCCACGCGAAGGCGCGCTACACGGTCGGGACGACGGGCGTCACCGCCGACCTCAAGAAGCTCATCACGTACGACAACGTGGCGCTCTCGGCGATCACGTTCACCAACCCCGGCGCGAGCGACGTGACGTTCACGGTCCGCGCGGCGTCCCCGCTGGCGACCACGTCGACGGACGCGGCCGACGAGCTCACCGGGACGCGGACCCTGACGAGCGGCGCGAACAACGGGCTCGTCGACACCCCGTGGTCCGACGTCACGGTCGGTCTCAAGGCGCCCGGGTTCGAGCGCGTGGGCACCAACCTCGACCGCGAGGTGACCGTCCCGGCGGGCGGGTCGGTCGACCTGTCCGTCCTCGGCGTGCTCTCCAGCGACACGCTCCCCGAGTCGGTCGAGAGCTTCCACGAGTACGCCGCGCTGTCGCCCGCGGACGCGTTCCGCACGGGCGTGACGGAGTTCAACCGGCAGTGGGCGCAGGACATCCCGTACCTCGACGTGCCCGACGCCGCGATCGAGAAGGCGATCGTGTACCGCTGGTGGGGCGAGCGGTACAACAGCCTCGACGCGAACGAGCCGGGCTACGTGTACCAGTACCCGACGACGATCGAGGGCGTGAACCTCTACCAGAACTCGGTGGCGCTCACGCAGCCCATGCACCTGCAGGACACCAAGTGGATCCGCAACCCGTACCTCGGGTACGGCCAGATCCTCAACATCGGTGAGCTGTCCGGGTCGTCGGCGTTCCTCGACAGCCCGGGCCACACGAGCTGGAACAACCACTACTCGCAGTACCTCGGCACCGCGGGCCTCGAGGCGTACAACGTGCACGGCGGCGGTCCGGCGGTCGCCGAGCGCTTCGCGACGTACTTCGAGGGCGACGGCGTCGGCCAGCTCGAGCACTACGACGGCAACGACGACAAGCTCATCGCCTACGACACCAACTACATGCCCGGCAACGACGCCGACGCGATCAGCTTCGGCTACCCCAAGGTGAACGCCGGGGCACCGGGCGCGCGCACGATCGAGCGCCCGGAGTCCGCGTACGTGTGGGGCGCGTTCGACGCCGCCCGCCAGCTCTACGCGATGGCGGGGGCCGACCCGGCGAAGGTCGCCGAGATGGGGACCGCGGCCGACGAGATCCGGGACGCGATCCTCGGCCGGCTGTGGAGCGAGGAGACCCGCATGTTCCTCGCGGGCACGTCGCACGGCGCGACGTCGGGCGGGAACCAGAACCCGCTGAGCCAGGCCGAGCGCGACCTCATCCCGGCGAAGGAGTCGAACCTCTACGACGTCTACGCGGAGAACCTCATCCCGTTCGAGGACGCCGACCGGTACGTCGACGGCTTCCGCTTCCTGCGGTACGGCGACAACTTCCCGATCTTCCCGTTCTACACGGCCAACCAGTACGACCGGGCGAAGTTCGGGATCGGCGGCTCGAACAACTTCTCCAACATCAACTTCACGGTCCAGTACCGCGGCGTGCGGTCCGCGCTGCGGCACTACGACCCCGACCACACGTACGTCACGCCCGAGTACGCCGCGAAGCTCCTCGACTGGATGGCGTGGAGCATCTACCCGAACGGCAACGCGCTGGTCCCGAACCAGGCCGAGTACTACTCGAACTGGAACGCGAGCACGCAGACGTTCAACCGCAACAACCCGAACCACGTGATGCTCGGCAACATGAACTACATCTACGTCGAGGACATGGGCGGCATCCAGCCGCGGTCCGACGACAAGATCGAGCTCTGGCCGATCGACCTCGGGTACGACCACTTCATGGTCAACAACCTGCGGTACCACGGCAAGGACGTCACGATCGTCTGGGACGAGGACGGCTCGCACTACGGGCTCGGCGAGGGCTATAGCCTGTTCGTCGACGGCGAGCGCAAGGCCGCGGCCGACGCGCTCGGCCGGTTCGTCTACGACCCGGCGGCCAACGAGGTCGTCGAGTCCGACGAGGGGCTGGCCGTCGAGGTCGTGGACGACCAGGGCGCCGACCTGCCGACCGCGGTCGACACCCCGATCGAGGACGAGCGCGTCGTGTCCTACCTGAAGACCGCGGGCATCGACCTCACGGAGGACGCGGGCAACCTCGCGCGCGGGGCGGAGCTCTCGTCGTCGGCCACCCAGCAGGGCGTGCGCCCGACGCCGTGGCGCCAGTTCCACACACCGGGCTGGAGCACGGGGTCGATGAACTACACGCCGGGCGCCATCAAGGAGACCGAGCGGCCCGTGTCGCTCGACGCGGTCACCGACGGCACGACCGTCAACGAGCCGTACTGGGGCAACTACGGGACCGAGGGCGACACGGGGTACGTCGAGCTCGACCTCGGCGAGCCCACGACGTTCGACAACGTCAAGGTCTGGTTCGTCAGCGACCGGCAGGCGGGCGGGTACCGCGAGCCGGTCCGGTACTCGGTCCAGGTGCCCGACGGCTCGGGCGGCTGGACCTCGGTGCCGGACGCGTTCAAGGCGCCGAAGATCCCCGGCCCCAAGTTCAACGAGGCGCTCTTCGAGGCCGTGACGACCGACAAGGTCCGCGTCGCGTTCACGAACACGCCGAGCTACTGGACGGCGATCTCGGAGATCCAGGTCTTCGACTCCGGCCGCGAGGTGCCCGAGGTCGTCAACGACGCCCCGACGGTCACCGTGAACGTCGACCGGTCCAAGGACGGCAACCTGTCCACGACGCTCGTCGGCACCGTGACCGACGACGGCATCCCCGACGACGGCACGCTCACCTCCGGGTGGACGACCGTCTCCGCCCCCGACGGCGCGAGCGTCATCTTCGGCGACGCCGACGCCCTGACCACGACCGTGACCGGCACGGTCGCGGGGGAGTACACGTTCCGCCTCACCGCGTCCGACGGCGGGCTCACGACCGAGCGCGACGTCCAGGTCGAGCTCACCGAGAAGGCGACCTCCGCCGAGTTCGGCGCGCTCGCGACGATCACGACGAGCGGGTCGGCGTCGTGGGAGAACCCGCTGCGCGTCAACGAGTCCTCGACGCCCGGCAGCTCGAACCCGGGTGCGGGCAACGGCTGGGGCACGTGGGGCCAGGCCGCGAACGGGACGAGCGCGCAGACCGCCGCGTGGATCCGCTACGCGTGGCAGTCGCCGGTGCTCGTCGCCTCGACGGACATCTACTGGTACGACGACAACGGCGGGACGCGCATGCCGCGCGCGGACACCTACACCGTCGAGTACTCGCAGAACGGCACCGACTGGACGCCCGTGACCCTGACCGACGGCTCCACGTACGCGGGCGCGCTCCAGCGCAACGCCTACAACCACCTCGAGTTCGAGCCCGTCGAGGCCAGCTACCTGCGCGTCCGGATCACCGGCGTGCAGACCGGCGGCGCCGGCACCGGCATCCTGCGGTGGCGCGTCAACGGCGACACCGTGGACTCCGTGGCGAGCCCGGTCGTCGTCCGGACCGTCACGGGCGAGGTCCCGACGCTCCCCGCGTCGCTCGACGTCGTCTACTCGAGCGGTCGCCGCGGCGCGGTCGACTTCACCTGGCAGCCGATCACGCCGGCCATGGTGGCGGAGACCAACGTCGAGCCGTTCACCGTCTACGGCACGAACACGACCTACGGCCTGATCGCCGAGGCCCAGGTCTACGTGCGGCCGGAGAACTCCCAGGGCGGCATCTCGATCCAGGGCGCGGAGCAGTTCGAGCAGAGCGTCGCCGTCGGCGAGCAGCCGTGGCTGCCCACGAAGGTCCTCGTGTCGTACAACGACGGCTCGCGCGACAACCAGGCGATCGGCGTCGAGTGGGACTACGACGAGTCCGTCGTCGAGACGCCGGGCGTGTACGTGATCCAGGGCGACCTCGTCCTCCCGGACTACGTGAGCACCGCCGGCACCACCACGACGACGCTCACGCTCACCGTGGGCGACGGCGTCCCGGCCGGTCCGGCGGTCACCGTCACGGCCGAGACCCGCTGCCTCGCCGGCAAGGTCTACGTCGCGGTCCGGGCGCTCAACGACGACGACGTGCCCCTCACCGTCCGTCTCGACACGCCGTTCGGCACCAAGACGTTCAACGGCGTCGAGCCCGGCAAGAACGCCTACCAGTCGTTCGCGTCGCGCGCGACGTCGGTCGAGGCCGGCGAGGCCACGGTCGTCGCCACCGACGCCGAGGGGAGGTCGACGACGGTCACCGCGCAGTACGACGCCGCCACCTGCGGCTGACCCGCACCCTGCGCGTCGCACCACGTCTCGCCCCGGTCCGTCCCCACGGACCGGGGCGAGACCCGTCTGCGCGCATGAGGACCCCCGCCTCCGCGAGATAGAGCCGTGGTCCCGCGAGGTAGAGCCGGTCGCGCTAGGTAGAGCCGTGGTCGGCTTGTCCGACGGCGGTCTGGTCACCTGGGGTGGCGGGGTGGGTAGTGGTGCCGCGTCTACCATCCGCCGCTCGTTCCTCGCGGCTCCCGCGGTCTCGGTCGGGATCGTCCTGCGTTCGCCAGCTCACTCCCGTCGGGCGGGACCAGGGGTCTACCTCGCACGACCACGGTTCTGTCTCGCGCGGCCTTCTCCCTCGGCCGGCGGGGGGTCTCCTCGACGGGGAACCGGCTGGGTCAGCGGCCGGCGACGGCCCAGCGGAAGGTGTTGCGCAGGAGGTAGGTGCCGTCGGGGCGGCGGAAGGGGCGGGCGGCGGCGAGGACGTCGGGGCGGAGCTCGGCGCGCAGGTCGTCCGACTCGCCGAACATGATCGCGGCGACGACCTCGTCCGCGTCCGCGAGCACCATCGGTGCGTCCGCCACGCCCTCGGCGAGGACGGTGAAGCCGTGCTCGGCCAGGAGCGTGCCGAGGCGGCCCTCCTCGCGGCCCTCGTCGCTCGGCTCGTGGTCCTCGCCGGCGACGGCCCGCTCGAGGACGGTGAGGTCGTTGCGGTCGTCCTCGGCCCAGGTCGCGACGGCGACCAGGTCGCCGACGCGCCGGCACTCGCTCAGCGTCTTGGCGACGTCGGTGAACGCGAGGGCGTTGACGAGCGTGACGAGGTCGAACGCGTCGTCGGGCCAGGGGAGGTGCTCGGCCTGGGCGACGCGCAGGTCGGCGCCGGGGCTGTGCCGGCGCGCGACGTCGATCATCCCGGCGGCGGCGTCGCAGCCCGCCGCGTCCGCGCCGCGGGCGAGGGCCAGGGCGACGAGCTCGCCGGTGCCGCACCCGACGTCGAGCACGCGCGAGCCGGGCCCGACGCCCGCGGCGTCGAGGATCGCCTGCTGGGCCGGGGCCGCGGCGGGCGCCCACCAGCGCGCCCAGGCGTCGGCCAGTGCCGACCACTCGTCGACGTGGTCCACGGTCCCCCTCCGTGCGGGCTCGTCGGTCGGACGGTCAGGTGGGTCAGACGTAGCGCTCGAGGATGCTCGACTCCGCGAGCCGCGACAGGCCCTCGCGCACGGCCCGCGCGCGCTGCTCGCCCACGCCGTCGACGGTCATGAGGTCGTCGATGCTCGCGGCGAGCAGCTTCTGCAGCCCGCCGAAGTGCGCGACGAGCCGGTCGATGATCGTGGCCGGCAGGCGCGGCACCTTGGACAGCAGGCGGTACCCGTGCGGCGCGACGGCGGCGTCGAGCGCGTCGCCGCCGCCGGGGAGGTCGAGCACGCGGCCGATCTGGCCGAGGTCGAGCAGCTGGGTCGAGTCGAGGCCGCCGAGCGACTTCTGGACCTCGGCGAGCGAGCGGTCCTTGCGGCCGAGGTCGACGTAGTCGCGGATGACGAACTCGCGGTCCGAGCCGATGCCGCCGATGAGCTCGTCGAGCTGGAGCGCGAGGAGGCGGCCGTCGGTGCCGAGCTCGATGACGTACCCGGCGATCTCCTCGGAGATGCGGGCGACCATCTCGAGGCGCTGCACGACCGCGCACACGTCGCGGACCGTGACGAGGTCCTCGATCTCGAGCGCGGAGAGCGTGCCCGACACCTCGTCGAGGCGGGCGCGGTAGCGCTCGAGCGTGGCGAGCGCCTGGTTGGCGCGCGACAGGATCGTGTCGGAGTCCTCCAGGACGTGGCGCTGGCCGCCGACGTACAGGGCGACGATCCGCATCGACTGGCTCACCGAGATGACGGGGAAGCCGCTCTGCTTGGCGACGCGCTCCGCGGTGCGGTGCCGCGTCCCCGACTCGGTCGTCTCGATGGTCGGGTCCGGCAGGAGCTGCACGGCGGCGCGCAGGATGCGGTTGGCGTCGCGGTCGAGCACGACCGCGCCGTCCATCTTCGACAGCTCGCGCAGGCGCGTCGCCGAGAAGCCGACGTCGAGCTGGAAGCCGCCCGAGCACATCTCCTCGACGACCTTGTCCAGGCCCAGCACGATGAGCGCGCCCGTCCGGCCGCGGAGGATGCGTTCGAGACCGTCACGGAGCTCGGTCCCGGGTGCCACGGCGGCAAGGGTCTCCCGGAGCATCTCGTCGGGGTGCGCGGGGGGATTGGCCACGAAGGAATCCTACGCTGTACGGCTCTGCCGGCCGCAGGGACCCGCGGTCCCGCGCCACAAAGAGGTCACGATCCGGTCTCGGGTCCACGGGGTCACGTGCGCGCGAGCTCGACCGCCTCGCCGAGGTGGCGCGCAGGGAGGATCGTCATGCCCTCCACGGGGCGCGGGAACGACCCCCGCGGCACGACGGCGCGCGTGAAGCCGAGGCGCGCGGCCTCCGCCAGGCGGCGGTCGAGGCCCGTGACGGGACGGATGTCGCCCGCGAGGCCGACCTCCCCGAACGCGACGGTGCCCTGGGGCAGCGCCTCGTCCTCGCGCGCGGAGAGCACGGCGAGGGCGAGCGTGAGGTCGGCGGCGGGCTCGGTGACCTTGGCGCCGCCGACGGTCGACGCGTAGACGTCCTGGTCGACGAGCCGCACGCCCGCGTGGCGGTGCATGACGGCGAGGATCATCGCGAGGCGGCTGGAGTCCACGCCGCTCGTGGTGCGGCGCGGGTTGGTCAGGGAGCTCGGCACGACGAGCGACTGGATCTCGAGCGCGAGCGGGCGACGACCCTCCAGCGTCACGGTGACGCACGTGCCGGGGGACCCGGCGCCGGTGTGCGAGAGGAACAGCCCGCTCGGGTCGGCGAGACCGACGATGCCGTTCTCGGTGAGGTCGAAGCAGCCGACCTCGTCCGTCGGGCCGTAGCGGTTCTTGACGGCCCGGACGAGCCGCAGGCGCGAGTGCCGGTCGCCCTCGAACTGGCACACGACGTCGACCAGGTGCTCGAGCGTGCGCGGCCCGGCGACCGAGCCGTCCTTGGTGACGTGCCCGACGAGGATCACCGGGAGGTCGCGGGCCTTCGCCGCGGCGATGAGCGAGGCCGCGACCTCGCGGACCTGGCTCACGCCGCCGGGCGCGCCCTCGACCTGGGCGGACGCGATGGTCTGCACGGAGTCCACGACGAGCAGGTCGGGCTCGGTCGCCTCGATGTGACCGAGGACGGTCGCCAGGTCGGTCTCGGACGCGAGGAGGAGGCCCGGCGCGAGGGCGCCCACGCGCTCCGCGCGCAGCCGCACCTGCCCGGCGGACTCCTCGCCCGTGATGTAGAGGACGCGTCGCGGCGTCGGCGTCGGGCGCGCGGCGGCGGTGGCGCGCTCGCCGGCCGGGCGCACCGTCGGCAGGTCCGACCCGCCGGCGGCGACGTTGCTCGCGACGGCGAGCAGGAGCGTGGACTTGCCCACTCCCGGCTCCCCGGCGAGCAGCACGACCGCGCCCGGCACGATGCCGCCGCCGAGCACGCGGTCGAACTCCGAGACGCCCGTGGGCGTGGCGCGCGCCGCCTCGACGCTGATCTCCCCGATCGGCCGCGCGGGGGAGCGGGTCGGCGAGACCGGGGTGGTGCGCGGGCCGGAGGCCGCGGGGGCGTCCTCGGTCACCGTGCCCCACTCCTGGCACTCCCCGCAGCGGCCCACCCACTTGGCCGTGGTCCAGCCGCACTCGGAGCAGCGGTAGGCGGGGCGGGAGCGCTTGGCGGCCGCGGAGCGGGCCGCGGTGGTCGACGACGTCACGGGCCCAACCTAGCCACGGCCGCCGACACCGGCGCGACGCCGCGACGGGAACGCCCTCGCGCGGGATGCTGGGCGCATGCGCAGGCTCCCGCACGACAGCCCGTGGTGGACGCTCATCCTCACGGTCGCCTCCACGACGGCGTGCCTCACGGTCTACTACGGGGTCCCGCTGCCGACCGACGACGCCCCCGAGGTCGTCCAGCTCGTGGTGTTCGCCGTCGGGCTGGTGCTGCTGTGCGCGCTCCTCGTGGTCCAGGTGCGCCGCCAGCTCCGCGCGTGGGGGACGCCGAGCGTCCGGGTCCAGTCGGTCATGGGGCTGCTCCTGCCGGTGGTCACGTTCTTCGCCCTCGCCTACTACCTCATGGCCGACCAGTTCGTCGGCATCGAGAACCGCACCGACGCGCTGTACTTCGCCGTGGTGACGCTCGGGACCGTCGGGTACGGCGACGTCCACCCGGTCGGCGAGGCGGCGAAGATCGTGGCGATGGTCCAGATCGTGCTCGACCTCGTCGTGGTCGGCGTGCTCGTCTCGATCGCCACGTCGCGCGCCCGCGCCCGGGCGGAGCACCGGCACGAGCACGAGCACGGGCTGCACACCGAAAACCGGCCGGACTGACTTTCTCCCGGCGTGCGACGGCCGCTGCCTGCCCCGACCTGCCGGTGCGCAGCATCCTGCGGTTCGTAGCGCAGGACGCGAGCCTTCCTGCGCCAGCGCGCGAGCAATGTCGGCACCGGATGACCGAAAACCATTGCGATGAGGTTTCTGTCTGTGGCAGGGTCGGCACCGGACGACCGGCTCGACGACGAGAGGTGCACGCCCGTGACGACGCGAGCGCGACGACGGCCCGCACGCGGCACCGCTGAGGTGCGCGCCGCCGTCGGCCCGTCCGGCACGGCCACCACCCCGCGCACGACGACGGTGCCGTGACGACGGCGGTGACGCGTCCGACCCCCGCTCGCGGGGGCGTCACCGCCCGTCAGCCGGGCACACGGCCGACCTGCCCGCCGGCACGGGCTCCACGACCGTGCGCCCCGGGGGCCGAGGGAACTCCCGGGGTGCACGACCTCCACGCAGAACCTCTGGCCCGCTCCGTGCAGGTATGAGAGCAGCCCCGACCGTCAGGAGAGCAGCCCATGACCGACAGACCGACCACCCGACCGTCGCGCGGGCGGAGCCCCGCGCGCGCCGCGCTCGCGAGCGTGCTCAGCGCCGGCCTGGCGCTCACCGGGCTCGCGGCCACCGCGGCGCCGGCCGCCGCCGCGGACCCGTACACGTTCACGAGCACCGAGAACCCGATCCTCGGCGACGGCAGCTACTACTCGGCCGACCCGGCGCCGCTCGTCGTCCCCGCAGGCGCGCCCGGCAACGAGACGGGCGAGGACGAGCTCTACGTCTACACGGGTCACGACGAGGCCGGCCCGACGCGCAACGACTTCGTCATGAACGAGTGGGGCGCGTTCGTGACGAGCGACGTCGACGCGGGGGAGTGGACGCACCACCCGTCGCTCATGCGGCCCGAGGACGTGTTCGACTGGGCGACGCCGGGCCGCGCGTACGCGGGGCAGGTCGTCCAGGGCGTCGACGGGCGCTACTACTGGTACGTCCCCGTGAACGAGGCGGACAGCACGGCGAGCGACGCGTTCGGCATCGGCGTCGCGGTGTCCGACACCCCGACCGGCCCGTGGACCGACCACGTCGGCGGGCCGATCATCTCGCAGCGCGTCCCGACCCCGAACACGATCCACAACATCGACCCCACGATCCTGGTCGACGGCGAGGGCGACGACGCCCGCGTCTACGTCTGGTGGGGCAGCTTCTCCAACCTGCGCATGCTCGAGCTCGCGCAGGACATGAAGACGCCCGTCGGCCAGGTCCGCACGGTCACCGGGCTCACCGGGTTCTTCGAGGCCGCGTGGGCGTTCGAGCGGAACGGCACCTACTACATGGCGTACGCGGGGAACAACGCCGGGCCGACGTCGTCGTGCACCCCGGCGAACTACCACGCGTGCATCGCGTACGGCACGGCGACCTCGCCCGAGGGGCCGTGGACGTACCGCGGCACGGTCCTCGCCCCGGTCTCCTCGACGACGAGCCACCCGGGCATCCTCGAGTTCGACGGCGAGTGGTGGATCGCCTACCACACGGCCGACGCCGACGGCGGGAACCACTTCCGGCGCTCGGTCGCGATCGACCGCGTCGAGTGGGACGACACGCAGTCGCCGCCCCGCATGAAGCAGGTCGTCACGACACCCGCGAAGGTCAAGGACACGACGCCGCGCGCGAACGTCGCGCAGGAGGCGGCCGCCACCGTCTCCAACGAGCCCGTCCCGACCCAGTACTGGAAGAAGGCGCTCAACGACGAGATCGTGCGGCCCAACCCCCTGCCCCCGGACATGTGGGGCACGTGGACGGGGAACAACCCCCCGCAGCAGTGGGTGCAGTACACGTGGGACCAGCCGATGCGTCTCGCCGGCTCGCAGATCGAGTTCTGGAACGACCAGCCGCAGGGCACGGGCGTCGGCGTCGCCGCCCCGGCGTCGTGGCGCATCCAGTACTGGGACGCGTCCGACGGCGGCGCGTGGGTCGACGTGCCGAACCCCAGCGCCTACGGCACCGGGACGAGCGGGTTCCAGGACACGACGTTCGACCCGGTCACCACGACCCAGGTCCGCGCGGTCTTCGACGCCTCGACCAACGGCAGCACGTACTCCGCCGTCGCGGTCGAGGAGTGGAAGGTCCTGGCCGAGCAGCCCGCCGCCGTCGAGCCGCCGGGCGTGACGGTCGAGGTCGGGGAGACCGACCTGCCGGGCACCGTGCCCGTGACGTTCCCCGGCGGGGAGACGCTGCAGGTCCCCGCCTTCTGGGACGAGGTCCCCGCGGACGACGTCGCCGCCCCCGGCACGTTCGCCGTCGAGGGGTCCGTGCTCGGCTACGCGGGCGGTCGCGTGCGCACCGAGGTCACGGTGGTCCCTGCCGAGCCGGCCGAGGGCGACGAGACGGCGCCGACGCTGACGCTCACGCCGCTGGGCAGCGCGGGCAGCGACGGCTGGTTCCGCTCCGACGTGCGCGTCCGGGTCGACGGCGCCGACGACTCCGGCGGGCGCGTGGTCCTCACGACGACCGTCGACGACGGCGCGCCCGTCACCACGGAGCCGACCCGGTCGACCGAGGTCGCGGTCGCGGGCGACGGCGAGCACCGGGTCGTCGCGACGGCCGCGGACCGCGCGGGGAACGTCTCGCCGGAGGCGGCACTCGACGTCCGGATCGACCGCGTGGCGCCGGTCAGCACGGGCGTCCTCGACCCGGCGGCGCGCACGGTGACGGTCACCGCGACCGACGCGACCTCCGGGGTCGCACGCGTCGAGTACGCGATCGGGACCGGCGCGTGGCAGCCGTACGGCGGTCCCGTGGCCGCTCCGGACGCGAACCAGCACCGGGTGTCGTTCCGCGCGGTCGACGCCGCGGGCAATGCCGAGACGCCGAAGGTCGTGACGGTCCCCGCGGACGTCTCCGGACCGCTCACAGGCAACGTCGCGCCGATCGCCACGGCGAGCGCGTCGTACACCGCGGGGTGGAACAGCGTCGGCGCGCTCAACGACGGCGCCGACCCGGCGAACCCGAGCCAGGCCCAGATCTGGGGCACGTGGTCCGGGACGCGGCCGGCGACGCAGTGGGTCCGGTACGACTGGTCGCGCCCGATCCGCCTCACGGGCGCGGAGCTGAAGTTCTGGCGGGACTCGGACCCGGGGAGCGGGGACGGCGTCGTCCGCCCCGACTCCTGGGTGCTGGAGTACTGGGACGACGCGGCGGAGGACTGGGCCCTCGTGGCGAACCCGTCCGGGTACGGCACGAGCACGACCGCCTTCAACACCGTGACGTTCGACCCGGTCACCACGTCGCGCCTCCGGGCGACCTTCGCGGCGAACGGCAACGGGTCGACGTACTCGGCGGTCGCCGTCACCGAGTGGCGCGCGTTCGCGGACGACCCGGGCACGGGCGGCCCGGAGCCCGAGCTCCCGGTCACCGTCACCGCGCAGGCGCGCTGCCTCGCCGGCAAGGCGTACGTCGCCGTGGTCGCGACCCACGACCACGACGCGCCCGTCGACGTCGTCGTCGAGACGCCGTACGGGACGCGGTCGTTCCCGGCGGTGGCGCCCGGGAAGAGCGCCTACCAGTCGTTCGCCGTCCGCGCGACGACCGTCGAGGCCGGCGCCATGGTCGTGCGCGCGACCGGCACGGTCGACGGCACGGAGGTGACGACGGAGACCGGGGCGGAGTACGCCGCCCTGGGCTGCGGGTGACGATCCCGACCCCGCCCGGGACATGACGGGCGGGTGAACCCGTCCGCGCGTGCCCGACACCCCGCGTCAGCGCGAGGGGTCGGGCACGCGCGCGTCCTACTCTTGGCCGCAGAGTCCCGGCCGAGAGGACCGGGCCCGCGAGGACCGAGAGCAGCGGAGGTAGGCGCGATGAGCCAGTCGCCCGGCGGGAGCCCGACGGGACGAGCGCCCGCACCCGCGCGACCGGGGCAGAGCCCGGCGCGACCGGGGCAGGGCGCGGCCGCGCGCCGCCCCGGCGACGCCGTCGGTGCGAGCGACCGCCGCCACACGCGGCCCTCCTCGGCGGCCGTGTACCGCCGCCGTCGGCTCGTCGTGCTCGTCGGGCTGGTGCTCGTCGTCGGGCTCGTGGTCGCGCTGCTCGCCTGGGGCTGGCCGGGGTTCGCCCGTGCCGACGCGGAGCCCGCGCCCACGGTGACCGTGACGGCGGACCCGCCGACCCCCACGCTCGAGCCCGTCGCACGCACCGGGACCACCGCGTTCGCGCAGGCGCTCCCGGACACGGTGCTCGACCTGGTGCTGCGCAGCGACTCGGCGACGGACGCGTGGTCCACGGAGCGGGCCCTCGAGGCGTACGAGCTCGTGTACGCGGACGGCGAGGGCGACGACGCCACGACGGTCACGGTGGTCGCCGGGCAGTGGCCCACCGTCGCGGAGGCGGAGACCGCCGCGAGCGACCTCGTCGCCGCGGCCGGCGAGCCCACGGACACGGGCGACGTCGAGGTCGCCGGCGAGGTCGCCGGCACGTACGCGGTGACGCCCGCGGCCGACGGGCAGGCGACCGTCACCTGGACCAACGGCACCGCCGTCCTCCAGGCCACCGGGCCCGCCGACGTCGTCACCGACGTGTACTCCGCCTACCCGCTGTGACCCCGCTCTGACCCCGCTCTGACGCGGTCCTGACGCGGTCCTGACGCGGTCCCCGACGCCGTCCCGACGCCCTGCGGGCGCCCACTGCCCGGGGCGTACGGCCCGCGGCGCGGCGCCGCGGCGGCCGCCCCGCGGTCCCGCGCACCCGCCGGGTGCGCAAGAATGCCCTCACCGACCACCGGGAGCTGATCGCCCATGACCGACCGTCCGACCCCGTCCGTCCCTGCGCGACCGCTCGCCGTCCTCGGCGCGGGCGTCATGGGCGAGACCGTCCTCGCGGGCGCGCTCGCGTCGGGCTGGGACCCCGGCGACGTCGTCGCGACGGTGCGCCGGCCGGAGCGGGCCGAGGAGCTCGCGACGCGCCATGGTGTCCGGACGACCCAGGACAACGTCGAGGCCGTGCGCGGCGCCGGCGTGGTGGTCGTCGCGGTCAAGCCGAAGGACGTCGCCGCGCTGCTCGACGAGGTCCACGACGCCGTCGGCGCGGGGACCGTCGTGGTGAGCGTCGTCGTCGGGCTCCCCACGGCCTTCTACGAGGACCGGCTCCCGGCGGGCACCGCCGTCGTGCGGGTCATGCCGAACACGCCGTCGGTCGTGGGCGCCGGGGTGAGCGCCGTGAGCGGCGGTGCCGCCGCGGACGACGACGACGTCGCGCTCGTCGAGCGCCTCCTGTCCGCGACGGGGCTCGTCGTGCGCGTCGCGGAGAAGGACCAGGACGCGGTCGGGGCGCTCTCGGGCTCCGGCCCCGCCTACGTCTTCTACGTGATCGACGCGCTCGCCGAGGCGGGCGTCCTCCTGGGCCTGACGCGCGCCACGGCGCTCGAGCTCGCCACCGCCACGGTGCACGGCGCCGCGACGATGCTGCGCGAGACCGGCGAGCACCCGGCGATCGCGCGCGAGAAGGTCTCCTCGCCCGGCGGGACGACCGTCGCCGCGCTGCGCCGCCTCGACGCGGGCGGCGTGCGCGCCGCGTTCCTCGATGCGCTCGAGGCCGCGCGCGACCGGTCGGCCGAGCTTGCCGCGGCGCTCGCGGCCGCTCCCGCGCCGCGCCGCGACCCCGAGGGGGCCGGGTCGTGAGCGACGGGCCGTCGCCGCGCACGCGCCCGCCCGCGATGTCCGACGTCGCGCGGCTCGCGGGCGTGTCGCACCAGACGGTCTCGCGCGTGCTCAACGACCACCCGAGCGTGCGGCCGGAGACGCGCGACCGCGTCCTCGACGCGATCGCGACGCTCGGCTACCGCCGCAACAGCGCGGCCCGCGCGCTCGTCACGATGCGCTCGGGGACGATCGGCGTCGTGACGACGGGCTCCGCGCTGTACGGGCCGACGTCGACCCTCATCGCGGTCGAGGAGGCCGCGCGCGAGCAGGGGTACTTCGTGAGCGTCGCGACGATCCGGCGCTACGACGCGGACACGATGCACCGCGTGCTCGAGCACTTCATGGACCAGGGCGTCGAGGGCATCGTCGTCATCGCGCCGCAGACCGACGTCGCGGCGGCGGTCGACTCGTTCCGCGCCCCGGTGCCGGTCATCATGATCGCGGCACGCGACCGCCCGGGCGAGGGCGAGGCCGCCGAGGTCGTGCGCCCGGGCGCCGGGGCGCTGGGCGCTCCCGGCGCGATCCTGTCGATCGCGGTCGACCAGCGGCTCGGCGCCCGGCTCGCCACCGAGCACCTGCTCGGCCTGGGCCACCGCACGGTGCTGCACCTGTCCGGCCCGCTCGACTGGTTCGACGCGCGCGAGCGCGAGACGGGCTGGCGCGCGGCGCTGGAGCAGCACGGTGCTCCGGTGCCCGAGCCGGTGCGCGGCGACTGGTCCTCCGACCGCGGCTACGCCGTCGGGAAGGAGCTCGCGGACGCGGTCCGCGCGGGCGACGGGCCGACCGCGGTCTTCGCCGGCAACGACCAGCTCGCGCTCGGCCTGCTCCGGGCGTTCTGGGAGCAGGGCGTGCGGGTGCCGGGCGACGTCTCGGTCGTCGGGTTCGACGACGTCGCGGGCGCGGGGCACTTCATCCCGCCGCTGACGACGGTGCGCCAGCCGTTCGGCTCCCTCGGGCGCCGGTGCATGGGGATGATGATCGACGCCCTGTCCGGCGCGACCGTCCGTCCCGTCTCCATCCCGCCCGAGCTCATGGTCCGCGAGAGCACGGCGACGCCGCGCGGCTGACGTCGCGCGCTCCTGCCTGCGAGACATCCGCGAGACATCGGAGATGCCAGTGCCGGGGGAGTTGGCCCCGCCGGTTGTGAGCGCTAACATTCGAGAAGACAGTCACGACCGAGGCGCGACGCCGCGACGAGGAGAAGCAGCAATGGTGCAGCAGGACGAGGTCGGCCGCCGTCGGGCAGCCGTCGTGGCAGGGGAGACCGCGCTCGGGATCGAGCTCGGGTCGACGCGGATCAAGGCGTGCCTCGTGGACGTCGACGGCACGCCGCTCGCGAGCGGGAGCCACGCGTGGGAGAACCGGTTCGAGGACGGCGTGTGGACGTACTCGCTCGACGACGTCGAGGCCGGGCTGCGCGAGTGCTACGCGCGCCTGGTCGACGACGTCGAGGAGCGGTACGGCGTGCGCCCCACGACCTACGGCGCGCTCGGCGTGTCCGCGATGATGCACGGCTACCTCGCGTTCGACGCCGACGGCGAGCTGCTCGTCCCGTTCCGCACGTGGCGCAACACGTCGACCGGCCCGGCCGCCGCCGAGCTCACCGAGCTGCTCGGGTACAACGTCCCGCTGCGCTGGTCGGTCGCGCACTGGTACCAGGCGATCCTCGACGCCGAGCCGCACGCCGCGCAGGTCGCGTCGCTCACGACGCTCGCCGGGTACGTCCACCGGCGGCTCACCGGGCGGCACGTGCTCGGCGTGGGCGACGCGTCGGGCATGTTCCCCGTCGACCCGGCGACGCGCGACTACGACCACGCGCTCCTCGCGCTCGTCGACGAGCGTGCCGCGACGCACCGCGCGGGCCCGAAGCTCGCGGAGCTGCTGCCCGAGGTCCTCGTGGCGGGTGCGGACGCCGGCCGGCTCACGGCCGAGGGCGCCGCCTGGCTCGACCCGTCGGGCGCGCTGGTCCCCGGGGTGCTGCTGTGCCCGCCCGAGGGCGACGCCGGCACGGGCATGGTCGCCACCAACGCCGTCGCGCCGCGCACCGGCAACGTCAGCGCGGGCACGAGCATCTTCGCGATGGTCGTGCTCGAGGCTCCGCTCGGCAGCGTGCACCACGAGCTCGACCTCGTCACGACCCCCGCGGGCGACCTCGTCGCGATGGTCCACTGCAACAACGGCGCGAGCGAGCTCGACGCGTGGGCGAGCCTGCTCGGCGAGCTCGCCGCGGCCGTCGGCAGCGACGCGGGCCCGGACGACGTGTTCGGCGCCCTCTTCCGCGCCGCGCTGGACGGCGACGCGGACGGTGGCGGGCTGCTGGCCTACAACTACCTCGCGGGCGAGCCGATCACGGGGCTCGCGGAGGGGCGGCCGCTCGTCGTGCGCACGCCCGGGAGCCGCCTGACGCTCGCCAACTTCGCGCGCACCCAGGTCTACGGCGCGTTCGGGACGCTCGCGCTCGGGATGCGCGTCCTCGCGGGCGAGGGCGTCCGGCTCGACGGGATGCTCGCGCACGGTGGCATGTTCCGCACCGCGGGCGTCGCGCAGCGGCTGCTCGCCGCGGCGATCGACGCGCCGGTGAGCGTCGGAGGCACGGCGGGCGAGGGCGGCGCGTGGGGCATCGCGGTGCTCGCCGGGTTCGCACGCGCCCAGGCGTCGGGCACCGCGTCCGGGTCTGCGGACGGTGTCGTCGGCCACGACCTCGGCGCGTACCTGCGCGACCACGTGTTCGCGTCGGCCCAGATCGAGACCGTCGCGCCCGACCCGGCGGACGTCGCCGGGTTCGCGGCCTACCTCGACCGCTACGCCGCGGGGCTCGCCGTCGAGCGAGCCGCCGTGACGGCGCTGCCCGCCCGCACCGAAGGAGAGGACCTCGCATGACCACGCCCACCCCGGCCGCGGACGTCGCGGCACCCGTTGAGCCCACGGTGCCCGCCGTGCCCGCCCACCTGCGCGACGCCGTCGATGCCGCCAAGGAGCGCGTCGCCGCGCTGCACGCCGAGCTCCCGCGCTGGGAGCTCGTGGTGTGGACCGCGGGCAACGTGTCCGAGCGGGTCCGCGACACCACGCGCCCCGACGGCTCGGGCGACCTGCTCGTCATCAAGCCGTCCGGCGTCGCGTACGACGACATCACCCCCGCGGCGATGGTCGTGTGCGACCTCGACGCGGCCCTCGTCGAGGGCGACCGGTCGCCGTCGTCGGACACGGCGGCGCACGCCTACGTGTACCGGCACCTGCCGGAGGTGGGCGGGGTCGTGCACACCCACTCGACGTACGCGACCGCCTGGGCCGCGCGCGGCGAGCCCGTCCCGTGCGTCCTGACGATGATGGCCGACGAGTTCGGCGGCGACATCCCCGTCGGGCCGTTCGCGCTGATCGGCGACGACTCGATCGGGCGCGGCATCGTCGAGACCTTGCGCGAATCCCGCAGCCCCGCGGTCCTCATGCGCAACCACGGCCCGTTCACGATCGGCACGGACGCGCGCGCGGCGGTCAAGGCGGCCGTCATGTGCGAGGAGGTCGCGCGGACCGTGCACGTCAGCCGGCAGCTCGGCGAGCCCACGCGCATCGCGCAGGACGACGTCGACTCGCTCTACGCGCGGTACCAGCACGTCTACGGGCAGCAGCCCGCACCCGACCCGCGCTGACCACGGGTCGGTGCCGCCCCCCGCGGCGGTCTCGGCACCCGCGGTGCGCCGCGCACCGGGCACGTGGAGCACGACGCAGCACGACAGCAGCACGACCACCCGGGACGGGACCGCAGCGGTGCGGCGCCCGCCTCACGACACGAGAGATGGACCGACATGAGCAAGCCCTACGCGGACCGCGAGATCTGGTTCCTCACCGGGAGCCAGGACCTGTACGGAGAGGAGACGCTCCGGCAGGTCGCCGAGCAGTCCCAGGAGGTCGCGCGCGCGCTCGACGCGTCGCCCGACGTCCCGGCGAACGTGGTCTGGAAGCCCGTGCTCAAGGACGCCGGCTCGATCCGGCGCGCGATGCTCGACGCCAACGCGGACGACCGCGTGCTGGGCGTCGTGACGTGGATGCACACCTTCAGCCCCGCGAAGATGTGGATCGGGGGCCTCGACCAGCTCCGCAAGCCGCTGCTGCACCTGCACACGCAGGCCAACGTCGAGCTGCCCTGGGACACGATCGACTTCGACTTCATGAACCTCAACCAGGCCGCGCACGGCGACCGCGAGTACGCGTACGTCGCGACACGCCTGGGCGTCGCGCGCACGACGGTCGTCGGGCACGTGTCGAACCCCGCCGTGACGGCGCGCGTGGGGTCGTGGGTGCGCGGCGCCGCCGGCTGGGCCGCGACGCACGAGCTGCGCCTCGCCCGGTTCGGCGACAACATGCGCAACGTCGCGGTCACCGAGGGCGACAAGACCGAGGCCGAGCTCCGGTTCGGTGTGAGCGTGAACACGTGGGGCGTGAACGACCTCGTGCGCGCGGTCGAGGAGGTCTCCGAGGCCGACGTCGACGCGCTCGTCGCGGAGTACGAGGACCTCTACGACGTGGTCCCCGAGCTGCGCAAGGACGGCGACCGGCACGCGTCGCTGCGGTACGCGGCCCGGCAGGAGATCGCGCTCGAGACGTTCCTCGAGTCGGTCGGCGCCAAGGCGTTTACGACGAACTTCGAGGATCTCGGCGACCTGCGCCAGCTCCCCGGCATCGCGGTGCAGCGCCTCATGTCCAAGGGCTACGGGTTCGGCGCCGAGGGCGACTGGAAGACGGCCGTCCTCGTGCGCGCCGCGAAGGTCATGGGCGAAGGCCTGCCCGGTGGGGCGTCGCTGATGGAGGACTACACCTACGACCTCACGCCCGGCAGCGAGAAGATCCTCGGCGCGCACATGCTCGAGATCTGCCCGTCGCTCACGACCTCCAGGCCCCGGGTCGAGATCCACCCGCTCGGCATCGGCGGCAAGGAGGACCCCGTCCGCATGGTGTTCGACGCCGATCCGGGCGTCGGCGTCGTCGTGTCCCTCGCGGACATGCGCGACCGGTTCCGCCTCACCGCCAACGTGGTCGACGTCGTCGCGCCCAGCGCGCCGCTGCCGCACCTGCCCGTGGCGCGTGCGGTGTGGGAGCCGCGCCCCGACTTCGCGACCTCCGCCGAGGCGTGGCTGACGGCGGGCGGCGCGCACCACACGGTGCTCTCCACGGCCGCGGGGATCGACGCGTTCGAGGTCTTCGCGGACATCGCCCGCACCGAGCTCCTGGTCATCGACGAGGCCACGACGCGCCGAGGCTTCCGCGACCAGGTGCGGTGGAACCAGGTGTTCTACCGCGTCGCGCAGGGCCTCTGAACCCCTCCCGCTCTGACGCCGAGATAGCGACCCCCCGGCCGAGATAGCGACCTGCGACACCCTTTCGCGCGCCGTCGCGGCTGTACGTCGCTATCTCGGCGGCGGGGGCCCTCTCGGTCGGTGCGGTCGTGACCGAACCGTGACGGGGGGTCGCTTCCCCTCCGCGCGTGTGAGCGCTAACATCGTCTCTCGGGAGGGTGTGAGCGATCACATCCGCAGGTCTGGGGCTCGGTGCCTCGGCAGGCTCCGCGCGCACGGCACGCCGCAGTGCCGGGCGGTGACCACAACGGTTACCGAACGGTTATGCGGAATGCCGGGTCGGGGCTTGCGGGAGGGGCACTGACACCGCTAGACATTGACACAAGCAAACATGTATCAACAAGAGTCAACAGCCCGATGGTGGGCTGGCACGACCCGACGACCCTCGGCACGGCGCCGAGGTCGCATCTCAAGGAGGAGAGCATGTTCAGCACGACCAAGGCGCGCACGCGTCTGACGGGTGTCCTCGCCGGCGTGGCGGTCCTCGCGCTCGCGGCGTGCAGCAGCGGGGGCGGCAGCACGGACGACAGCAGCAACGACGCGGGTGGCGACGGCGGCAGCGGCGACGCGATCGTCGTCGGCTTCTCGCAGGTGGGCGCCGAGTCCGGCTGGCGCGCGGCGAACACCAAGTCCATCCAGGACACGCTCACGGCCGAGAACGGCTTCGACCTCAAGTTCTCCGACGCGCAGCAGAAGCAGGAGAACCAGATCCAGGCGATCCGCTCCTACATCGCGCAGGGCGTCGACGTCATCGCGTTCTCCCCGGTCGTCGAGTCCGGCTGGGACGCGGTGCTCGAGGAGGCGCGCGACGCCGGGATCCCCGTGATCCTCACGGACCGCGCGGTCGACTCCGAGGACGAGACGCTGTACGAGTCGTTCATCGGCTCGGACTTCATCCTCGAGGGCGAGATGGCCGGCGACTGGGTCTCGGAGGCCGCGACGGAGCCGATGAACGTCGTCGAGCTCCAGGGCACCACCGGTGCGGCGCCCGCGATCGACCGCAAGACCGGGTTCGAGAACGCCACGAAGGACAACCCGAACGTCACGATCATCGACTCCCAGACGGGCAACTTCACGCGCGCCGAGGGCAAGACGGTCATGGAGGGCTTCCTCCAGGCGCACGACGACATCGACCTCGTCTACGCGCACAACGACGACATGGGCCTCGGCGCCATCGAGGCCATCGAGGCCGCGGGCCTCGTCCCGGGCGAGGACATCCAGATCGTCACCGTCGACGCGGTCAAGGACGGCATGCAGGCGCTCGCCGACGGCAAGATCAACTTCATCGTCGAGTGCAACCCGCTCCTCGGCCCGGACCTGGCGGAGATCATCAAGAAGGTCGTCGCGGGCGAGGAGGTCGAGAAGCGCATCGTCGTGGAGGACCAGTCCTTCACGCAGGAGCAGGCCGTCGAGGCGCTCCCGACGCGCGAGTACTGACCGGCGCTCGGCGGCCCTCTCGGAGCGATCCGAGAGGACGCCCGCCCGGCGGGGCCGGTCGACGCCGACCGGCCCCGCCACCACGGACGGGTCGCGCGCCGGGAGAGCACGTCTCCCCGGCGCGCGGCCGACGCACCACCGCCGGCATGCCGACGTCGCCGGCGTCCTGAGGCGCCCCGGGGCCCGGCAGCCCCGTCGCCACCGCTGCACGGAAGGTCACCCATGACTACCGCCGTCCCCGACGGTCGACCCGTCGTCGAGATGACCGGGATCTCGATCGAGTTCCCGGGCGTCAAGGCGCTCGACGGAGTCGACCTCACGCTCCGGCCCGGAGAGGTCCACGCCCTCATGGGCGAGAACGGCGCCGGCAAGTCGACGCTCATCAAGGCGCTCACCGGCGTCTACTCGATCGACTCCGGTCGCATCGTCGTCGACGGCGCCGAGCACACGTTCTCGGGCCCGGGCGAGGCCCAGGCCGCCGGTGTCTCGCCGGTGTACCAGGAGGTCAACCTCTGCGAGAACCTCTCGGTCGCCGAGAACATCATGCTCGGCCACGAGCCGCGCCGCCTCGGCGCGATCGACTGGCGCACGACGCGCCGCCGCGCGGGGGAGATGCTCGCCCGCCTCAACCTCGACATCGACCCGGCCTCGTCGCTCGCGGCCCACTCGCTCGCCGTGCAGCAGCTCGTCGCGATCTGCCGCGCGCTCGTCGTCGAGTGCAAGGTCCTCATCCTCGACGAGCCGACCTCGAGCCTCGACGCGGACGAGGTCGCCCAGCTCTTCGCCGTCGTCCGGCGGCTGCGCGACGAGGGCGTCGCGATCCTCTTCGTCTCGCACTTCCTCGAGCAGGTCTACGAGATCTCGGACCGCATGACGGTCCTGCGCAACGGGAAGCTCGTCGGCGAGTACGTCACCGCCGAGCTGCCGCGCCTCGAGCTCGTCTCCAAGATGATCGGCACCTCCCTCGAGGTGCTCGAGGAGCTCGAGGAGGCCCCCAAGCGCTCGGTGGCCGACCGCGACGGGACCACCCCGTTCGTCCAGGCGCTCGGCGTCGGCCGCAAGGGATCCGTCCAGCCGTTCGACCTCGACGTGTACCCGGGCGAGGTCGTGGGCCTCGCCGGCCTGCTCGGCTCGGGCCGCACCGAGCTCGCGCGCCTGCTCGCCGGCGCGGACCGCGCCGACTCCGGCCAGGTGCGCGTGGGCGGCGCGCCCGCGCGCCTGCGCACGCCGCGCAGCGCGATGCAGCACAAGATCGCGTTCTCCTCGGAGCACCGCAAGGCCGAGGGCATCGTGGGCGACCTGACGATCCGCGAGAACATCGTGCTCGGGCTCCAGGCGGAGCGCGGCTGGGCCCGACGCCTGCCGAAGAAGCAGGTCGACGAGATCGTCGAGACGTACATCAAGGCGCTCGCGATCCGCCCCGGCAACCCGGACGCGCTCATCAAGAACCTCTCGGGCGGCAACCAGCAGAAGGTGCTCCTCGCGCGCTGGCTCGCGACGGCCCCCAAGCTCCTCATCCTGGACGAACCGACGCGCGGCATCGACGTGGGCGCCAAGGCCGAGATCCAGAAGCTCGTCGCCCAGCTCTCGGGCGAGGGCATGTCGGTCGTCTTCATCTCGGCCGAGCTCGAGGAGGTGCTGCGGCTCAGCCACCGCATCGCCGTCATGCGCGACCGCGTCAAGGTCGCGGAGATCACCAACGACGAGGACGTCACGGTCGAGGACGTCGTCGAGCTCATCGCGAGCGGAGGGCAGGAGTCATGAGCACCACGGCACCCGCCTGGCAGCGCGCCGTCCAGCACCGGCTCTTCTGGCCGATCGTCGCGCTGGTCCTGCTGCTGGCGGTCAACACCATCAACCGGCCGAGCTTCCTCTCGATCCGGCTGCAGGACGGTCATCTGTTCGGCTCGCTCGTCAACCTGCTGAAGAACGGCGCGCCGCTGCTGCTCGTCGCCCTCGGCATGACGCTCGTCATCGCGACGCGGGGCATCGACCTGTCGGTCGGCGCGGTCGTCGCGATCTCCGGCGCCGTCGCGCTGAGCTTCATCGCGTCGTCGCCCTCGCCCGACAGCCTGACGACCGTCCTGGTCGCCGCGGGGATCGCGCTCGCGCTGTCCTTCGTCCTCGGCGTGTGGAACGGCTTCCTGGTCTCGGTCCTCGGGATCCAGCCCATCATCGCGACGCTCGTGCTCATGACCGCGGGCCGCGGCGTCGCGATGCTCATCACGGGCGGCCAGATCACGACCGTCAACAGCGCGCCGTTCAAGGCGATCGGCTCCGGGTTCTGGCTCGGCGTCCCGGTCGCGGTCGTCCTCGCGGGCGTCGTCTTCGCCGCGGTCGCGCTGCTCACGCGGCGCACGGCGCTCGGCATGCTCATCGAGTCCGTCGGTATCAACCCCGAGGCGAGCCGCCTCGCCGGCGTCAAGTCCCGCAGCATCATCTGGACCGTGTACGCGGTGTGCGCGCTCTTCGCGGGCCTCGCGGGCCTCATGATCTCCTCGAGCACCATGGCGGCCGACGCGAACAACGCCGGCCTCTTCATCGAGCTCGACGCGATCCTCGCCGTCGTCATCGGCGGCACGTCGCTCGCGGGCGGCAAGTTCTCGCTCTCGGGCACGCTCGTCGGCGTCCTCATCATCCAGACGCTCACGCTCACGGTGACCATGCTCGGCATCTCGCCGTCCGTCACGCCCCTGTTCAAGGCGATCGTCGTCATCGCGGTCTGCCTCGCGCAGTCGCCGAAGGTGCGCGACCTGGTCGCCGCCCGACGACGTCGCGCGGCCCCGACGGCCGCCGCGGCCGCGGAGGTGAGCGCCTGATGTCCGCCGTGCAGACCCCTGCCCCGACCTCGCCGCCCGACCCCCGGGGCGCCGAGACCGCCACCCCCGGAGGCCCGAGAATGACCGAGCGACTCACGAGCCGCTTCCGCCTCGACCGGCGCTACCTCCCGGTCCTCGGCACGTTCGCGGTGCTCGCGCTCATGCTGGTGGTGGGCGGCAGCCGGTACGAGAACTTCCTCTCGGCCCGCGTCATCTCGAACCTCTTCATCAACAACTCGTTCCTCATCGTGCTCGCGGTCGGGATGACCTTCGTGATCCTCACGGGCGGCATCGACCTGTCGGTCGGCGCGGTCGTGGCGCTCTCGGGCATCACGACGGCGTCCCTGCTCCAGAGCGGGTGGCCCGTCGCCGTCGTGCTCCTCATCTCGGTCCTCATCGGGACGGTCCTCGGCCTCGCGGTCGGGTTGATGGTGCACGTCTTCGACATCCAGCCGTTCATCGCGACGCTCGCGGCGATGTTCCTCGCGCGCGGTCTCTGCTACGTGATCTCGCTGCAGTCGATCCCGATCACGGACGAGTCGTTCGTCGCCCTGGCGGGCTGGAGCCAGCAGTTCGGCGACGGCTGGCGCATCACGACCGCGGTCATCATCGCCCTGGTCGTCGTCGCGATCGCCTTCTACGTGCTGCACTACACGCAGTTCGGCCGCACCGTGTACGCGATCGGCGGCGGCGAGCAGTCGGCGATGCTCATGGGCCTGCCCGTCGCGCGCACCAAGGTGCTCGTGTACGTGGTGAGCGGTACGTGCGCCGGCATCGGCGGCCTGCTGTTCGCGATGTTCTCGCGGTCCGGCTACTCGCTCACGGGCGTGGGCATGGAGCTGGACGCGATCGCGGCGGTCGTCATCGGCGGCACGCTGCTCACGGGCGGCACGGGCTTCGTGCTCGGGTCGGTGCTCGGCGTGCTCGTGCTCGGCCTCATCCAGACGATCATCACCTTCGAGGGCACGCTGAGCTCGTGGTGGACCAAGATCGTCATCGGCGTGCTGCTCCTGGTCTTCGTGATCCTGCAGCGCGTGCTGGTCGTCAGGCGGAGGTGAGCCGACGGCGCCGGCGCCGGTCCGGCGGGAGCGTCCTCGTGACCTCCCGCGGACCGGCCCGGTGCCGCGGTCGTCTGCCCGGGCTCTCGCCCGGGATCACCGGAGCTGGACGGGGGCCGGCACCCCTGGGTCGGCCGGGCACGAGCCCTGCCGACGGTGTGTCACGACATGACCTTGTCGAATGTGAGCGTTCACACTAGGCTCGGCCACGATCCTGTTAACGCTCACACGCAACGGTGCGTGTCTCTCGACGAAGAGAGGAAGCCCATGGATACGTCCCTTCACCCGCCACGGCCCCGAACGGCCCGCCGCCGGCGCGCGGTCGCGCTGGCGCTCGTGACCGGCCTGGTGGGCACGGTCGCGCTCGCGACGTCGGTGCCCGCCTCCGCCGCGGAGCCCGACCAGCCCGACGGCGCCTGGGTCGACGCGTTCGAGGGTGCCGCGCTCGGCGCGGACTGGACCGTCGTCAACCCGGTGCCCGAGGCGCTGACCGTCGGCGGCGGGAAGCTCACGCTCGCGTCGCAGCCCGGCGACACCTACCAGGACGCGAACAGCGCCAAGAACGTCGTGCTGCTCGACGTGCCCGCCGGCGACTTCACCGTCGTCACCCACCTCGAGGCACCCGTCGCCACGGTGTACCAGGGCGCAGGCCTCATCGCGTGGCAGGACATGGACAACTACGTCCGCTCCGGCCTGACCTTCGTGGGCAGCCTGTCGCCGTCGGGCCGCGCGATCGAGAACGACGTCGAGACCGGGGGCGTCTTCTCCGCGGCCGCGTTCACCGACCGCCCGGGCTCCACGGGCGAGACGCTGCGCATGCAGCGCACCGGCGACACGATCGCGACGAGCTTCTGGGACGGCGCCGCGTGGCAGCCCGCGGGCTCCGTGACCGTCGACTTCCCGACCACGCAGGTCGGCCTCTACGCGCTCGCCGCGCAGAACGGCACGTCGCACGCGGCGGCGTTCGACTACGTCGCGCTCCAGACCGCCGAGGGCGCCGACCAGGTGCCCGACGGCGCGTTCACGCTCGCAGGCCCGGGCGACGCCCGGTACCTCGTCGCGACCGACGACGGCCTCGCCCTCGACGACGAGCGCCCCGCGACGACGGTCGCGCTCGACGCGACGGCGGCCGACGGCCCCGAGGGCACGTCCCCGGTGACGCTCGCCGTCGGCGACCGGCCCGTCGTCGTCACCGGCTCGTCCCGGCTCTCCCTCGGAGCCGCGGGCGACGACGCGACCGCGTTGCGGCTCACCGACGCCGGCGGCGGCAAGGTCTGGCTGCGCGACGCGGCCGACCCGGAGCGGTACGCCGGCGTGCGCGCGCAGGACGGTGCGCTCGTCCTCGGCTCGCGTGAGGCGGCGACGAAGCTGACGGTCACGCCCGCCGCGAGCGCGGACCACGAGATCACCGTGGACCTCGCCGGCGAGCGCACCGCGATGAGCGACGAGCTGTACGGCATCTTCTACGAGGACATCAACTACGCGGCCGACGGCGGCCTGTACGCCGAGCTCGTGCGCAACCGGTCGTTCGAGTTCAACAACCAGGACAACGGGTCGTTCACCGGCCTCACTGCGTGGAGCGCCGCGAACCGCGGCGGCGCGACGGCGATGACGCAGGTCGTGAACGACGCCGGGCGGCTCAACGCGACGAACCGCAACTACCTGAACCTCACGACGACCGCCGCGGGCGCCGGGGTGCGCAACGCCGGGTACAACACGGGCCTGTTCGTGGAGGAGGGGGAGTCGTACGACTTCTCCGTCTGGGCGCGGTCGGCGACGGCGCAGACCGTCACCGTGCGCGTCGAGGACGCCGCCGGGACCACGGCGTACGCGACCGGCGAGGTCACCGTCGACGGCTCGAACGCGTGGAAGAAGTACGACGTCACGCTCACGGCGACCGGCACGACGAACGCCGGGCGCCTCGCGCTGCTCTCCGGCGCGGCGGGCACGCTCGCGCTCGACCAGGTCTCGCTCTTCCCGCAGGACACGTGGGTCGGCCCGGTCAACGGGAAGTCCGTGCTCCGCAAGGACCTCGCCGAGAAGATCGAGGCGCTCGACCCGCAGTTCCTGCGCTTCCCCGGCGGTTGCGTGACGAACGTCGGCACGTTCCGCACGTACGAGGAGAGCAACTTCACCGACCGTCGCCGCACGTACCAGTGGAAGGAGACGATCGGCCCGGTCGAGGAGCGCGCGACCAACTGGAACTTCTGGGGCTACAACCAGTCGTACGGCATCGGGTACCTCGAGTACTTCCTCCTCGCCGAGGACCTCGGTGCGACGCCGCTGCCCGTGGTGTCGGTCGGCGCCAACGGCTGCGGCAGCACCATCCCCGAGATGACGGACCCCGCGCAGATCCAGCGCTGGGTCGACGACACGGTCGACCTCGTCGAGTTCGCCAACGGTGACGTCACGACCGAGTGGGGTGCCGTGCGCGCCGAGCTCGGCCACCCCGAGCCGTTCGGCCTGAAGTACATCGGGCTCGGCAACGAGGAGAACACCAAGACCTTCGAGGCCAACTTCCCGGCGTTCCGCGACGCGATCGCGGCCGCCTACCCGGACGTCCAGATCATCTCCAACTCCGGTCCGGACGACACGGGCCAGCGGTTCGACGAGCTCTGGGAGTTCAACCGCGAGCAGGACGTCGACCTCGTCGACGAGCACTACTACAACGACCCGCAGTGGTTCCTCGAGAACGACGAGCGCTACGACTCCTACGACCGCGAGGGGCCGCACGTGTTCCTCGGCGAGTACGCGTCGCGCGGCAACACGTTCGCGAACGCGCTCGCGGAGGCGTCGTTCATGACGGGCCTGGAGCGCAACTCCGACGTCGTGCGGCTCGCGTCGTACGCGCCGCTGCTCGCCAACGAGTCGTACGTCCAGTGGTCGCCCGACGCGATCTGGTTCGACAACGACGAGTCGTGGGGCTCGGTGAACTACTACGTCCAGCAGATGTTCTCGGCGAACGCCGGCGACGAGGTCGTGCCGAGCACGCACTCCGGTCCGGCGGCGGCGGACGCGACGCTCGACGGCGGGATCTTCCTCTCGACGTGGAACACGGCCGCGCAGTACGACAACGTGCGCGTGACCGACAACGCGAGCGGCGACGTGCTCTTCTCGGACGACTTCGAGTCCGGTGCGTCGCAGTGGGAGCCGCAGTCCGGGACGTGGGCCGCGCAGGACGGTGCCTACGTGCAGTCGGCGACGAACGTCACCGACGCCCGGTCGATCGTGGCCGGGGCGTACGCGAAGGACTGGTCGAGCTTCACGCTCGAGCTCGACGCGCGCAAGACGTCGGGCGCCGAGGGCTTCCTCGTCGGCTTCGCCGCCGGCGGCCCCAACGACTACTACTGGTGGAACCTCGGCGGCTGGAACAACTCGCGCCAGGCCCTCCAGCGCGCGTCGGGCGGGAGCGCCAACGAGGTGCAGGCGGTCGAGAACCACAGCATCGAGGCCGGCCAGCCGTACCACGTCAAGGTCGTCGTCGAGGGCTCGACCATCGAGCTCTACCTCGACGGCGAGCTCCAGATGTCCTACGAGCAGCCGTCGACCAAGTCGCTCTACCAGGTCGTCACGCGCGACGACGACACGGGCGACGTCGTCGTCAAGGTCGTCAACCCCACCGCGACCGCGGCGCGCACGCAGGTGCACGTCGAGGGCTCCGAGGGGATCGCGGACCAGGCGACGGTCACGGAGATGGTGGGCGCGCCGTCGGACACCAACACCAAGGCCGACCCGGAGCGGGTCGTCCCGGTGGAGCGGACGCTCACGGGCGTAGGCGAGGAGTTCTCCTACGAGTTCCCCGCGCACTCGATCACGTTCGTGCGGCTGCACGCGTCCGACGCGGCGCCCGAGCTCGACCTCGCGGTCGAGGTCTCGCCGCGCTGCCTCGCGGGCAAGGCGTACGTCGCCGTGCGCGCGACGAACGGCGAGGTCGTCCCGGTCTCCGTGACGCTCTCGACGCCGTACGGCGAGAAGGCGGTCGCGGACGTGGCGCCCGGCAAGAACGCGTACCAGTCGTTCGCGACGCGCGCGACGTCCGCCCCGGCGGGTACGGCGACGATGACGGGCACGGCGACGCTCGACGGCGAACAGGTCACCACGACCGTCGCCGTCGCCTACGACGCGCTCGACTGCGGCTGACCCCGAGGTAGAACCGCAGGTCGCGAGGTAGAAGCCTCCGGGCTCTACCTCGCGACCGCCGGTTCTACCTCGCGGGTGCCTGCTTCCCTCGTGGCCGGTCCGGCGGGCCACGAGGGCGCGGCCCGCGCGTCGTGCGCGGGCCGCTCTCGCACGACCGCGCGACGACGTCGTCGCGCGACGAGCTGCACGACACCGCACGTCCCGACGCGCGGGCGACGCCGCCCGCGCGCGACCCTGAGGAGCAACGATGCACCCCCGACCGACCGACGGCGTCCGCCGTCGACCCGGCGGCGCGGCCCGGCTGGCTGCCGTGGCGGCAGCCGCCGCGCTCGCCCTGACCACCTGGGCGCCGTCCGCCGTCGCGGCCGACGCCCTGCCCGACCCTGTCCTCGACCTCGCGTTCGACGGCGACGTCGCCGACGCGAGCCCCCTCGCCCACCCGGTGACGCTGAAGGGCCACGCCGGCTCCGCGCCCACCGGCTACTCCTACGTCGATGGCGTAGACGGCGCGGGGCAGGCCCTGCGACTGAGCGGGAGCACGTACCTCGACCTCGGGTCGTCGACCGCGCTGCAGCCCGAGGACCTGACGCTCTCGTTCTGGGTGGAGCCCAATGGGAAGCTCTCGGGCGAGCACGTGATCACGTGGAACAAGCGGGCCTACAACTCCGACGGCTGGTACCTGTCGTCCGAGTCGGACACGGTGCCGCTCGCGCTGTCGGTCGGGCCGGCGTCGGGCCAGCCGTACAAGGTCCGCGTCGCAAGCTCCGACCGTGCGGCGTTCTTCCCGGCGGACGAGTGGACGCACGTCGTCGTCACGTACGACCACGTGACGAAGGACGTGGCGTTCTACCGCAACGGCGAGAAGGTCCCGTCCACGGTCGCCAACGCCGTCGGCGGCGACGCGACGGGCGTGCTCGGCTCCGACCCGGCCCTGCCCAAGACGATCGGGTTCAACGGACCCCAGTACAACGGCGCCTACCTCCGGGCCGCGCTCGACGACTACCGCCTGTACGACGCCGTCGCGGACCTGGGCGACGTCGTCGGGCTCTACGAGGAGAGCGGGCGCACGGTCGACCGCGACGCGATCGCCCAGGACGACGCCGACGCGCTGTCGCTGCCCGAGCGCGCGACCGTCGCGCTCGTGCTGCCGACGACGGGCTCGCGCGGCTCGACCGTGACGTGGCGGTCGTCGCACCCGGAGATCGTCGGGACCGACGGGACCGTGGTCCGGCCGACGATCGGGGAGGACGACGCGCACGTCACGCTCACCGCGACCGTGCGCTACCTGGACGGCGAGCCCGTGACGCGCGACCTGGAGGTCGTCGTGCCCGCGCTCGTCGACGAGACGCCGCTCGAGGACACCGCGCTGCCGTCCGTGCTGCTCTCCGACGACTTCCTCCAGAACGCCGCGGCGAAGGAGCACGAGTACCTGCTGAGCCTCGACTCCGAGACGTTCCTCTACGAGTTCTACAAGGTCGGCGGGCTCACCCCGACCACCGCCGCCGGGTACGGCGGCTGGGAGCGCAGCAACGCCGTGAACTTCCGCGGCCACGCGTTCGGGCACTACCTCTCGGCGCTCGCGATGTCGTGGTCCTCGACCCGGGACCAGGCGACCAAGGACGCGCTGTTCACCGAGATCGAGGAGGGCGTGGGCGGGCTCGCGCGCGTGCAGGACGCGTACGCCGCCGCCCACCCCGGCTCGGCCGGGTACGTCTCCGCGTTCCGCGAGTCGATCCTCGACCAGGTGCAGGGCACCGGGACGTCGGACGAGAACGTCATCGTGCCCTGGTACAACCTGCACAAGGTGCTCGCCGGGCTGCTCGACGTCGCCGAGTACGTCGACGGCCCCGTCGGGGACCAGGCGCTCGCCGTCGCGACCGAGTTCGGCCTCTACGTGCAGGGGCGCGTCGCGAAGCTCCCGAACACCGACGTCATGCTCCGCACCGAGTACGGCGGCATGAACGAGGCGCTGTACGAGCTGTTCGACCTCACCGGCGACGTCCGGATCAAGGAGGCCGCCGAGGCGTTCGACGAGGTGACGTTCTTCCGCCAGCTCGCCGCGGGCCAGGACGTGCTGCCCGGCAAGCACGCGAACACGCAGATCCCCAAGCTGCTCGGGGCGCTCAAGCGCTACCGCGTCTTCACGCAGAACCCCGACTACTACGACCTGCTCACGCCCGCCGAGAAGGACGAGCTGCCGATGTACCTCGCGGCGGCGGAGAACTTCTTCGACATCGTCGTGCGCGACCACACCTACGTCACCGGCGCCAACAGCCAGGCCGAGCACTTCCACGCGCCCGGCTCGCTGCACGAGCGCGCCGACGAGCAGGGCACCGCGCGCAACGCCGAGACGGCCGAGACGTGCAACGAGTACAACATGCTCAAGCTCGCGCGCGAGCTCTTCAAGCTCAGCAAGGACGTCCGGTACGCGGACTACTACGAGAACGCGTTCATCAACACGATCCTCGCGTCGCAGAACCCGGAGACGGGGACGACGACGTACTTCAACCCCATGGCGTCGGGCTACCACCGCGTGTACAACCTGCCGTTCACCGAGTTCTGGTGCTGCACCGGCACGGGCATGGAGAACTTCTCCAAGCTCGGCGACTCGATCTACTTCACCGGCCAGGGCTCGGTGTGGGTCAACCTGTTCTTCTCCTCGACCGTCGAGCACGCGGAGCAGAACCTGCGGCTCACGCAGGAGGCGAACCTGCCGAACGAGGACACGGTGACCTTCCGGGTCGACGCGCTCGACGGCGGCGCGGTCGCCGACGGCGCGACGCTGCGGTTGCGCGTGCCGTCGTGGATCGCGGGCGACCCGGCCCTCGAGGTGAACGGCGCCGCCGTCGAGCCGGTCGTGTCCCGCGGGTACGTCGTGCTGCCCGTCGCCGCGGGCGACGTGGTCCGGTACACGATGCCCATGGCGGCGTCCGTCGTCGACACCCCGGACAACCCGTACTTCGTCGCGTTCCGGTACGGGCCGGTCGTCCTCTCCGCGACCCTCGGCGAGGTCCCCGAGCCCGCGTGGCAGGGCACGGGCATCCTCGTCCGCTCCTCCACGCGCGACGCCGACGCCCAGACGACGATCACGGCGGCGAGCATGGGCGCCGACGAGTGGAAGGAGCGGATCGCGGAGAACCTCGTCCGCGTCGAGGACGACGCCGAGGGCCGGGTCCAGCTCCGGCTGCGGAACACCGCCGACGGCGGTGACCTCGTGTTCACGCCCCACCACACCAACTGGGACGTGACGTACGGGCTCTACCTCAACCTCGACGAGCCGGACTCCGCGGCGTCGCAGGAGCGCATCCTGCGCGCCAAGCAGGAGCTGCGCGACGCCGACCGCACCGTCGACAGCCTGACGAGCTTCGACAACAACAACTTCGAGAACGCGAAGAACCTCAAGCAGAGCGGGTCGTCGGTCGGGACGTTCTCCGGCCGTCAGTTCCGCCATGCGAACGGCACGGGCTGGTTCAGCTACGACCTGATGATCGACCCGGCCTCGGCGTCGAACCACCTGGGCGTCACGCTGTACTCGGGCGACCAGGGTCGCGTCTTCGACGTGTACGTGAACGACGAGAAGCTGAAGACGATCACCACGGTCGCGAACGCCCCGACCAAGGACGAGCAGGGGTTCTACGTCGACACGACGGCGCTCCCGGCGAAGTACCTCGAGATCGGCGAGGGCACGCGCTGGAAGGTCGACAGCGCGGGGGAGTACGTCCTCGACGAGGACGGCGAGCGCATCCCCGTGGTCACCGTGCGCTTCCAGGCGACGGGCGGCTGGGCCGGAGGCGTGTTCGGCGTCCGGGTCGACCGCGCGGCGTCCTACGACGCGACGCCCGGGCTCGCGGCGCTCGCGTTCGACACCGGGTCGCTCGTCCCCGCGTTCGACCCGGCGACGACCGACTACACGCTCACCGTGCCCGCGGGCACGACGAGCGTCGTGCTGGACGCCGACCCGCACGTGCCGAGCGGACTGGTCCGTGTCGACGGCGTGCTGATCGACGACACGCAGGGTCGCGTCGTGCCGCTCCCCGCGGACGGGAGCACCCGGACCGTGGAGGTCGTCGGCGTCGCGCAGGACCACGAGACGGCGACGACCTACCGCGTCGAGATCGTGCCGGGGGCGACGGCCGTCGTGCCGCTCGACGTCGAGGTCTCCCCGCGCTGCCTCGCGGGGAAGGTCTACGTCGCCGTGCGGGCGACCAACACGGGCGACGCGCCGGTGGACGTGACGCTGGCGACGCCGTACGGGGAGAGGTCGTTCGCCGACGTCGCCCCGGGCACGAACGCGTACCAGTCGTTCGCCGCACGCTCGGTGTCGGTCCCCGCCGGCACCGTGACCGTCACGGGCTCCGCGGTGCTCGACGGCCCCGATGGCCCGCGCGAGGTCACCACGGCGTACGACGTCCCTCTCGGCGCCCGCGCCTGCGGGTGACGCCCGTCCCGCCGACGGAGCGACGCAGTCCGCCGGGGAGGTCCGGGGCCACGGCCCCCGCGACCACCCCGGCGGACCGTGGCCCGCGCCGGGCGGGCCCGAGAGCGATATCGGTATCGATACCGCTCTCCGCACGATCGACCATGACCTCGACGAGGAGGAGAGAGAGATGAGCAGGCAGGTGAGGGCGGCCGTCGCGGCGGCGCTGGCGGGAGTGCTCGCGCTCGGCGCGAGCACGACGTCCGCGGCGGTGGCGGACGAGTCGAGCGAGGGACCGGGAGGAACGAGCACGATCACCGGGCTGACGACCACCGACCACGGCGACGGGACGTACGGTGTCCCGCTGCTGGGCAGCGACGTCCCCGACATCTCGGTGGCGCGCGTCCCCGCGGCCGAGAGCGACGAGGGTCGCGACGTCTACTACATGATCAGCACCACGATGCACCTCGCGCCAGGCGCGCCGATCATGAAGTCGTTCGACCTCGTGAACTGGGAGATCGTCGGGTACGTCTACGACCGGCTCGGCGTGGGCGACGTCTCCTCGCTGCGCAACGGGCAGAACGGCTACGGCAACGGTCAGTGGGCGTCGTCGTTGCGCTACCACGACGGCACGTTCTACGTGGTGTTCAACACCAACGACCTGGGCGGGTCCTACCTCTTCCGCACGGACGACGTCGAGCACGGCGCGTGGGAGCGCACCCCGCTCGGACGGGGGTTCCACGACCCGTCGCTCTTCTTCGACGAGGCTGACGGCGGGACGCCCTACATCTTCTACGGCTCGGGGGCGACGAGCGCCGTCCGGCTGAACGACGACCTCACCGCGATCGAGCAGGACTTCCCGAACATCTTCCGCGCCGAGGACTACGCCGCCGAGCCGTTCGTCGGCGGCCTGTTCGAGGGCGCCCAGGTGCACTACATCGACGGCGAGTACTACGTCGCGATCATCACGTGGCCCAGCGGCCAGAACCGGCAGGAGGTGCTGTTCCGCTCGCCGCACCTGCTGGGCCGCTACGAGACCGCCGACGGGTCGAACCCGTACGTGGCGCGCAGCGCGCTGAACTCCGACGGCTTCGCCCAGGGCGGGCTCGTCGAGGTGCCCGACGGCGCGGGCGGCTACGAGTGGTGGGGCATGTTCTTCCGCGACACCTACCCGCTCGGACGCATCCCCGCGCTCATCCCCGCGACGTGGGAGGACGGCTGGCCCACGTTCGGCGACGACGGCGTGGTCCGCGTCGGCGACACGTTCGCCAAGCCGATCGTGCTGGACCCGGCGACGGAGCGGCGGGAGCGGCTGAAGAGCATCGTCGCCTCCGACGACTTCGCGAACGACGCCGAGCACCGCGCGTTCAGCGACACCGTCTGGGAGGTCCCCGACGCGCCCACGTACGACGAGTCCCTGCTCGGCGTCGAGCTCGTCGCCAACCCCGGGTTCGAGGACGCCGGGACCGCGCCCTGGGCAGCGCAGTTCGGGGCGACGCTGTCGCGCGAGACGAGCGGCGCCGCGTCGGGCACGGGCGCGCTGCGCGTCGCGGACCGGACGCTCAACGGCTCGGGCCCGAACCAGCAGCTCGGCGGGAAGATCCAGGCGGGCGTGACCTACGAGGTCTCGGCCCGGGTCCGCTACGCCACGGGGCCCTCGACGGTCCGCTTCAACCTGGTCGGCGACTGGGGTGCGGGCGTGAAGACCCTGGCCTGGGCGGAGGCGACCCCCGGCGAGTGGGCCACGGTCAGCGGCACCTACACGGTGCCGACCGGCACGGACGTGAGCACGTTCAAGCTCGCGGTCGAGACGCCGTGGGCGAACCCGCAGCCGCCGTCGTCGAGCGTCGAGTACCTGCTCGACGACGTGTCCGTCGTCGGCCGTGCGCCGGACGTCGAGACGCCCACGCTCGAGGAGGTGTCGTACAACGGCTCCGACCTCGACCTCGCGTGGCAGTGGAACCACGCGCCGGACAACCGGTACTGGTCGCTCACCGAGCGCGAGGGCTGGCTGCGCCTGACCAACGGGCACGTCGTGACCGGCGAGGCGGAGTACACCAAGGCGCCCGGGCGCGACCTCACGTATCTCGAGGAGGCGCGCAACACCCTCGGGCAGCGCACGTTCGGCCCGACGTCGTCGGCCCAGACGAGGCTCGACGTCTCCGGCATGCTCGACGGCGACGTCGCCGGGCTCGCCGTCTACGGGCGCAGCTTCGCGTACGCGGGGATCCAGCAGGTCGACGGCGAGCGCACGCTCGGTCTCGTCACCCGGCTCCAGCCGTTCGCCGACACGATCGACCGCGAGGCGGTCGAGTCGTTCGTCCCCGGGTCGCAGGTCCCGCTGGGCGAGCACGCGGACGTGCACCTCAAGGCGGACGCGGACTTCGCCTCGCCGGACGGCCAGCTCTGGGTGCAGTACTCCTACAGCCTCGACGGGCGTACCTGGCAGCCGCTCGGTGCGCGCCAGGGGCCGCTCGTCATGGACTGGAGCCTGTCCCACTTCATGGGGTACCGGTTCGGCCTCTTCTCCTACGCCAAGGAGCAGACCGGCGGGCACGTGGACTTCGACCACTTCCTCCTGAGCGACGTGCTCGACACCGACGGCGGCGCCGACCGGACGGCGCTCGACGCCGTCGTCGCCGAGGCCGAGGGGCTCGACCCGGCGGACTACACGGCCGAGTCGTGGTCCGCCGTCGCGAAGGAGCTGGCGGCGGCGCGGGCCACGACTGCGCCGTCGACGCAGAACGAGGCCGACGCACCCGCGCGGGCGCTCGCGCTCGCCGTCGCGTCGCTCGTGCGGGCCGACGTCGCCGAGGTCGTGTTCACGGCCGAGGCGAGCGTGCGCGCGCTGGCCGGGAAGGACTACGTCGCCGTGCGCGTGACGAACGACGAGGACGTGCCGGTGGACGTCGTCGTCACCACGCCGTACGGCAGCCGGTCGTTCGCCGACGTCGAGCCGGGCCGCCACGCGTACCAGGCGTTCGCGAGCCGCCTCGCGAACGCCCCGGCGGGCGAGGTGACGGTCTCGGTCACCCGCTCGACCGACGGGTCCACCGCGACCCGCACGGTCGCGTACGGCAGCTGACCCTGCCGCTGATCCGCAGGCGGGCCGCCCGGGCGGCCCGCCGGTGCCGGACGAGAGGAGGGCGCAGGACGACGGCGCGACCCCGCCGTCGGCACGACCGTCCGCGCGAGGCGCGCGGACACCCACGCAAGACACATCGATCGAGGAGGATCCATGGACACGCACCACCGCAGACGACGTCGCCTGCGCGGCGCCGTCGCCGGGGCCGCGCTCGCGACGCTGCTCTCGGCGTCGCTCGCCGCGCTCCCGTCGTACGCCGCGGACGAGGAGCTGGTCGTCAACGGCGGCTTCGAGGACGGCACGACCGGCTGGTTCGTCAACAACGGCAACGCGACCGACAAGGCCGTGCTGTCGACCACCGACCAGGCGTTCGCGGGCGAGGCCGCGGCCCTGACCACCGAGCGCGCGACGACCGGCTCCGGTCCGATGCAGGACCTCAGCGGCAAGGTCCGCGCGGGCGAGACGTACGAGCTCACGGCGAAGATCCGGTACGACGCCGCCGCGGCCCCGGCCACCAAGCAGTTCTTCGCCACGATGCACTACGGCGGGGGGACGTACACGAACCTGGTGAGCGTCACCGCGACCAAGGGCCAGTGGGCGACGTTCGACGGCCGGTTCACGATCCCGGCCGACCAGAACGTCAGCACGGCGCGGCTGTTCTTCGAGACGCCGTGGACGAGCAACCCGTCCGCCGACCCGGCGACGCACCTCATGGACTTCGTGCTCGACGACGTCTCCGTCGTCGGCGCGGCCCCGCCCGGGCCACCCTCGAAGACCATCGAGGTGCTCGGCAAGCTGCCCGGCGAGCACAACCCGCTCATCTCCCACAAGTTCGGGGCCGACGGGTTCGGGTTCGTCGAGGACGGGCGCGTGTACATGTACATGACGAACGACACCCAGGGCTACGCGCCCGACCCGGTGACGGGCGTCTCGCCGCAGATCAACTACGGCAGCATCAACCAGATCACGCTCATCTCGTCCGAGGACCTCGTGAACTGGACGGACCACGGCGAGATCCAGGTCGCGGGGCCGCAGGGCGTCGCGCCCTTCACGAACAACTCGTGGGCGCCGGGCATGGCGAAGAAGACGGTCGACGGCGTCGACAAGTACTTCCTCTACTACGCCAACGGCGGCGGGTCGTCGAACGTCATCACGGGCGCCTCGCCGCTCGGGCCGTGGACGAGCGAGCGCGACAGCACGCTCATCGACGGGCGCACCCCGGGCGCCGAGGCCGTGGCCTGGAAGTTCGACCCGGCCCCGCTCGTCACCGACGACGGCGCGTACCTCTACTTCGGCGGCGGCCCGGCGTCGACGTCGATGCCCGCGGCGGAGCGGTTCAACAACCCGAAGAACATCCGCGTCATCGAGCTCGGCGACGACATGGTCACGACGCAGGGCACCGCGGCCGTCGTGGACGCGCCCGTGGCGTTCGAGGCGGCGCAGGTCTTCGAGCGCGACGGGAAGTACTACCTGTCGTACTCGTCGCACTTCGGCGGGAACGACTTCGGCGGCAACCAGGCCACGCTCCCGGGGTACCCGGGCGGCGGGCAGATCGGCTACATGATCTCCGACGACCCGATGTCGTTCCCCAAGGAGACGTACGCCGGCGTGATGTTCCCGAACCAGTCGCAGTTCTTCGGCGCGGGCACGGGCGGCAACAACCACCAGTCGGTGTTCGAGCTGGACGGCAAGTACTACTTCACGTACCACGCGCCCACGCTCAACAAGCGCATCAACGGGAGCACCACGCAGGGCTACCGCAGCCCGCACATCCAGGAGCTGACGTTCAACGCGGACGGCACGGTCCAGCAGGTCGTCGGGGACTACGCGGGCGTGGACCAGGTCAAGGACCTCGACCCGTTCCAGGTGCTCGAGGCCGAGACGTTCGCGTGGCAGCAGGGCCTCGCCACCGCGAAGGTCGACGGCGGCTCGGCGCAGTTCGGGGACGGGGCGCCGAACCTCGTCGTCCGCGACGTCGACGCCGGCGACTGGTCGGCGCTGTCGTCGGTCGACCTCGGCGACGGCGCCGCGAGCGTCACGGCGCGCGTCAAGCCGCTCGTCGAGGGCGCCACCGTCGAGGTGCGCCTCGACGACCGCGAGGGCGCCGTCGTCGGCACGCTCGACCTCGACACCCCCGTCGGCGAGTGGGCGGACGTGACTGCCGCCCTGGACGGCGTGAGCGGCGTCCACGACGTGTACTTCACGTTCGCCGGCCCCGCGGGCGTCGACCTCGTCGAGGTGGACACGTGGGAGTTCGCGGCCGACGCCGCCGGCCCGGCCGTCGAGCTCGACGTGACCGCGTCCGCACGCTGCCTCGCGGGCAAGGCCTACGTGGCGGTGCGTGCGACGAACCCGGGCGACGTCCCGGTCGACGTCACGCTCGCGACGCCGTTCGGGACGCGCGTCGTGAGCGACGTCGCGCCGGGTGCGAGCGCGTACCAGTCGTTCGCGGCCCGGTCCACGTCGCTCGCGGCCGGGGTCGCGTCCGTCACGGGCGCGGCCGTGCTCGACGGCGCCGACGTGAGCACGCCGTACGAGGTCGCGTTCGACGCGCTCGCCTGCGGGGGCTGAGGGCGGACGGGCGCACGTCGCGCCCGGACGTCCCGTGAGCGGGTCGGCGTCGCGGACGCCGGCCCGCTCTGCCGCTGGATGCCCCTCTGTGCGTCGAGTGATGCGCTTCCGATCGAGTGATGCACGTCTGCGCGCATCGCTCGGTCGGAAGCGCATCGTCGGTCGGGCAGACCCGCACGGGTGTCCAGGTGCCGGGACGTGCCGGCCCGGGCACCGCGGAAACTCGATAACGGTTTCGGCGGGGTGGGTCGCCTTCGACTCTCGCTATGTTTGCGCGCACATGTTAGCGTTCACACGCGCGTCCGACGGCGGACGTGCGACCGGCGCTGCCGCCGGGCACGACGACGAGGAGTCACCGATGACCTCACGCCACGAACCACCCCCGACGCCCGCGGAGCCCCGCGCCCGACGCCGACGCCGCTCGCTCGCCGCGCTGCTCGGGCTCGCGCTGGTGGCACCGCTCGCGCCCGTGGGCGCGGCGGCCGCCGGCCCGATGCCCGCGGCACCCGCGCCGGTCCCGGCTGCGGCCGAGCCGAGCGCGGAGGGGCTCCGGCTCTGGCTCCCGCTCGACGAGACCGCGGGCACCGTCGCGCACGACGCCTCCGGCAACGGCCTGGACGGGACCCTCACCGGCTCCGGCGGCGGCTGGCAGCCCGGCCAGGGCCTGACGTTCGGCGGGTCCAACCACGTCGACCTGCCCGACGACCTCCTGGCCGGCTACGACGCCGTGACGGTGAGCGCGGACGTGTGGGTCGACGCGTCGCTGACCGGCAACTACTTCTTCTACACCCTCGGCAACCCCGCGGTCGGCACCCCGCAGTCCGGGGACGGGTACCTGTTCTCGACGGGCAACGCGAACTACCGTGCGTCGATCTCCGACCTCGCGTGGGGTCGCGAGCAGAACACCGCCAAGGCCCCCGCCGCCGCGCTGCAGCGCGGCGTCTGGAAGACGATCACGTACACGCTCGGCGGCGGCACCGCGCGGCTGTACGAGGACGGCGCGCAGGTCGGGCAGAACACGGCCGTGACCATCACGCCCGGCGCGATCGGCGGCGGCACGACGACCGCGAACGCGCTCGGGAAGTCGGCCTACGCCGCCGACAACCTCTTCAAGGGCCGCATGAAGGACTTCCGGCTCTACGACCGCGCGCTGACCGCGCAGGAGGTCGCCGACGTCGCGGCGGCTTCGGCACAGGACGCCGTCGCGGCCGACGCCGCCGCGCTCGACCTCGGCGACACGACCGCCGTCGTCACCGACCTCGCGCTCCCCGCGAAGGGCGTCGGCGGCTCGGCGGTCACCTGGGCCAGCTCGGACGACGCCGTCGTCTCCGCGAGCGGTGCGGTCACGCGCCCCGCGGGCGACGAGCCCGCGACCGCGACGCTCACCGCGACGGTGGCGCTGCGCGGCGCGACCGAGACGCGGACGTTCGACGTCACGGTCCTGCCGGGCGACGGCGACCAGGCCAAGGCCGACGCCGCGGCCGCGGCGCTCGAGGTGACGAACCTCGACGACGTGCGCGGCAACCTCACCCTGCCCACCACGGGGCTGCACGGCGCGAGCGTGACGTGGGAGGCGTCGTCGGGCGCGATCACCCCGACGGGCGAGGTGACGCGCCCGGCGCACGGCGAGGACGCCGAGACCGTGACCCTCACCGCGACGGTGACGGTCGGCACGGCCACCGCCACGCGCGAGCTCGCGGCGCACGTGCCGCCGCTGCCCGAGCAGGAGGACCTCGCGGGCTACCTGTTCTCCTACTTCGTGGGCGAGGGCACCGCCACGGGCGAGCAGGTCTACTTCGGGCTCAGCCAGGGCAACGACCCGCTGAGGTACCAGAACCTCAACGACAACCAGCCCGTCCTCACGTCGGAGCTGGGGGAGAAGGGCCTGCGGGACCCGTTCATCATCCGCTCGCCCGAGGGCGACAAGTTCTACCAGATCGCGACCGACCTCAAGATCTACGGCAACGGGAACTGGGACGCGTCCCAGCGCACCGGCTCGAAGTCGATCATGGTGTGGGAGTCCACGGACCTCGTGACCTGGACCGACCAGCGCCTCGTGCAGGTCTCGCCCGATACCGCGGGCAACACGTGGGCGCCGGAGGCGTACTACGACGAGACCATCGGCGCGTACGTCGTGTTCTGGGCCTCGAAGCTCTACGCGGAGGACGACCCGGGCCACACCGGCAACACCTACAACCGGATGATGTACGCCACGACGCGCGACTTCGTGACGTTCACCGAGGCGCAGGTGTGGGTCGACCCGGGCTACTCGGTCATCGACTCGACCGTGACGCGGCACGACGGCCAGTACTACCGCTTCACCAAGGACGAGCGGAACAACACGTCGTCCACGCCGTGCTCCAAGTTCATCCTCGGCGAGAAGTCGGCCGAGCTGCGCTCGACGGACTACGAGTTCATCACCGACTGCATCGGCAAGGCGAACTCGCTCGGCGGCGGGATCAACCAGGGCGAGGGCCCGACGATCTTCAAGTCGAACACCGAGGAGAAGTGGTACCTCTTCATCGACGAGTTCGGCGGCCGCGGCTACGTGCCGTTCGAGTCGACCTCGCTCGACGCGGCCGAGTGGACCATGTCCACCGACTACCAGATGCCGTCGCGCCCGCGCCACGGCACCGTGCTCCCCGTGACGCAGGCCGAGTACGACCGCCTGCTGAAGACCTACCAGCCCGACGCGTTCGTCGAGTCCGTCGAGGACGTCGCCGTGACCGTCCAGACGGGATCCGCCCCGGTGCTGCCCGCGACCGTCACCGCGACGTACGCCGACGGGTCGACCGGCCCGGCCGACGTCACGTGGGACGCGGTCGACCCGGCGTCCTACGCGCAGGCGGGGTCGTTCGAGGTCGCCGGCACGCTCGGCGGCGGCGTGAGCGTCCGCGCCCGCGCGGTCGTCACCGTGACCGACGACGTCGTCCCCGTCGAGGGCCTGAGCGTCACCCCGGAGTCGCTCGAGGTGGGCGTCGGCGGCACGCGGCAGCTCACCGCGACCGTCACGCCCGCCAACGCGACGGCGCGCGCGATCACGTGGGCGTCGGACGACGCCGACGTCGCCACGGTCTCGGCCGACGGCGTCGTCACGGGCGTCGGCGAGGGCCACGCGCTGGTCACGGCGACGACGGCCGACGGGTCGCACACCGCGTACGTCGCGGTCGAGGTGACCACGGAGATCCCGGGGCTCGTCGTGCGGTACGCGCTCGACGAGACGAGGGGCACGTCGGCGGCGAACACCGCGCCGGGGTCGTCGTTCGGCCCCGCGACGCTGACGAACGGAGCGGCGTTCTCCGGCACCGGCGAGGGCGTCCGGCTCGACGGGACGGACGACTACGTCGACCTGCCCGACCACCTGCTCGCCGGGCTGACCGACGTCACGGTCGCGCTCGACGTCAAGGTCGCCACCGACCAGGCCACGCCGTACTTCATCTACGGCCTGGGCAACACGAGCGGCACGGCAGGGAACGGGTACCTGTTCACCACCGGCAACGCGTACCGCACGTCGATCGCGACGGGGAACTGGACCACCGAGCAGACCGTCACCAAGAACGCGAACCTCCAGCGCGGGGTGTGGAAGCACCTCACGTACACGCTGTCCGGCACGACGGCCGTGCTCTACGAGGACGGCGTCGAGGTGGGCCGCCAGACCGGCGTCACGATCGACCCGAAGGACATCGGGAACGGCTCGACGCTCGCCAACTACATCGGCCGCTCGCTGTACTCGGGCGACCGCTATCTCAAGGGCTCGGTGCGGGACTTCCGGATCTACGACCGCGCGCTCACGGCGGACGAGGTCTACCAGGTCGGCGCGGACCACACGGCGGTCACCGGGGCGGAGCTCGACACGCTCAAGGCGCCGGCGATCGTCGACGGCGCGAGTTCGACCGTCACCCTGCCCGTCGTGCCGGGCACGGACGTCGCGGCGCTCGCGCCGGTGCTCACGGTCTCGCCGCGCGCGACGGTCACGCCCGCGAACGGCTCGGTGCAGGACTTCACGCAGCCTGTGGCGTACACCGTCACCGGGCCCGACGGGTCGTCGCGCACGTGGACCGTGCAGGCCAAGGAGATGGGCAGCCCCGTGCTCCCCGGGACGTACGCCGACCCGAACATCGCGCAGTTCGGCGACACGTTCTACCTCTACGCGACCACGGACGGCACGCCGGGCTGGGGCGGCAAGGACTTCTACGTCTGGACGTCCACCGACCTCGTCACGTGGGAGCGCTCGGAGCAGCCGTTCCTCACGCTCGACGGCGCGAACGGGAACGTCCCGTGGGCGACCGGCAACGCGTGGGCGCCCACGATCATCGAGCGGGACGGGAAGTACTGGTTCTACTTCTCCGGCCACAACCCGACGTACGACCGCAAGACGATCGGCGTCGCCGTGGCCGACAGCCCCGAAGGACCGTTCACCGCGCAGCCGACGGCGATGATCACGAACGGCGAGGCGGTCACGTCCGGACAGGCCATCGACCCGGCCGCGTTCCGCGACCCGGAGACCGGGAAGTACTGGCTCCTGTGGGGCAACGGCGGGCCGTCGAACGGCCCGGTCATGGCGGAGCTGAACGACGACATGACGTCGATCGAGCCGGACACGCTGCGGCGCATCCCCGGCCTGACCGACTTCCGCGAGGGCCTGTTCCTCAACTACCGCGACGGCGTCTACCACCTCACGTACTCGATCGACGACACGGGCTCGGAGAACTACCGCGTCGGCTACGCGACCGCGGACAGCATCGACGGACCGTGGACCTACCGCGGCGTGATCCTCGAGAAGGACCCGTCCCAGGGCATCCTCGGGACCGGGCACAGCTCGATCCTCAACGTCGAGGGCACGGACGACTGGTACATCGCGTACCACCGCTTCGCGATCCCCGGCGGCGACGGGACGAACCGCGAGACGACGATCGACCGGCTCACGTTCGGCGAGGACGGCCTCATCCAGAAGGTCGTGCCGACGCTCGAGAGCGTGGACCCGGTCGACGTCTCGCCCGCCCCGGTGGTCGAGCTGACCGTCGAGGCCACCCCGCGGTGCCTCGCGGGCAAGGTCTACGTCGCGGTGCGGGCGACGAACGCGGGCGACGTGCCCGCCGACGTCACGCTCACGACCCCGTACGGCACGAAGACGTTCGCGGGCGTGGCCCCGGGGGCGAACGCGTACCAGTCGTTCGCGTCCCGCGCGACGTCGGTCGAGGCCGGCACGGTGACCGTCACCGGCACGGCGACGCTCGACGGCACCCCGGCCACGACGACGTACGACGTCGCGTACGCCGCGCACACCTGCGGCTGACGACCCCGCCGAGGTAGAGCCGCACGTCGCGAGGTAGAGCTCTCGGAGCTCTACCTCGCGACCGCGGGCTCTACCTCGCGGCACGACCTGCATCTCGACGAGGAGAGGACGACATGATTTCCGCACACCGAGGACGCTCGGCGCTCGCCGCCGGGCTGGTGGGGGCGCTCGCCGTCTCCACGCTCGCCACCGCGGTCGCCGCACCGGCGGCCGCAGACGTCGGCGGGCCCACCGACGACGGGCTCGTCGCCTGGTACCCGCTCGACGCCGCGAGCACGACCGGCGGCACGACGGCGAACCTCGCCGAGGGCTCGGCGTTCGGCCCGGCCACGGTGGTGGGCGGCACGACGACGGCCGACGGCACGACGCTCGACGGGACCGACGACTACGTCGACCTGCCCGACCACCTGCTCGCGGGCCTCACGGACGCCACCGTGAGCCTCGACGTGCTCGTGAGCCAGGACCAGGGCACGCCGTACTTCGTCTACGGGCTCGGCAACACGAGCGGGTCGAACGGCAACGGCTACCTGTTCACGACCGGCAACGCCTACCGGACCTCGATCGCCACCGGGAGCTGGACCACCGAGCAGACGGTGACCAAGGGTTCCAACCTGCAGCGCGGCGTCTGGAAGACCCTCACGTACACGCTCACCGGCACGACCGCGACGCTCTACGAGGACGGCGTGCAGGTCAAGCAGGCCACGAACGTCACGACCGACCCCGGCCAGATCGGGGGCGGGCAGACGACCGCGAACTACGTGGGCCGCTCGCTCTACTCCGGCGACCGGTACCTCAAGGGCCAGGTCCGCGACTTCCGCCTCTACGACCGCGCGCTCACGGCGGCCGAGGCGGGCGAGCTCGCGGCGGAGACCTCGACGGCGGCCGCCGACGCCGACCTCGCCGCGCTCGACCTCGGCGACACGAGCGCCGTCACCGCGGACCTCGTGCTGCCCACGACGGGCGCGCAGGGCTCGCTCGTCACGTGGACGTCGTCGGACGCGGGCGTCGTCAGCGCCACGGGCAAGGTCACCCGGCCCGCCGCCGGCGAGGACGACGCGACCGTGACGCTCACCGCCCTCGTCACGCGCGGCGCCGTCGCGCGCACCGCCCAGTTCGAGGTCACCGTCCTCGCGCACCTCGCGCCGGCCGAGGCCGTCGCGTGGGACGCGAGCCACGTCGTCGTGCCGCACCTCGACGACGTGCGCGGCAACCTCACGCTGCCCGCCGAGGGCGCGAACGGCTCGATTCTCACCTGGGCAAGCTCCGACCCCGCGACCGTCTCGGCCACGGGCGAGGTGACGCGGCCCGCCCACGGCGAGCCGGCCGCCGTCGTGCGGCTCACCGCGACCGCCACCAAGGAGGGCGCGACGGCGACGCACACCTACGACGCCACGGTCCGTCCGCTGCCCGACGAGGCCGACTACGAGGGCTACTTCTTCCCCTACTTCGAGGGCGAGAGCACCGCGGACGGCGAGTCGGTCTACTTCAGCGCGAGCAACGGGAACGACCCGCTGGACTGGGTCGAGCTGAACGACGGCGAGCCGGTGCTCACGTCGACGCTCGGCGAGAAGGGCCTGCGCGACCCGTTCATCATCCGCTCGCCCGAGGGCGACCGGTTCTTCCTCCTCGCGACCGACCTGCGCATCTACGGCGGCAACAACTTCGGCAACGCGCAGGAGCGCGGGTCGCGCGCCCTGATGATCTGGGAGTCGACCGACCTGGTGCACTGGTCCGACCAGCGCATGGTCACGGTGTCGAGCGCCTACGCGGGCAACACCTGGGCGCCCGAGGCGTTCTGGGACGCGCAGCGCGGCGAGTACATCGTCTACTGGGCCTCGGCGCTCTACCCGACGACGTCGACCGACGGCCGCCGCATCGCCGACTCCTACCAGCGCATGATGTACGCCACGACGCGCGACTTCGTGACGTTCTCCGAGCCGCAGGTGTGGATCGACGAGAAGCGCGGCAACGGCCTCGGGATGATCGACTCGTCGATCGTCGAGCACGACGGCACGTACTACCGGTTCACCAAGGACGAGGCGTACATGATCCCGCGCCTCGAGAGGTCGACCGACCTGCGCTCGACCGACTGGGACCTGGTCGCGGAGAAGATCGGCTACGGCCAGCCCAACCCGTGGGGCGGCACGCTCACCGCGGGCGAGGGGCCGACCGTGTTCAAGTCGAACACCGAGGAGAAGTGGTACCTCTTCGTCGACCAGCCGAGCTACCACGGCGGCCAGGGGTACCTGCCGCTCGAGTCGACCGACCTCGACTCGGGCGTGTGGACGTCGGTCGACGCGCACCTGCCGAGCAGCCCGCGCCACGGCACGGTGCTGCCGATCACGGCCGCCGAGCACGCCGCGCTGCTCGCTGCCTACGGCGAGCAGCCCCCGGCGCCCGAGCTCGACCTCGCGGTCGAGGCGACGTCGCGCTGCCTCGCCGGCAAGGCGTACGTCGCGGTCCGCGCGACCAACGGCGAGGACGTCCCCGTCACCGTGACGCTCGCGACGCCGTACGGCGAGAAGACCGTCGCCGACGTCGCGCCGGGCAAGAACGCGTACCAGTCGTTCGCGGCGCGCGCGACGACGGTCCCGGCCGGGACCGTCACGGTGACCGGCGTCGCGACCCTCGACGGGGAGGAGGTGACGACCACGCGCGAGGCGCAGGTCGACGCGCTCGACTGCGCCTGACACCCGCGAGGTCGCACCGCGCCGAGGCAGAGGCGAGGTACCGCGAGGGAGAGGCGTGGTCACGACCACGCCTCTCCCTCGACGGACCAGAGCTCTCCCTCGGCGACGCGGCGGCCGGGCGGAACCAGCACGAGCGTCGGACGCGGGGCTTCCCTCCTTGCCGCCGACGACGCTTCCACCACTCGACGACGAGTGAGAAGGAGCGACAGCTCATGCACGTGCACGACTCCAGCTATTCGCGGCGGGCCGTCCTGCGGCTCGGGGCGCTGGCCGCCGGGGCGACCGGCGCCGTCGCGCTCGCGGGCGGCGGCAGCGCGCTCGCCGCGCCGCCGGTCCCGGCACTGACGGTCCCGAGCGGACCGCCCGTCAGCCGGGCCTTCCTGCGGTCCCTCGACCGCTCGGTGACCCTCGACGGCTGGGCCGCCGAGCCGTTCCCGATGTCCGACGTGACGCTCGCCCCGAGCGTCGCGACGCGCTCGCAGGACCAGATCCTGCACCTCGCGCGCGAGTACCCCGTGGATCGCGTCCTCGCGGTGTTCCGGCGCAACGCCGGGCTCGACACGTTGGGCGCGTCCGCGCCCGGCGGCTGGGAGGGCTTCGGCCACGCCAACGAGCAGCCGTGGGGCCCGGACGACTACCCGGGCCGCGCGAACACCCAGACCGCCAACCTCCTGCGCGGGCACTACGGCGGGCACTTCCTGTCCATGGTGTCCCTCGCGTACGCGAGCACGGGCGAGACGGTGTTCCGCGACAAGGTGGACCAGATCGTCGAAGGGCTCGGCGAGGTCCAGACGGCGCTCGCGGCCATGGGGCGGTTCAGCCACCCCGGGTTCCTCGCCGCCTACGGCGAGTGGCAGTTCAGCCAGCTCGAGAAGTACGCGCCGTACGGCGAGATCTGGGCGCCGTACTACACGTGCCACAAGATCATGGCCGGTCTGCTCGAGGCCTACCGCCTCGCGGGCAACGACCAGGCGCTCGAGCTCGCGTCCTCGATGGCGGCGTGGGTGCACAGCCGCCTGTCGGTGCTGCCGCAGGCGCAGCTCGACCGGATGTGGGGCATCTACATCGCGGGCGAGTACGGCGGCATGAACGAGGTGCTGGCCGACATCGCGTCGATCACGGGCGACGACACGTACGTCGCGACGGCGAGGCTGTTCGACCTCAACACGCTCGTGGACGCGAGCGCCGCGGGCACGGACACGCTCAACGGCAAGCACGCGAACCAGCACATCCCGCAGTTCCCGGGGTACCTCAAGGTCTACGACCTCACGGGCGAGGAGCGATACCTCCGGGCCGTCGAGGGCTTCTGGGGCATGGTCGTGCCCGGGCGCACGTACGCGCACGGCGGTCACGGCGAGGGCGAGCTGTTCGGTCCGCCGAACACGGTCGCGGGCGACATCGGCGCGCGCAACGCGGAGACGTGCGGCACGTACAACATGCTCAAGCTCTCGCGGCTGCTGTACTTCCACTCGCTCGACCCGAAGTACATGGAGTTCTACGAGCGCGGGCTGCTCAACCACATCGTCGGCTCGAAGAAGAACACGCAGTCCACGACGAGCCCCGACGTCACGTACATGTACGGCGTCAACCCGGGCACGCGCCGCGAGTACGGCAACACGGGCACGTGCTGCGGCGGTACGGGGCTCGAGAACCACGTGAAGTACCGCGACTCGGTCTACTTCCGGTCCGTCGACGGCGAGGTGCTGTACGTCAACCTCTACCTCGCGTCCACCCTGACGTGGGAGGAGAAGGGCTTCGAGGTCGTCCAGGAGACGCAGTACCCGAAGGTCGGCGCGACCCGCCTCACGGTGAACGGCTCCGGGCAGCTCGACCTGCGCCTGCGCGTGCCCGGCTGGGTGCGCAAGGGCTTCACGGTGACGGTCAACGGCGTGGAGCAGGAGCTCGACGCCGTGCCGGGGACGTACGTGAGCGTGTCGCGCTCGTGGTCGCCCGGCGACGTCGTCGAGGTGTCGATGCCGCTGAGCATCCGCGCCGTGCCGACGATCGACAACCCCGCGATCCAGAGCATCGAGAACGGGCCGACGGTCCTGCTCGCGCGCAGCGCGTCGCGCGAGTACCTCAAGCTGTCGCTCTACGCCCACATGGGTCTGGACGGCACGCTCGAGGGCGCGTTCACGGACGTCGGGAACGGGTACTTCCGCCTCGGGGACCTCGCGTTCGAGCCGGCGTGGTCGGGCGACGACACGCAGTACCACATGTACGTCGAGCGCTCCGAGCCGCGCGTCGTCTTCGCGGGGCTCGACAGCGGCGTCGCCAACGCCGCGCGGCCCAACGGGACGACGTTCCTCGACGTCGTGTGGGGCGACGGCGGGTTCGCCGACCGCGCCGCCTTCCTCCAGAAGGTCCAGCGCACGGTCGAGCAGTTCACCGCGGACGGCCTCCTGAGCCGCCGCGACGGTCAGAAGGTCCTGGTCACGGCAGGGAAGGCGAGGCTGGCATGAGCGCGCGCACCAACTCATCGCGGGGCGCGGGCTCGACCGTGCTCATCCCGCTCGGGGAGCAGCCGGGGGCACCGCGGGCCCGACGGCGCGTGGTCGCCACCGCGACCGTCCTCGCCCTGGCCCTCACGGGCGCGGGCGTCGGGGCGTGGGCCACGACCTCGGGCACCGGGGACGAGGTCCTGGCGGCGGCCGACGAGGCGCCGTCGAACGTGGCGCTGCTCGGCACGCCCGAGGCGAGCTACACGGCGTCGTGGAACAAGGTCGCGGCCGTGAACGACGGCGCGGGCGTGAGCACCGGGGGAGCGCACGACGCGACCTGGGCGACGTGGAGCGGGGACCGGCCCGCGACGCAGTGGCTCGAGTACTCGTGGCCCGCACCGGTCACCGTGGACCGGTCCGTCGTCCGGTTCTGGTCCGACGGCACGGACGCGAACGGCGACAACGTGCGGGTCCCGGCGTCGTGGAAGCTCCAGTACTGGGACGCGGACGCCGGCGCGTTCGTCGACGTCCCGAACCCGAGCGGCTACCCGACCGAGCGACTCACGACCAACGAGACGACCTTCGACGCGGTGACGACGACGCGCCTGCGCGCGACGTTCGACGCGCTGCGGGGCGCCACGGCGACGACGTACTCGGGCGTCGGGGTGTCGGAGTGGGAGGTCTGGGGCACGGGCGGCGTCGAGGAGCCGGAGCCGGTCGACCCGAACGGGCCGATCGACTACTCGCCGGTCCACATCCCGACCGACCTCGGCGTCCTGCCCGACCTGCCAGCCGAGATCGACGCGATCTTCACCGACGGCCGTGTCGAGACGGTCCCCGTGGACTGGGAGGACGTGACGGCCGACGACGTCGCCGCCGCGGGGGCGTTCGAGGTCACCGGGACGTCGGCCGAGCTCGTCGAGCCGGTGAGCGGCACGGTGCACGTGCGCGACGGCGCGCCGGGGGACGTCACCGCGGTGGACAACGTGAGCGTCGTGACGCTCGCGGGCACCGCCCCGGCGCTCCCCGCGACCGTCACGGCCGAGTACGAGGACGCGTCCAAGGACAGCCGCATCCCGGTGACGTGGGACGCCGTGGACCCGGCCGACTACGCCGAGCCCGACGGGCTGTTCTTCGTCGGCGGGGACGTCGAGGGGACGGACGTGCGGGCCGAGGCCGTCGTGTTCGTCGTCGCGCCGGACACCGGCGAGGACACGACGCCGCCCACGGTGACCGTCACGGCCCAGCCGGGCGCGGCGACGTCGGGCTGGTACGTCCAGCACCCGACCGTCACGGTCGTGGCGTCCGACAACCGCGACCCGGCCCCGGCGGTCGAGGTCTCGGTCGACGGCGGCGTGTGGGCCCCCTACGACGGCCCGTTCGCGGTCGACGAGGACGGCGTGCGCACCGTGGACGTGCGCGCGACCGACGCGGCGGGCAACGTCGGCACGGGCTCGCGCGAGCTCCGCGTCGACACGGTCGCGCCGGTGACGGTCGCGACGCTGCGCGAGGTCGGCAGCAGCGTCGAGATCACGCTCGCGGCGACCGACACGGGCTCGGGCGTGGACAAGGTGCAGTGGGAGGGTCCCGGCACGTTCTGGGGCACGTACACCGAGCCGTTCACGCGCGCGCTCACCGACGAGCCGCAGGTGATCGAGTTCGCCGCGACAGACGCGGCGGGCAACGAGGAGACGCGCCAGCAGGTCGTGCTGCCCGCGCTGGGCAGCGAGCCGGGGCTGGACCTCGCGGTCGAGGTGGCGCCCCGGTGCCTCGCGGGCAAGGCGTACGTCGCCGTGCGCGTCACGAACGGCGAGGACGTCCCGGTGTCGGTGTCGCTCTCGACGCCGTACGGCGAGAAGGCGTTCGCGGACGTGGCGCCGGGCAAGAACGCCTACCAGTCGTTCGCGACGCGCGCGACGTCGGCCCCGGCCGGCACCGCGACCGTCACGGGGACCGCCACGGTCGACGGCTCCGACGGCCCCGAGGAGGTGACCGCCACGGTCGACGCGCCGTTCGACGCGCTCGACTGCGGCTGACCCGTCGCCCCACATCGCCGAGGGAGAGCCCTGGTCCCGCGAGGGAGAGCCCCGGTACCGCGAGGTAGAGGCGTGGTCGTGACCACGCCTCTACCTCGCCACGGTGGGTGACCACAGACCCCCGGGCGGTGTGCCGGCACCGCCCGGGTCCGGCTCGGCCCCCGTCGCTCCTCGGAGCGGCGGGGGCCGAGCTTCGTGCTGCCGAGGGCGTCCGGCCGGCGGCGAGCGGGTGAACAACCTGGACGGATGTTCAGTTCATGCGTCCAAGATGGCAAGATGATCGCGGCTGGACGATCGTCCAGCCGGGTTCGGGGGGACCCAGCGGCGCCCACCCCGGGCCGGACGAAGAGGTTCATCGCGTGACGACCACCCGCAGGCTGCTCGCCGCCCTCGTGATCGCCGGCTCCCTCGTCGTCCCCGCCGGCGCCGCCTCGGCCGCCGCGCTCACCGCCGCCGTCCCCGACCCTGCCGACGGCGTGCGCGTGAGCGTCGAGATCACCGAGCGCGAGGTCCCCGCGGGGCCGCGCGTCGTCGTCGTGGGCGACGGCCCGTTCGTCGTCGGCGGCGAGCTCGTGGTCCGCGGGACCGGTCTCGCGCCGCACACCACGTACGAGGTCTGGCTCGAGAGCGAGCCCGTGCTGCTCGGCACGGTCACGACCGACGCCGACGGCGCGTTCGAGCTCGTGACGACGATCCCCGCCGGGACGGCGCCGGGCGAGCACCACGTCCGCCTCACCGCGCCCGGTGTGGGCGCCGACGTCCTGTCCGAGCCGTTCGTCGTCCTGGCGGCGTCGGGCGAGCCCCACGAGCCCGGCGGCACGCCCTCCACCGGCACGGGCGGCACGACCGGTGGCGGGACGTCCGCCTCCCCGCGCCCGGGCGGCCTCGCCACGACCGGCACGGGACTCGTCGGGGTCGCCGTGCTCGCGGGGCTGGCCGTCGCGGCCGGTGCCGCGCTGCGCCGTCGGGCGTACCGGGGCCGGTCCGCCGCCTGACCGCGGCGAGGCTCACTCCTCGGTGGCCACGTCCGCCGCCTGCTCGTCGTCCCGGCGTCCGAGGTCGTCGCGCTCGTCGGCGGCGCGTTCCGCGGCGTCCATCGCGCGGTCGTCGACGACGAGCATGCCCAGCAGCGTCGCCGCCGACACCGCCGCCATGACGACGAACACGCTCCGCAGGCCGAAGAGCTCGCCGAGCAGACCGCCGGCCGCCGCGCCGAGCGGCATCGTCCCCCACGCGACGAGCCGGTAGCAGGAGTTGAGGCGACCGAGCAGCGCGTCGGGCGTGATCCGCTGCCGGAGCGAGACGGTGACGACGTTCCACACGGCGATCCCCGCCCCGCCCACGGCGTAGACGGCGCCGATGACCCACGCGTCCGTCGTCACCGCGGGGACTCCCACCAGCGCGACCGTGCTGAGCACGGTCAGCGCCAGCGAGCGTGCCCGGCCGAGGAGCGCGACGACGCGCTCCGCGACGAACGACCCGGCGAACGCGCCGACGGCGGTCGTCGTGAGCAGGACCCCGTACGCGGGCTCGGACAGCCCCAGGGGCGAGTCGGGGCCGACGGCGTAGAGCACGAAGATCGCGAACGCGGCGTTGCTCGCGAAGTTGATGCCGCCGACCATCAGGGCGAGCGTGCGCAGGATCCGGTCGTGCCACAGGAAGCGCAGGCCCTCGGCGATGTCGGCCCGCAGCGTCGTGCGGGTCGTGCGCTCGGGGCGGTACGAGCCGGGCAGGCCGACGAGCAGCCCGACGGCGAGCGCCCACAGCGCGCCCGGGAGGCCGAACGCCACCGCCGCCCCTGCGGCGACGAGCAGCCCGCCGAGCGGCGGGCCGACGAACTGGTTCGCGGTGAGCTCCGCCGCGTAGAGACGTCCGTTCGCCCGGGGGAGCGCGGTGCGCGGGACGACCTGCGGCAGGATCGACTGCGCGGCGGTGTCGTAGAGCGTCTCGGTGACGCCCACGCCGAACGCCACGACGTAGAGCACGGCGATGCTCCCGGCGTCGGGCACGAGCGCGACGGCGGCGAGCGCGACCACGAGCAGCGCGCGCGCCACGTTGGCGCCGATCATCGCGTGGCGCCGGTCGAGGCGGTCCGCGAGCGCGCCGGCCGGGAGCGCGAAGAGCAGCCACGGCAGCGTGAGGGCGAACGTCAGCCCGGCGACCAGCGCGGGCGAGTCGGTGTAGCGGACCGCGACGAGCGGCAGCGCGACCTTGAGCACGCCGTCGGCGAGGTTGGAGACCGTCGACGCGGTCCAGAGGCGCCGGAACGGCCCGCCCAGGGGCGTGTCGACCGTCCGTCGTCGGCGGGGTGCGAGGGCCATGGCGCCAGCATGGCACAGTGATCGAGAAATCCCAATCGATCGGTGGATCTCGATTCGATCGACGTACGATGGGTGCCATGAGCGCCGAGCCCACGCCGCAGGAGCCAGCAGCGACCGCGGGTGCGACGCCGCCCGGCGTGCCCGGACGGCGTCCGCCCACGGCGCTCGAGGCGAAGGCCCTCGCCCACCCCCTGCGCCAGCGCATCGTCCGGCAGTGCGGCACGCGCGAGATGACCAACAAGGAGCTCGCCGACCACCTCGGCGTCGCCCCCGGCACGGCCCTCCACCACGTCCGGCTCCTCGTCCGCGCCGGACTGCTCGAGCCCGCCGACGTGCGCACCGGTGCCGGGGGAGCGCTCGAACGCCCCTACCGCGCGACCGGTGCTACCTGGTGGCTCGACGACCCCCTGCGCGGGACGGCGCCCGACGTCCGGTTCGGACCCTTCGCCGCCGCGCTCGACGACGCCCTCGCCGCAGGCCCCGACGCCGTCTCGACGGCCGCGACCTTCGGCCTCCACCTCTCCGACGACGACGTCGCCGAGCTCGACCGGCGCATCCTCGCCGTCCTCGACGAGTACGTCGCGACCGACGACCAGCGCCTCGACCGCCCCCTCCACCGCGGGGTGTTCCTCCTGCACCGCCCGCAGCCCTGACCTGGCGCGGACGCGACCGCGCGGGCCGCAGCCCGACCCGACCCGGCGCCGCGGGGGCTCAGGGGCGGGCGGCGAAGCGCTCCAGGAGGTCGGCGTGGCCCGAGACGATGAGGAGGTCGTTGGCGCTGATACGGGTCTCGGGGGTCGCGTAGAGGAAGTCCTCGCCGGGGGACTTCACGCCGATGACGGTGACGCCGTAGCGCTCGCGGACCTTCGACTGCGTGAGCGTGAAGCCCTGGACCTCCTTGGGCGGGCGCATCTTGACGATCGTGAACCCGTCCTCGACCTCGATGTAGTCGAGCAGCTTGCCGGAGACCAGGTGCGCGACGCGCGAGCCGGCGTCGGCCTCGGGGAAGACGACGTGGTGCGCGCCGATGCGCTGGAGGATGCGCCCGTGCTCGGCGGAGATGGCCTTGGCCCAGATCTGGGGCGTGCCCATGTCGACGAGGTTGCCCGTGATGAGCACGCTCGCCTCGAGCGACGTCCCGACGCCGACGACGGCCACGGGGAAGTCGCGCGCGCCGAGCTGTTCGAGCGCGACGGGGTTGGACGCGTCGGCCTCGACGAGGGGGAGCTGACCGCTCCACTGGGCGACGAGCTCGGGGTCGCGCTCGACGGCGAGCACGTCCTGGCCGAGGCGGTCGAGCGTCGCCGCGATGGCCGTCCCGAAGCGTCCGAGACCGATGACGAGCACGCCGGCGTCCTTGCGCGGCGCCTTCGCCTCGTCGCGGCGGGAGCGCTCGGCGCGGCCCCGCTCGACGATGCGGCGCGCGACCGGGTCGGCGGGGAGGGCGTCCTTCCCGGTCGCCGCACCCCCGGTGGTGCTCGGGTCGGCGCCGTGGGAGAAGGGGTCGGTCACGGTGGGGCCTTTCGTGGTCGGGAGGGTGGGGGCGGTGCCCGACGGCGCACGGTGCGCCGGGCGGTGTCGCTCACCCGATGATGGGGCGCTCCTCGGGGTAGCGCACGATGCGACGACGGTCGCGCAGCGCGAGCGCCGCGGCGAACGTCATGGTCCCGGTGCGCCCGACGAACATGAGCGCGACGAGCACGTACTTGCCTGCGTCGGGCAGGTCGGGCGTGATGCCGGTGCTGAGGCCAACCGTCGCGAACGCGGAGATGGTCTCGAACAGGATGACGTCGAGCGTCTCGCCGGTGATCTCGAGCAGGAGCAGGCTCGACACGAGGACGGCGGTCGCGCCGACGAACGACACGGCGACTGCGAGGCGGAGCGTGTCGCGCGGGATGCGTCGCCCGAACGCCTCCATGTCCCGGTCCCCCCGCGCCTCGGAGACGATGGCGATGAGCATGACGGCGAGCGTCGTGACCTTGATGCCGCCGGCGGTCGACGCGGAGCCGCCACCCACGAACATGAGGGCGTCGGTGATGAGCCAGCTGGCCTCGTGCATGCCGCCGGTGTCGACGGTCGAGAAGCCGCCGGAGCGGGGCATGACGCCGGCGAACAGCGACGCGAGGAGCTTCTCCCCGAACGCGAGCGGGCCGAGCGTGCGCTGGTTCGTCCACTCGAACGCGGCGAAGAGGACGGTGCCGACGACGACGAGCGCCGCGCTCGTGGTGAGCGTGAGCTTGGTGTGCAGGCTCCACTTCGTCACGCGCTTGCGGTTGCGCATGACGTTGAGGATCACGGGGAACCCGAGCGAGCCGATGAACACGCCGAGGATGATCGGCAGGCACAGCATCCAGTCGCCGACGTACGGCGCGAGCCCGTGCTCGGTCGGGATGAACCCCGCGTTGTTGAACGCGGAGATGCCGTAGAAGATGCCGTGCCACGCAGCCTCGCCGAACGTCTCCTCGAGGACGATGAAGCGGGGCAGCAGGAGCAGCGCGATGAGGAGCTCGAGCGACGTCGAGGTGATGATGACGACCCGCACGAGCGACCCGACCTCGCCGAGCCGCGTCGTCTTCGTCTCGGACGCGGTGAGCAGCTTCTGCGTGAGGCCGATGCGCCGCGACACCGCCATGCCGAGGATCGACGCCAGCGTCATGACGCCGAGGCCACCGATCTTGATGCCGAGCAGGATGACGACCTGCCCGTACGTCGACCAGTACGTGCCCGTCGGGACGACGACCAGACCCGTGACGCACACCGCGGACGTCGCGGTGAACAGGGCGTCGACGAACGGGGCCGCGCGGCCGCTCGCGGTCGCCCAGGGGGCCATGAGGAGCGCGGTGAAGACCGCGATGACGGCGGCGAACACGGTGACGGCGAGGCGTGCGGGCGACTGCCGGGCGAGGCGGTCGACGATCTCCCGCCCCTTGAACAGGCGCCCGGTCATGCTCGTCGGCATGGAGCCTCCCTCACCACTCGCGTCACTCTGCCACGGGCCTGGTGACCCGTCATGTCGCCGTTCCGGCGCCGGGACATCATGCCGCCTCCGGCCCCCGCGCGCCGCACCGGGGTCCGGTGACCGGTCCGTCGGGGCGGGTGCGCGTCGCCGGGCGTTACCGTGAGCCATGCCCACGACCGACCCCACGTCGTCGCCCGCCCCCGCCGGTGCGAGCGCCGCGGCGCCCGGATCCTGCGTCGTGTGGAGCCCCGAGCTCCTCGGGTACGACTTCGGTCCCGGGCACCCCATGTCCCCGGCCCGGCTCGACCTGACGATGGGCCTGGTGCGCGCGCTGGGCCTGCTCGACGGCGACGGGGCGGCTCCAGGTGCGCCCCGCGTCGTCGGACCGGAGCCCGCGAGCGACGACGTGCTCGGCCTCGTGCACGAGCCGGCGTACGTCGCGGCCGTGCGCGCGGCGTCGGAGCACGGGACCCCCGACCCGGCCCGTGGTCTCGGCACCGAGGACGACCCGGTCTTCCCGGGGATGCACGAGGCCGCGGCCCGGATCGTCGCGGGCTCCTACGAGGCGGCGGGGGAGATCGCCGCGGGGCGCGTCGGGCACGCGGTGAACGTCGCGGGAGGCATGCACCACGCGAAGGCCGGCGCGGCGTCGGGCTTCTGCGTCTACAACGACGCGGCCGTCGCGATCCGACGCCTCCTGGACGACGGCGTCGCGCGCGTCGCGTACGTCGACCTCGACGCCCACCACGGCGACGGCGTGGAGGAGGCGTTCTGGGACGACCCGCGCGTCCTCACCGTGTCCGTCCACCAGAGCGGGACGACGCTCTTCCCCGGCACGGGGCACCCGACCGACGTCGGGGGCGCGGGCGCCGAGGGCACGGCGGTCAACGTCGGGCTCCCGCGCCGCACGGACGGCGCGCGCTGGCTGCGGGCGGTCGACGCCGTCGTGCCGCCGGTGCTGCGGGCGTTCCGGCCCGAGGTCCTCGTCACCCAGCACGGGTGCGACGCGCACGGCGAGGACCCGCTCTCCGACCTCGACGTCTCCGTGGACGCCCAGCGGACGGCGCTCGCCCAGGTGCACGACCTCGCGCACGAGCTCACCGGCGGCCGCTGGCTCGCGCTCGGCGGCGGCGGGTACGCGATCGCGCGCGTCGTGCCGCTCGTGTGGACGGCGGTCGTGGGGGAGGTCGTGCACCGGCCGGTGACGGCGGGCGAGCCGCTCCCCGAGGAGTGGCGCGCCCGTGTCGCCGAGGTCGCCGGGTTCGACGCTCCGCTCGCCTTCGGTCCGCCCGTCGACGTGCGGCGCTGGAGCAGCGGCTACGACCCGGACGACGACGTCGATCGCGCCGTCGCGGCCACGCGCCGCGCCGTCTTCCCGCTGCTCGGCCTCGACCCGCACTTCGACTGACGCGGTCGCCCCGCCCCGGTGGCGGTGGCGTCGTGCGAGCCCGCGCGGCGCGCGGCGTACCGGGGCACGAGCGCGAGCAGGTAGTCTAGGGGGCGGATTTCTCTCGTGTTGGTCGGCTCGCGGCGCCCTCGTGGTCGCCGGGGCGCCCCGATCAACCGTGGACCACACGCGGCCGGTCGACCGGTCGCCGACCGACACGCCGCTCGAGCATTGCGAGGACCGTATGGGCTCCGTCATCAAGAAGCGCCGCAAGCGCATGGCCAAGAAGAAGCACCGCAAGCTGCTTCGCAAGACGCGTCACCAGCGTCGCAACAAGAAGTGACGTCGCGCGCGTCCTGACGCGCCGACCCGTCGTCGAGCCCGGCCCCTCCCGAGGGACCGGGCTCGACGCGTCTCCGACGGTCACGCGACCAGGGCTCTACCTCGCGTGACCAGGGCTCTACCTCTGCGGACCAGGGCTCTACCTCGCGTGACGAGGGTCCACCCTGGCGGGGCGAGGGTGCCGGCTCGGGGGGAGCGGGTGGTCAGAGGCGGGCGATGCGGCGGTCGACGGCGCGGCGGACGGAGCGCAGGACGAGCGCGGCGGCCCAGGCGGCCCCGGCCCAGCTCGCGGTGCGGACGCTGCTGCGGGCGACGCGGCGGCGTCGGCCGCGGAACTCGCGGATGGGCCAGCCGACGTCCTGCGCGTGCCTGCGCAGCCGCGCGTCGGGGTTGATGGGGCAGGGGTGGCCGACCGTCTCCATCATCGTGACGTCGTTGAGCGAGTCGCCGTAGGCGTAGGACGCGTCGAGGTCGATGTCCTCGCGCTCGGCGAGGGCGCGCACCCCGGCGGCCTTGGCGCGGCCGTGCATCATGTCGCCCACGAGGCGGCCGGTGTAGAAGCCCTCCTCGTGCTCCGCGACGGTGCCGAGGGCGCCGGTCGTGCCGAGGCGGCGGGCGATGAGCTCGCCGATCTCGACCGGGGTCGCGGAGACGAGCCACACCTGGTGGCCCGCGGCGAGGTGCTCGTCGAGCAGGCGACGCGTGCCGGGGTAGATGCGCAGCGAGAGGACGGTGTCGTAGACCTCCTCGCCGATCGCGGTGACCTCCGCGACGGAGCGACCCGCGATGAGGGCGAGCGCGCGCGACCGGATGCGGTCGATCTGCTGCTTGTTCTCGCCGAACAGGAGGTAGCGCGCCTGGTGCACGGCGAAGCGCACGATGTCGAGCGTCGAGAAGAACTGCCGCTGGTACAGGGCGCGGGCGAGGTGGAACGACGACGCGCCGCGGATGATCGTGTTGTCCACGTCGAAGAACGCGGCGGTGCGGTGCGCGGGGGCCGATGGCGTGCGGCCGGCGTCGGGCGCGTCCTCGGGGGCGGTCGACCCGGGGGTCGGGACGGGGCCCGGACCGGAAGACGTCGCCATGTCCCCACTCTAGGGGGTCTCCCGCCCGGCCCGGGGCCGCGTCCTCGTACCCTGGGAGGCGTGAGCACCTCCGACGCGCCGACCCCTCCCGTCCTCCTCTACGGCCGCGCCGGGTGCCACCTGTGCGACGACGCGCGGGCCGTCGTCGAGGCGGTGTGCGCCGAGGCGGGGGTCGCGTGGGCGGAGGTGGACGTGGACGCGCCGGGCGCGGACCCGGCGCTGCGCGAGCAGTACGGCGAGTACGTGCCGGTCGTGACGGTCGGCGGCGTCCAGCAGGGGTTCTGGCGGGTGGACGCCCGCCGGCTCGCGCGCGCGGTGGGTCGGATTTCGACGGCGCGCGCGGACCTGGGATGATTCCTCCCGGTGGAGCGCGACCGTCGACGAGGACGGTCCCAGGACGACGGGGTGACGGGTGGCTGAGCAGGTAGTCGGTGAGGTGACGGCGCCGGGTATCCCGAGCGCGACGGTGGCGCGGCTCCCGTCCTACCTGCGGGCGCTGCGCGACCTGGTGGCGCGGGGCGTCGCGACGACGTCGTCGGTCGAGCTCGCCGAGCTCTCCGGCGTCGGTCCGGCGCAGCTCCGCAAGGACCTGTCGTTCCTGGGCTCGTTCGGCACGCGCGGCGTGGGCTACGACGTCGACTCGCTCGCGCAGTACATCACCGAGGCGCTGGGGCTCGTGGACGAGCACCGCATCGCGATCGTCGGGATCGGCAACCTGGGGCACGCGCTCGCGAACTACTCGGGGTACGAGCAGCGGGGCTTCCACGTCGCGGCGCTCCTCGACGCGTCGCCGGAGGTCGTGGGCACGCGGGCCGCGGGCCTCGTCGTCGAGCACGTCGACGCGCTGGAGGAGGTCGTGGCGCGGGAGAAGGTGTCGATCGTGGTCCTCGCGACGCCGGCGGCGCACGCGCAGTCCGTCGCGGACCGGGTCGTCGCGGCGGGCGTGCGGGAGATCCTCAACTTCGCGCCGCGCGCGCTCCAGGTGCCCGCGGACGTCGACGTGCGCGGCGTGGACGTCGGCAGCGAGCTGCAGATCCTCGCGTTCCACTCCCAGGCTCGCGCGCTCGCCGAGGCCCAGGACCGCTGAACGACGAGGGGCCGCGTGCTCGCGCACGCGGCCCCTCGGGGCGGCACCCCTGCCGGTGGGTGCAGTGCTCCGGGAAGGGTCCCGAGGAAGGGGGCCCCGGGAAGGGGGTCCCGGGAGTCGGTCGTCAGGCCTGCTTGATGGCCGAGACGTCGAGGGCGATCTTGATCTTGTCGCCCACGAGCACGCCGCCGGTCTCGAGCGCCGCGTTCCAGGTCAGGCCGAACTCCTTGCGGGAGATCTCCGTGGTCGCCTCGAACCCGGCGCGCGCGTTGCCGAACGGGTCGGTCGCGGTGCCCGCGAACTCGGTCTCGAGCTCGACCGGCTTGGTGACGCCGTTGATGGTCAGGTCGCCCGCCACGACGAAGTCGTCGCCGTCGCCGGAGATGCTGGTCGACGCGAAGGTCCACGTCGGCTTGTTCTCGGCGTCCCAGAAGTCCGCGCTGCGCAGGTGGTTGTCGCGGTTCGCGTCGCCCGTGCTCACGGACGCGGCGTCGAGCTCGGCGGTCACGGAGGTCGACTCGAGGTCGTCGCCCACGGTGATGGTGCCGGCCGTGATGGCGAGCGTGCCGCGCACCTTGGAGATGCCGGCGTGGCGGACCGTGAAGGCCGCCTGCGAGTGGGACGAGTCGAGGGCGTAGGTACCAGCGTTGAGCCCGGCGGGCAGCGGCGTGGCCATGGGTGCTCCTGAAGGGGTCGAGGGTCCCGGGGGACCGAACTTGGTTGAAGGTTCAACTTCGTACGAGCGTATCAACCGCAGGGGGTGATCCGTCTATTCCCGGTGAGGTGGAACAATGTTCGGCGAGGTTCCACCCCTGAACCCGCCCCCGTCCGCCAGCGCCCGAGGACCCATGACCAGTAACGACGTCGACCACCAGCTGACGACGACCGCCCGCGGGACCACCGCGGGCGCGAGCGAGGAGCCGCGCTGGCTCGACGCCGAGCAGCAGCGCCTGTGGCGCGCCTACCTCGACGGGACCGTGCGCTTCATCGAGTCGCTGGGGCGCGACCACGAGGAGCGGTCGGACGTGTCGCTCAACGAGTACGAGCTGCTGGTGCGGCTCTCGGAGAGCCCGGACCACACGCTGCGGATGTCCGCCCTCGCCGACGGGCTCGCCCGGTCCCGCAGCCGCGTGACCCACACCGTGGCGCGCATGGAGGCGCGCGGCCTGGTCCGGCGCTCGGCGAGCACGGGCGACCGCCGCGGGGTCAACTGCGAGATGACGACCGAGGGCTACCGCGTCCTCGTGGCGTCGGCGCCCGCGCACGTGGCCGCCGTCCGCCGGTTCATGGTCGACGTGCTCACGCCGGAGCAGTTCCGGGCGCTCGGCGAGGCGATGGCGGCCGTCGCCGAGGCGTGCAAGGCCGACCGCGACTCCTGACCCGGGTCGCTCCGGGAGCCGCCGCCCCGCAGGTGCCGGTCAGGGCCGGGAGTGCGGGACACTGGTGCGCATGGTCTCCACCATCGTCCACCTCCTGCGCCACGGCGAGGTCCACAACCCCGACGGCGTCCTGTACGGCCGCATCCCCGGCTACCACCTCTCCGAGCGGGGCCACGAGATGGCCCGCCGCGTCGCCGCGCACCTCGCGGGCGAGCCCGGGCCCGACGGCGCGTCGCGCCCGCGCGCGGACCTCGCCGTCGTCGTCGCGTCGCCGCTCCAGCGCGCCCAGGAGACGGCCACGCCCGCCGCCGAGGCGTTCGGGCTCGAGCTCGGCACCGACGACCGGCTCATCGAGGCCGCGAACCACTTCGAGGGCATGACCTTCGGCGTCGGGGACGGGTCGCTGCGCCACCCGCAGCACTGGCGCTTCCTGTGGAACCCGTTCCGTCCGTCGTGGGGCGAGCCGTACACCGAGCAGGTCGCGCGCATGCGCGCCGCGGTCGCCGACGCCCGGGACAAGGCCGCGGGCCACGAGGCCCTCCTCGTGAGCCACCAGCTCCCCGTGTGGCTCACGCGCCTGAGCTTCGAGAACCGCCGCCTGTGGCACGACCCGCGCAAGCGGCAGTGCTCGCTCGCGTCGCTCACGTCGCTGCACTTCGAGGACGACCGCCTCGTCGGCCTGCACTACTCCGAGCCGGTCGCCGACCTCCTCCCGGGCGCCGCGACCGTCGCGGGGGCGTGACGTCGGTCATGTCCCGCCCCGTCGGCGCCGTCCGGACGCCCGAACCGTCCCGTTCGGGAGTGGCGGAGGTCACGTCTCCCAGGTGGCGTCCAGGATCCCCGGGCAGGGTGCCTCCCGTGATGCCGCTGTGACCGCCAGCTCGCGCGCGCGTGCCGCGCGCGCCCTCCCGCCCCTCCGCCGCGCGCTCACGGCGGGCGTCGTGCTCGCCGCGACGCTCGGCCTCGCGGCCTGCGCCCAGGAGTCCGGGGCGACGACCGACGTCGTCGGGCAGGGCTACGTCTCCGGCGACGGCTCGGTCCGCACCTGGGACGCGGGCGAGCGGGGCGACGTCGTCGCCCTCACCGGCACCGACTACGAGGGCGAGCCGGTCGACACGAGCGCCTGGCTGGGCGACGTCGTCGTGCTCAACACCTGGTACGCGGCGTGCGCGCCGTGCCGGGCGGAGGCGCCCGACCTCGTGGCCCTGGCGAACGACCGCGCCGACGACGGCGTGCAGGTGCTCGGCATCAACACGACCGACGAGGCGGGCGCCGCGCAGGCGTTCCAGCGCCGGTTCGAGGTGCCGTACCCGTCGATCGACGACCGCAGCGGGGAGGTCGTCGCGGCGCTCTCCGGCACCGTCCCGCTCCAGGCCGTGCCGTCGACGGTCGTGCTCGACCGCGACGGCCGCGTCGCGGCGCGCGTCATCGGGCTCGCCGAGGGCTCGACCCTGAACGCGCTCGTCGACGACGTGCTCGCCGAGGACGAGGCGGCCGGCTGACCGTGGTCACCCTCGCCTCCCTCGCCGCCACCGTCCCGGCCGCCGCGCTCCCCGCCGCCGCCGCGACGAGCGTCGGCGACACGTTCGCCGCGACGGTCTGGAGCGGTTCCATGCTCCTCGCGGTCCCGGTGGCGATCCTGGCGGGGCTGGTCTCCTTCGCGTCGCCGTGCGTGCTGCCGCTCGTGCCCGGGTACGTCGGCTACGTCTCCGGCATGGCCGCGGCGAACGCCGGGAGCGGGCGCGGCGCGTCCGGGGGCACGGCGACGGCCACCCGGGTCGCCGCGCCGAGCCGCGGGCGCGTGCTCGCTGGCGTCGGGCTCTTCGTCGCCGGGTTCACCCTGGTCTTCGTCGCGCTCATGGTCGCGGCCGGCGCGATCGGTGTGCACCTGGTCCGCTGGGAGGACGTCATCACGCGCGTCCTCGGCGTGGTCGTCATCCTCATGGGGCTCGCCTTCATGGGCGCGGTCCCGTTCCTCCAGCGCGAGCGGCGCCTGCACCTGAGCCCCCAGGCCGGGCTGTGGGGAGCACCGCTGCTCGGCATCGTGTTCGGGCTCGGCTGGACGCCGTGCCTCGGTCCGACGCTCGTCGCCGTGCAGTCGCTGTCGCTGAACGAGGCCTCCGCGGGGCGCGGTGCGATCCTCGGGGTCGCCTACTGCCTCGGGCTCGGCGTGCCGTTCCTGCTCATCGCGCTCGGGCTCCAGAGCTCGCAGCGCATGCTCGGCTTCCTGCGGCGGCACCGCCTCGCGATCATGCGGATCGGCGGCGGGCTGCTCGTGCTCATCGGCCTCGCGCTGGTCACGGGCCTGTGGACGACGTGGACGTCGACCATGCAGGGCTGGATCGACGGCTACGTGACGGTGGTGTGAGATGACCGAGCGGACCACCGGCCAGGCCGAGCGATCAGACGAGCGTCCGACGACGCCGACGGGCTACCGCCCCGAGGGCATCGACGACGCGTTCTCCGCGGGCGACGGCCCGGGTGACCGGACGCCGTCGGGTGGCGGGGGCGGCGCGGGAGGCGACGGCGGCCCGGCGCTCCCGAGGCTCGGGTGGCGCGGCACGCTGCGCTGGACGTGGCGCCAGCTCACGAGCATGCGCGTCGCGCTCATGCTCCTCATGCTGCTCGCGGTCGCGGCGGTGCCGGGCTCCGTCCTGCCGCAGCGCCCCCAGGACCCGGCGGCCGTCCTGCGGTACCTCCAGGAGAACCCGACGACGGGGGAGTGGCTCGACCGGCTCGGGTTCTTCGACGTCTACGCGTCGGTGTGGTTCTCGGCCATCTACATCCTGCTGTTCGTCTCGCTCGTCGGCTGCATCCTGCCGCGCACCAGGGCGCACTGGCAGGCGCTGCGCACACGCCCCCCGCGCACGCCGCGGCGCTTCGACCGCTTCCCCGCGCAGGCGCGCGCCGTCACCGACGCGTCGCCGGACGACGTCGTCGCGGCCGCGAGCACCCACCTGCGTGGCCCGCTGCGCCTGCTGCCCACGTTCCGCGTCGACACGGGTGCCGAGGAGGCCGCCCCGGCGCGGGGTCGCGCCGCCGCGCGTCCCGCGGCGCGCACGGTGTCCGCGGAGCGCGGCTACGTCCGCGAGACGGGCAACCTGCTCTTCCACCTCTCGCTCGTCGGCCTCCTGGTCGCCGTCGCGACCGGCCAGCTCCTGCACTACCGCGGCCAGGCGATCGTCACCGAGGGACGCGGGTTCGCGAACGCGGTCGTCGACTACGACACGTTCGAGAACGGCGCGTGGTTCCGGCCGTCGTCGCTCGTCCCGTTCTCGATGACCCTCGACGCGTTCGAGTCGGAGTTCGCCCAGGACTCCGTCGCGTTCGCGCAGTCGCGCGACTTCACCGCGACGGTCACCGTGCGCGACCCCGACGGCGAGTCCCACGAGGAGACCATCAAGGTCAACCACCCGCTCACCGCGGGCGGCGCCAAGATCTACCTCCAGGGCAACGGGTTCGCGCCCGAGGTCACGGTGCACGACGCCGACGGCGAGGTCGCGTTCTCCGGCCGCGTGCCGTTCCTGCCCGAGGACACGATGTACACCTCGCGCGGCGTCATCAAGGTGCCCGACGTGTCGTCCGGCCTCGACCAGGTCGGGCTCGTCGGGTACTTCCTGCCGACGGCCCAGCTCAGCGAGGACGGCAAGACCGCCGAGTCGGTGTACCCGCAGCCGATCAACCCGCTGCTCGTGCTCGAGGTCTACCGGGGCGACCTCGGCCTCGACGAGGGCCTGCCGCAGAACGTCTACCGCCTCGACACGGACGACCTCACGCCGTCGGTCGACGAGGACGGCGAGCGCGTGAAGCTGCTCGTCGCCCCGGGCGAGACGGTCGACCTGCCCGACGGCCTCGGCACGATCACGTTCGACTCGCTGCCGCGCTACGTCGCCCTCGACCTGCGGCACGACCCGTCGCTCACGTGGGTGCTCGTGTTCTCGCTCGGCGCGCTCGCGGGCCTCGCCGTCTCGCTGTTCACCCCGCGCCGCCGCGTGTGGGTGCGCGCCTGGCGCGAGGAGGTTCCCGGCGCGGGCGACGACGCCCCGCGCAGGCGCACCGTCGTCGCCGTCGCAGGCCTCGCTCGCGGGGACGACGCGGGGCTCCAGGGCGAGGTGGACTCGCTTCTCGCCGCGCTCCCGGGCGTGGCACCATCGGGTGAGGGTGACCTCACCTCGTCGCCGGGACGCGCACCGGCCGACCGCACCCGCTCCACCGCGCGTCCCGCACAGGACCCGACCGCGCGACCGCGCACGAAAGGCTGACCGATGACCGTAGCCGAGCTGAGCCAGGACCTCGTCTGGGCCGCGGCGACCGCGCTGACCGTGGCGCTCGTGGCGTTCGCGATCGACCTCGCGCGCCTCGCCGGACGCGTGGACGCCGAGCAGACGACCGTGCGCGCCGGCGAGCGGGCCGACGCCCGGGTGCAGGACGCCGACCGTGCCGAGGTGCTCGCGGGCGCGGGCGCGTCGTCCGCCTCGCCGTACGGCCCGGACGCGTCCGGCACCGCCGACGACGCGTCGGCCGACGCGGTCGCGGCTCCCGCGCCGTCGCGCAAGGCGGCGAACATCGGGATCTCGCTGACGTGGCTCGGGACGGCGCTGCTGCTCGTCGCGATCGTCACGCGCGGGATCGCCGCCGGTCGCACGCCGTGGGCCAACATGTACGAGTTCACGCTCGTCGGCGCGTTCGTCGCGCTCGCGGTGTTCCTGGCCGTGTCGGTCAAGCGGGACGTGCGCTTCCTCGGGTCGTTCGTCACCGGCCTCGCGGTGCTCTTCCTCGTGCTCGCGCAGAACGCGTTCTTCGTCGCCGCGACCGGCGTGCAGCCCGCGCTCCAGTCCTACTGGCTGGTGATCCACGTCGGCGTCGCGATCATCGCGACGGGCATCTTCACCGTCGCGTTCGTCACGTCGGTGCTCCAGCTGCTGCGCGACTCGCGCGACGCCGGGAACGCGTTCCTCGGCGCCCGGGGCTGGCGCTGGCTCGACTCGACGCCCGGCCCGCTGCAGCTCGAGGCGCTGAGCTTCCGCCTCAACGCGGTGGCGTTCGTGCTGTGGACGTTCACCATCATCGGCGGCGCGATCTGGGCCGAGCACGCCTGGGGCCGGTACTGGGGCTGGGACCCCAAGGAGGTCTGGAGCTTCGTCGTCTGGATCGTGTACGCGGCGTACCTGCACGCACGCACGACCCGCGGCTGGTCCGGGCGCCGGGCGGCGTACTTCGTGATCGTCGGCTACGCGTGCGTGCTCTTCAACTTCACCGGCGTGAACCTGCTGTTCAACGGCAAGCACTCGTACTCGGGCCTCAACCCGAGCGACTGACCCGAGCCTACGCCGAGCGTGAGCGGAGGGGTCAGCGGGCGGCGTCGTCGCCGTCGTCGGACCCGTTGCTCGCCCCGGGGCGCGGGGCGTCGCCGTCGTCCTCGGTCCGTCCGTCCTCGGGCGTGTCCCGGCCGGCGGGAGGAGCGTCGTCCGCTGCGGGCGAGGGCGCCACGTCGCGGGCCTGGCGGCGCTGCTGCTGCTCGAGCCGCCAGAGGAACTCGGGGTCGTCGTCGGGCGCGAGCGGCGTGTTGCGGCGCCGGCGCGTGCCGCCGTTCGACGAGCCGCCCGACGGGCGGCCGGCCGCGTACCGCGAGCCCGAGCGCCCCGCGGAGCGCTTGACGAGGATCCAGGCGATCGGACCGAGGAACGGCAGCAGGATGATGAGGACGATCCACAGGCCCTTGGGGATGCCGCCGCGCTCCTCCTCGTCGCTCGAGGCGAGGTCGACGAGCGCGTAGACCGCGAGGCCGACGGCGATGAGGGGGAGCAGCACGCGAAGCATGGCTCCAGCCTACGGGCCGTACCCTGGACTCGTGCCTGTCGTGATCTACTCCGTCCTGCGTCTGCTGCTCTTCGCCGCCGCGCTGGGCGTCCTCTGGTTCGCCGGTCTCCGGGGCTGGCTGCTCGTCCTCGTCGCCGCGGTCGTCGCGCTCATGCTGTCCTACCTGACGCTCCGCAAGCCCCGTGAGGCGGCGTCGCGCTACCTCGCCGAGCGGGCCGAGCACCGTGCCCGGACGGGTGAGCGGTTCTCGCGCGAGATCGAGGACGACGCCGCGGCCGAGGACGCGGCGCTCGACGCGCAGGAGGACGCGGCCTCGACCGACGCGGACGCGACGCCGACCGAGCAGCCCGGGGCGCCGTCGGCCCGCTGAGCCCTCCGGCACAGGTCCGGACGGCGCTCAGAGCGCGAGCCCGACCCCCAGGAGCACGCCGTACGCGAGCTCGAACAGCCCGGTCCCGGCGAGCACCGGCACGAGGAGCGGCCCGCGTGCGCCCGCGATCACCGGGACCGTGAGCAGCACCGCGGGCAGCAGGAGCAGCAGGACGGCGAGCGACCAGGGCGCCGCGAACGCGCACACGACCGCCAGCAGCAGCGGGACCCAGATCATCGCGACGTAGGCCCGGCGGGCGCGGAAGTCGCCGAGCCGCACCGCAAGGGTCCGCTTGCCCGCGACGACGTCGGTGGGGATGTCCCGGATGTTGTTCACCATGAGGATCGCGCACGCGAGCAGGCCCACCGCGACCGCGCCGACGGCCGACGGCCACGTCACGACGCCCGCCTGCGTGTACGTGGTGCCGAGCGTGGCCACGAGCCCGAAGAAGACGAACACCCCGACCTCGCCGAGCCCGCGGTAGCCGTAGGGGTTGCGCCCGCCCGTGTAGTACCAGCCCGCGAGGATCGCGAGCGCGCCCACGGCGACCAGCCACCAGTGGCCGGTGACCGCACAGAGCACGAGCCCGAGCACGGCCGCGACGCCGAACGCGCCGAACGCCGCGGCGCGCACCTGGCCCGGCCGTGCGGCGCCGGTCGCGGTGAGGCGCATCGGGCCGACGCGGTCGAGGTCGGTGCCCCGGACGCCGTCGGAGTAGTCGTTGGCGTAGTTCACGCCCACCTGGAGCGCGAGCGCGACGCCGAGGGCCAGCAGCGCGGGCCAGAAGGCGAAGCCGTCCACCTGGGCCGCGGCGCCGGACCCGACGATGACGGGCGTGGCGGCGGCGGGGAGGGTGCGCGGGCGCGCGCCCGCGACCCACTCGGTGGTGCTGGCCATGGTGCTCCGTCTCGGTCGTGCGGGTCGTGCAGGGGGGTGGGACCTCGTGCGGCTCAGCCGGGGGAGACCTGGAGGTGCCCGACGGCGAGCCGCGCCACCGCGGCGCGGTCCACCTTGCCGGGCCCGCGGCGCGGGAGCTCCGCGACGACGAGCACGCGACGCGGTGCGGCCGCGCGCTCCAGCCTATCCGCGACGTGGTCCCGGACGGCGGCGACGAGCGCGGCCGGGGCGTCCGCGACCGCGTCCCCGGCGACGTGCCCGGGGCCGAGGGGCGTCGTCCGGGAGGTCGTGACGACCGCGACGACCTCCTGCCCCCACTCCGGGTGCGGCACGCCGACGACGCACGCCTCGCCCACGCCGTCGACCTCGCCGACGAGGGCCTCGACCGCGGCCGGAGCGACGTTGACGCCGCCCGAGACGACGACGTCGTCCGCCCGGCCGAGCACGGTGAGCGTCCGGCCGTCCGGCGGCCCGTCGAGCCGGCCGAGGTCGCTGGTGCGGAACCAGCGCGTGCCGTCGTCGTCGGTCCGGAACGCGTGCCCGGTCGCGTCGGGGTCACCGAGGTAGCCGTCCGCGAGGACGGGCCCGGCGAGCTCGACGACGCCCGCGGTCCCTCCCGGGGCGTCCGTCCCCTCCTGCGGCGCGCCGAGCCGCACGCGCACCCCCGCGAGCGGGACGCCGTCGTACACGCACCCGCCGCTCGTCTCCGTCATGCCGTAGGTCGTGACGACGCGCGCGCCCGCCGCCCGCGCGCGGCGCAGCAGGGCGGGAGGCGTCGCGGCACCGCCCAGCAGGACCGCGTCGAGGGCGCAGAGCGCGTCGAGGCCCGCCGTGCCGCCGTCGGCGCCCGCGTCCGCCGCGGCGAGGAGGCGGTGGAGCTGCGTGGGGACGAGCGACGCGTACCGCCGCTCGGCGGGCGGCGTGCGGCCGACGAGCGCCGCGAAGCCGGCGGGGGTGAAGGGCTCGTCCGGCGGCGCGACCGTGAGTCCCCGCCCGGCCGCGTGCGCGCGGGCGACGACCTGCACGCCCGCCACGTGCGTCGGGGGGAGCGCGAGGAGCCAGTGACCCGGGCCGCCCAGCCGGTCGTGCGTCGCGGCGCCCGAGGCCCGCAGCGCGGCCGCGGACAGCACGACCTCGCGCGGCTCGCCCGTCGAGCCCGACGTGCGCAGGACGAGCGCGGCGCCCGGCGGCACGTCGGCGCGCCCGGCCCGGGAGAGCGGCTCGACGGGCGCCACCGGGGCGCCCTCGCCGTCCAGGGCGGCGCCGACCGCCGCGACCAGGGCGTCGAGATCGGCGGGGACGACGGCGCGGTTCACCGGATCAGCGTAGGCCGGGCCGTAGGGTGGCCGGGAAACGCACGTCCGTCGCAGGGGCTGCCCCAGGACCGGGTCCTGGGCCGACGGGAAGGTCGAGGATGACGAGGACGGGACGAGGGTCCGGCGCGCTCCGGGCGGGGCTGGTCGCCGCGCTCGCCGCGGCGACGGTCCTGCTCGCGGGGTGCGGCGGCGAGCCGGCCGCGCCCACCACGGAGACGGTCGACGCGGACGTCTCCGCGGACAAGGGCACGCCGCCGGAGCCGGACGTGCCGCTGGTGTGGCCGCTCACCGGGGTCGCGGCCGAGGAGGTCGCCGACCGGCCGGCGCTCGCGGTGAAGATCGAGAACGCGCCGCAGGCGCGCCCGCAGACGGGCCTCGAGCAGGCCGACGTCGTGTGGGAGGAGGTCGTCGAGGGCGGTATCACGCGCTTCGTCGCCGTCTACCACTCGCAGGTCCCCGAGACCGTGGGGCCCGTCCGGTCCGTCCGGCCCATGGACCCGGCGATCGTCGGGCCGCTGCACGGGATCCTCGCGTACACCGGCGGCCAGGATCCCTTCGTCGACGCCGTCGGCGCGGCGGGCACCCAGTCGGTCGTGATGGACCACGGCGACGACGGGTTCACCACGACCCGGGCGCGCCGCGCGCCGCACAACGTGTACGGCAGCCCGGAGGCGTTCTGGGCCCAGGCCGACGGCGACCGCACGTCGCCCCCGCCCGCCCAGCTCGCCTTCGCCCGGGAGCCGGGGACCGCGACGGCCACCGTGGGGGGCGCGCCCGCGACGCGGCTCGACGTCCGGCTCACGCACGCGAGCCGCGCCGTGTGGGAGTGGAGCGCCGACGAGGGCCGGTACGTGCGCAGCGAGGGCGACACGCCCGCCGTGTCGTCGGACGAGGTGCGGCTCGCGGCCACGAACGTCGTCCTGCTCGCGGCGACGATGGAGAACACCTCGTTCAAGGACCCCGCGGGGGTGCCCGTCCCGGAGACGAAGCTCGTCGGGACCGGCGAGGGCGTCGTCGCGAGCGGTGGCAAGCAGGTGGCGGTGTCGTGGTCCAAGGAAGCCGTCGACGCCCCGCTCGTGCTCACCGGGGCGGACGGCGCGCCCGTCGAGCTCGAGCCCGGGGCGTCGTGGATCGAGCTCGTGCCGATCGGGTCGGGGAGCTGGGAGATCTCCTGACGGCCCCCTCGTCCGGTGGCGGACTCCCGGGTCCTCCCCACGGCGTACGACCGCTCCGCCCCGAGGGGGACCGCCGGCCACGCAGGTCGAGCCGCGGGGCCGACGCGCCGACGGGGTCCCGGGCGGCACCGTGGAGTCATGGCAACCGTCGTCCCGCACCCCGTCCACCCGTCCCAGCCCGGCACCCCCGGTGAGGGCGCCCCGCGCTCGACCGAGGGCCGGCTCCCGCCGTCCTACGCGCCGCGCACGCCGCGCGACGACGAGCCCGGCGTCGCCCGCTCGGCCGCGCCCGTCGCGATCTCGGTGGGGCTCCTGTTCGGCCTCGCCGTCGCCGCGGCGTTCGTCGGCCGCGGCCTCATCGAGATGCTGACGAGCTTCGTCGGCGGCTCCTGACCCGCAGGTCAGAACGCGTAGCCGAACCGGCCCCAGTCCGGGTCGCGGCGTTCGAGGAACGCGTCGCGGCCCTCCACGGCCTCGTCCGTGAGGTACGCCAGCCGCGTCGCCTCGCCCGCGAAGACCTGCTGGCCCATGAGCCCGTCGTCCGCGAGGTTGAACGCGAACTTGAGCATCCGGACCGCCTGCGGCGACTTCGTCGCGATCACCCGCGCGTACTCGATCGCGAGCGCCTCCAGGTCGGCGTGGTCCGCGACCTCGTTGACCGCGCCCCACTCGTACGCGTCCTGCGCCGAGTACTCCCGCGCGAGGAAGAAGATCTCCCGCGCCCGCTTCTGCCCCACCTGCCGCGCCAGGTACGCCGAGCCGTAGCCCCCGTCGAACGAGCCGACGTTCGCGTCGGTCTGCTTGAACCGCGCGTGCTCGCGGCTCGCGATCGACAGGTCCGCGACGACGTGCAGCGAGTGCCCGCCGCCGGCCGCCCACCCGTTGACGACCGCGACCACGACCTTGGGCATCGTCCGGATCAGCCGCTGCACCTCGAGGATGTGCAGGCGCCCCGCACGCCCCGGGTCGACGGCGTCGCGCGTGTGCACCTCGCCGCCGCCGTCGGGCGCGGTCGTGTACTGGTAGCCGGAGCGTCCGCGGATCCGCTGGTCGCCGCCCGAGCAGAACGCCCACCCGCCGTCCTTGGGCGAGGGCCCGTTGCCCGTGAGGAGCACGGTCCCGACGTCGGACGTCATGCGCGCGTGGTCGAGCACGCGGTACAGCTCGTCCACGGTGTGGGGGCGGAACGCGTTGCGCACCTCGGGCCGGTCGAACGCGACGCGCACGACGGGCAGGTCGCGCACGACGGCGCCGTCCACGTCGCGCTCCACGCCCCGGTGGTAGGTGACGTCGGTCAGCTCCTCGAACCCGGCGACGTCGCGCCAGGCGCTCGGGTCGAACGTCTCGGACACCTGGCGCGGGAGCGCGTGCGGGCGGGGGGCGTCGGCGGGGGTGGCGGGGGCGGGGTCGGTGCTGCTCACGACCGTCACGGTAGCCGCTGCGGGGCGAGACCCGCGCTCGGTGCGGGGGCCGGCCCCTCGACGCGGCGTGCGGGCGCCGGCACGTCGGGGCGCCGCGACGTCGTCGCGAGGCCGAGGACGAGTCCCGCCCCGACGACGAGGGTCCCGACGAGGGAGCGGGCGTCGAGCGCCTCGAACCCGAGGGCGACGGAGGCCCCGAGCGCCGCGACGGGCAGGAGACCCGCGAACAGCCCGGCCCGCGCGGGGCCGATCGCGGCGAGCCCGGAGTACCAGAGCAGGAACGCCACGGCCGTGACGACGACGGCGAGGTACGCGAGCGCGGCGAGCTCGGCCGCGTCGGGCACGACGAGGAACGGCTGCCCCGTGACCTGCTGCCGGACGAGGCCGAGCAGCGCGAGCTGCGGGACGGCCAGGACGCACGCGTACGCGGAGACGCGCAGCGCACCGAGCGTCGGCAGGAGCGGCACGGCGAGCAGCGAGAAGCACACCTCGCACGCGAGCGCGCCGAGCGCGAGCGCGACGCCGACGGGGTCGCCGGCGCCGCCGCCCTCCACGACCACGACGCCGGCCGTCACCACGGCCGCCGCCGCGAGGGTCCGGACCGCGACGCGGCGCGCCCGCAGCGCGGCCGCCGCCGCGAGCACGACCGGCGAGGCACCGACGACCGCCCCGACGAGGGACGGGTCCGCGCGGCCCGCGCTCTCGACGACGAGGACGCTGAACCCCACGAGCCCGGTCGCGGCGAGCGCGAGGAGGCGCAGCAGCGCGCGCGGCGACGGCAGGACCCACGGCACGCGGCGCGCGGCGAGGACGGCGAGCAGGACGAGCGCCGCGACGGCGTAGCGCGCGGCCTGCCCGCCGAGCACCGGGAAGTCGGCGAGGGCGGCGGACGCGACGAACGACGAGCCGACGATCACCATGCCGGCGGCGCACCGGACGTCGCCCGACCGCGCGGTTCCGGGGCGGTCGGGTGCGCGGTCGGACGGAACGCCGCGGGGAGAGCGAGGAGCGAGGGTCATGCGTCGACGGTAGGGACGAGCCTGGACCAGGGTGCAGGTCCAGATCGTGCCTGGTTCACTGGGCCAGATGACGACCCGGACCGAGCCCGACGCGCTGCTGCTCCTCCTCGGGCCGCGCCCGGGTCGTGACGTCGGCCGCTGGCTGCAGGCCGGCCTGCGCGCGGCCGTGGCGGACGGGCGCCTCGAGGCGGGCGCCGTGCTCCCGTCGAGCCGCGACGCGGCGGCGGCGCTCGGCGTCTCGCGCGGCACGGTGACCACCGCCGTCGACGTGCTCGTCGGGGAGGGGCTGCTCGTGGCCCGGCCCCGGTCGGGGGTGGTCGTCGCGGCGCTGCCCGCGCCGCCGTCGGGCCGTGCGGGGACCGTGGCGCCCCGCACGGGCGGTGCGGCGCCCGGCACCTGGCCCGACACCGAGCCCGGCTCGGGGCCCCGCCCGGCGCCGGGGGCGCGGCCGGTGAGCGTCGGCACGCCCGACCCCGCGCTCTTCCCCCGCGCCGCGTGGGCGCGCGCCGTGCGCGACGGGGTGCGGGGACTGGCCGACGCGGACCTGGGCTACCCGGACCCGCAGGGGCTGCCGGCGCTGCGCGAGGCGCTCGCGGTCCACCTGCGCCGCGCGCGGGGGGCCCACGTCGCGGCGGAGGACGTGGTGGTGGTGAGCGGGGTCGCGCAGGCGCTCTCCCTCCTCGCCCGGCTGCTGACGGCAGGCCGGGTCGCGGGCGCACGACCCGCGGGGCCCGTGCGCGTGGCGGTCGAGGACCCGTCGTCGCGCGGGGCGCTCGAGCTGCTGCGCGACGCCGGCCTGCAGACCGTCGGCGTGCCCGTGGACGTCGAGGGCCTGCGCGCGGACCTGCTGCCCGACGACGCCCGCGCCGTCCTCGTGACGCCCGCCCACCAGTTCCCGCGCGGGGTCGTGCTCGGTCCCGCGCGACGGCGCGCCCTGCTCGCCTGGGCCGCGGCGGGCGACCGCCTCGTCCTCGAGGACGACTACGACGCCGAGCTGCGCTACGACCGGGAGCCGGTCGCCTCGGTGCAGGCCCTGGACCCGGAGCGCGTCGTGCTGCTCGGCTCCGTGTCGAAGCTGCTCTCGCCCGCGCTGCGGCTCGGCTGGGTCGTGGTGCCGCCGCGCGTCGTCGGGCCCCTGGTGGAGGCGAAGCGGCACGCGGACCTCGGGACGTCCGTGCCCGAGCAGGCGGCGCTCGCGGCGCTGCTCGGGTCGGGTGCCTACCAGCGCCACCTGCGCCGGGCCCGGCTCGTGTACCAGCGGCGGCGGCGCCTGCTGCTCGACGCGCTCGCGCGCGCCCTGCCGGGGGTCGAGGTGGGCGGGGTCGCCGCCGGGCTGCACCTCGTCGTCCCGCTCCCGGGCCCGGCCGCCGAGCGCGCCGCGGTCGCCGGGCTGCTGGCGGCGGGGGTGCCCGCCGAGCCGCTGAGCGGGACGGGGGTGGACCGCCACGAGCCGGGGGTGGTGGTCGGCACCGCGCGCGTGCGCGACGGCGACGTCGAGCGCGTGGTCCGCGTGCTGCGGGCGGCGTCCTTGACCGGCTCCGAGAAACTGGTACGTTAGTACCAGTTCTGCGCACGACGGCGGGCCTGCCACCCGGTGCGCCGACCCGAGGGAGTCTCCCCATGGCATGGATCGTCCTCATCCTCTCCGGCATGCTCGAGGCCGGCTGGGCTCTCAGCCTCAAGGCGTCGCACGGCTTCACGAAGCTGTGGCCGAGCGTCGGGTTCGTCGGCATGCTCGTCCTGAGCATGGTCGGCCTGAGCATCGCCCTGAAGTCCCTGCCCGTCGGCGTGGCCTACGGTGTCTGGGTGGGGATCGGCGCGTCGCTCACCGCCGTCCTCGCCGTCGTCCTGTTCGACGAGCCCGTGACGGTCCTCAAGGTGATCTCCCTCGTGCTGATCGTCGCCGGCGTCGTCGGGCTCAACCTCTCCGGGGGAGGGCACTGACACCGATGCCGACCGAGACCGTCGACCCGCGGCCCGCGCCGCGCCGCCAGGCGCGCGGCGTGGCGCGCCGCGACGCGATCGTGCGCGCCGCCGTGGACCTCATCCTCCAGGAGGGGCCCGCCGCGGTGACCCACCGGGCCGTCGCGTCCCGGGCCGACGTCCCGCTCGCCGCCACGACCTACTACTTCACCGGCCTCGACGACCTCATCGGCGCGGCCGGCGAGGTCGTCGTCGCCGGGTGGGCGGACCACGCGCGCGGCGCCGCCGAGCGGGCCGCGCGGGGCGGGGACCACGCGCGCCAGGACGCGCACGTGCTCGTCGACGCCGTGCTGCCTCCCGGCGGCGAGAGCGAGCTGCGCGGCTTCTACGAGCACCTCGTCGGCGCGGGCCGCTACCCGGCGCTCGCGCGCGCGTACGGCGAGGGCCGCCAGGGGCTCGACGACGCCGTCGGCCAGCTCCTCGCGGTGCGCGGCCTCGCGTCCGTGCCGCCCGGGCTGCTCGTCGCCGTGGTGGACGGGGCCGCCGTGAGCGCGCTCAGCGAGGGCCGGGACGTGCGCGAGCTCGCCGTGCAGCTCGTCGGCGACCTCGTCGGCCGGGCGCGCGCCGCCTGACGACCGCGCGGGGGACGGCGCGGGCACCACGCCGGACCGCCGGGATAGCCTCGCGGCCCATGAGCACCCGACCGTCGCCCGCCCGACCCGCGCTGCGCGACCGCCTGGTCCCGGAGAGCGTCCGCTCGCTCACCTCGACCGGCGTCGCCCTCGTGCTGGGACCCCTCGCCGCCGTCCTCGCGGCGCGCCCGCTCGGGCTCGACGACGACACCGCGCCCGTCGCGGCCGGCCTCCTCGTGTGGGTCCTGCTGTCGGGCCTGTACTGCGCGCTCACGTGCGTGGCGTTCGCCGGGCGCCGCGGGCCCGCGCTCGAGCGGGCGCTCGTCGCCGCGCACCCCGAGGGCCGGGGCCGGGCGCGCACGTGGCTCCTCGGCGGGGGGTCCGCGGCGTGGTCGGTCCAGTTCGCGCTCATGGCACTCCTCGTCGGCTTCGTGCTCGCGCAGGGGGTCGCGTGGGCCGCCGTCCCCGCGATCACGGTGCTGGGCGTCGCGGTGATCGTCGTCTCGTGGGTGACGGTCCTCGTCTCCTACTCCGTGCACTACGCCCGGCGCGACGTCGCCGCGGGCGACGACGGGTTCGCCTTTCCCGGGCGGGGGCCGCGCGCCTTCGCCGACTACGTCTACCTCGCCGCGGGCGTGAGCACGACGTTCTCCACCGCCGACGTGACCGTGCTCGACACCGCCACGCGCCGGATGGTCACGACCCACGCCGTCGTGGCGTTCGCGTTCAACGCGGTGATCGTGGCGCTCGTCGTCGTGGTGCTCGTCAACGCGTGAGCGGGGACCCGGCGCCGGGCGGCGTGCGGCCGCCCGCGGTGGCCTAGCCTGGAGGCGTGCCCGACCGCCTCGAGACCGTCGTCTACCGCACCCCCCTGACCACGCGGTTCCGCGGGCTCGACGTCCGCGACGGCGTGCTGCTGCGCGGGGAGGCCGGGTGGGGCGAGTTCTCGCCGTTCTGGGACTACGACGACGCCGAGTCGTCCGCCTGGCTCCGGGCCGCCCGCGAGGCGGCCGACGAGGGCTGGCCCGCCGCCGTCCGCGACCGCGTGCCCGTCAACGTCACCGTCCCCGCCGTCGGGCCCGACCGTGCCCGCGCGCTCGTCGCCGCGTCCGGCGGGTGCCGCACCGCCAAGGTCAAGGTCGCCCAGCGCGGACCCGACGGGACGCTCGAGCCCGTGGCCGCGGAGGTCGCGCGCCTCGAGGCCGTGCGCGACGCCCTCGGGCCGGGCGGGCACGTCCGGGTCGACGCCAACGGTGGGTGGGACGCCGACGAGGCCCTGCGGCGCCTGCCGCTCCTCGACCGCGCCGCGGGCGGGCTCGAGTACGTCGAGCAGCCGTGCGCGGACGTCGCGGGGCTGGCGGCCGTCCGGCGCGGGCAGCCGGGCGACACGGCCGTGCCCGTGGCCGCGGACGAGTCGGTCCGCCGCGCCGAGGACCCGCTCGCCGTGGTGCGGGCCGACGCCGCGGACGTCGTCGTCCTCAAGGTCCAGCCCCTCGGCGGCGTGCGCGCGTGCCTCGAGCTCGCCGAGCAGGTCGGGCTCCCCGTCGTCGTGTCGTCCGCGCTCGAGTCGTCCGTGGGCATCGCCGCGGGCGTCGCGCTCGCCGCCGCGCTCCCGGAGCTCCCGTACGCGTGCGGGCTCGCGACCGTGAACCTCTTCGCGGCCGACGTCGTCGACCACCCGCTCGTCCCCGTCGACGGCGCCCTGCCCGTGACCCGCCCGGTCCCCGCCCAGGCGGCGCTCGCGGCGACCGCGCCCGACCCGGACACCGAGCGGCGCTGGCGCGAACGCCTCGACCGGGTCGCCGCCCGGCTCGCGACCGCGGGCGGTGCACGGTGAACCCGGTGCACCCGCTCGACGACGACGCGACGCCCGTCGACCCGCTCCTGCACGGCCTCGACGAGCAGCCGCCCGCGGTCCGCAGCGCGTTCGCGCTCGTCCACCGGCTGCTGCACGAGGGCGTCGCGGACGTCGTCCTCGCGCCGGGCTCCCGCAGCGCCCCGCTCGCGTACGCGCTCGCGGCCGCCTCCGACGCGGGCCTGCTCACGCTGCACGTGCGCGTCGACGAGCGCGCGGCCGGCTTCCTCGCGCTCGGCCTGTCGCGCGGCGCCGGGCCGCTCGTGCGCGGCGGCGTCGAGCTGCCCCGCCCGGTCGCCGTCGTCACGACGTCGGGGACGGCCGTCGCGAACCTGCACCCCGCGGTGCTCGAGGCGCACCACACGGGCGTCCCGCTCGTGCTCCTCACCGCGGACCGCCCCCACGAGCTGCGCGGCACGGGCGCGAACCAGACGACGCACCAGGCCGGGATCTTCGGCCCGGCCGTGCGGTTCGCCGCGGACGTCCCGGCGCCCGACGGCCGCCCCGGGGAGGTGCGCGACCTCCTCGCCGTCGTGACGCGCGCGCTCGGGGAGGCCACCGGCACCCGGCGGGGGCACCCCGGACCCGTGCACCTCGACCTCGCGTACCGCGAGCCGCTCGTCCCGGTCGTCGTCCCCGTCGTCGGAGCCGTCGCCGGACCGGGCGTCGGGCCGGGCGCCGGCGCGCTCGCGCTGCCCGGCGCCGACCCCCTGGGCGCGGTCGCGCCCGCCGCGGTGCTCCCCGGCCGCACCGTCGTCGAGGCCTCCGTGCCCGCGCCCGGCGCGCGCACCGTGGTCGTGGCCGGCGACGGCGCGGGTCGGGCCGCCCGCGACCTCGCCGAGGCGCACGGCTGGCCGCTGCTCGCCGAACCCTCGTCGGGGGCGGCCGGAGGCCCGAACCACGTCGTCGCGCACGCTCTCGTGCTCGGCGTCGACGCGCTGGTGGCCGACGTCGAGCACGTCGTCGTGCTCGGCCGGCCGACGCTCTCGCGTCCCGTGCAGCGCCTGCTCGGGCGGTGGGACGTCACGGTGAGCGTCGTCGCGCCCGGCGCCGGCCCGTGGCCCGACGCCGCGCGCAACGCCTCGACCGTGCTGCCGGCCGTCCCCGCGGCCTGGCTCGACCCGCGCCCCGACGACCGCGCGGCCGCGACGAGCGACCCCTCGGCCGGTTCCGGGTGGCTCTCCCGCTGGCGCGCGGCCTCCGCCGCCGCGGGCGCGGTGGTCGCCGCCGCGAGCGACGGCTCGCGGGCCGACGGCCCGAGCGTGGCGCGCGCCGTGGTGGGCGCGTGCGGTCCGGACGACCTGCTCGTCGTCGGGTCGTCCAACCCCGTGCGCGACCTGGCCCTCGTGCTCGGCCTCGACGCCGACGCGCCGCGCGTCCTGGCGAACCGCGGCCTCGCCGGGATCGACGGCACCGTGTCCACCGCGCTCGGCGCGGCGGTCGCCACGGCCCGCCCGCACCGGCGCACGCGCGCGCTGCTCGGCGACCTCACGTTCCTCCACGACGCCGGCGGCCTGCTGCGCGGTCCGCACGAGCCGCACGTCGACCTGCAGCTCGTCGTGGTGAACGACGACGGCGGCTCGATCTTCGCCGGGCTCGAGCCGGGCGCGCTGGGGGAGACGTCGGAGGCGGCGGGCCGCACGTTCGAGCGCGTCTTCGCGACCCCGCACGGGGCCAACCTGGCCCAGCTCTGCGCGGGCTACGGCGTGGACCACCAGCTCGTGCAGGACGTCCCGTCGCTGCGGCACGCGCTGGCCGCGCCGAGCCACGGCGTCCAGGTCCTCGAGGTGCGCGTACCCCGCGCGGACCGGCGCGAGGCGGGGCAGCGCCTCGCCGGGAGCGTCCACGAGGCGGTGCGCGCGGCGCTCGCCTGAACTCGCAGCAAACTCCCAGGCTCGTTCAAGCGTCGTTCAAGCGCGCGGGTGTGAAGTGGTGGGCAGAAACGAGGAGGCCCACCATGACCCACACCCCGGGCACCGAGCCCACCCCCACCACGCCGACCACCGACGCACCGGCCGCCGCGGCGCCGGCGCCCACGACGCCCGGTGCGACGACGCCCGCCGCCGCGGAGCGCGCCGCGACGGTCGCCGTCGAGACGCCCGCGCAGCCGCCGGCCCCGGCCGCCGCGACGCAGCCCCTCCCGGCCGCGGACCCCGCCCCGGCCGCCGCCGGCGAGCTGGCGCCCGCGTACCCCACGACGCACCCGACGCAGCCGCTCGCCGCGCCGCAGCACGTGCAGCACGTCGCGCCGCCCCGGCCCGCGCCGTCGGGGCACGCGGCCGCGACGCCGATGCACGACCCGTACGCGCGCCCCGCCCAGGGCGCCCCCGCCGGTCCGCACGCGCCGTCGGGCGCCTACGGCCCGCCGCCCGCACCGCCGGTCCCGGTGGCGCAGGGCGCGGACGGCGCCCCGCGGCGTCGCCGCACGTGGGTGCCGGTCGTGAGCGCGGCCGCCGCGGCCGCGGTCCTCGCGAGCGTCGGCACCGCCGGCCTCACCGGCGCGTTCGGCACCGACCAGGACTCGGCGTCGCTCGCCGACGTCGGCCAGCACCAGGAGAACACGGCCGCGCCCGTCTCCGACTCGTCCTCGCAGAACCCGAACTGGGAGTCCGTGACGAAGGCCGTCTCACCGTCGGTCGTCGCGATCCAGGTGCAGACCCAGCAGGGTGGCGCCGAGGGGTCGGGCGTCATCATCGACGACAAGGGCCACGTGCTCACGAACAACCACGTCGTGTCCGGCGCGGAGAACGACACCGTCCAGGTGACGCTCAGCGACGGCCGCCTCTTCGAGGCGAAGATCGTCGGGCTCGACCCGGCGACGGACCTCGCCGTCGTGCAGCTCGTCGACGCGCCCGACGACCTGCAGCCCGCGACGCTCGGCGACTCCGACGACGTGAGCGTCGGCGAGTCGGTCCTCGCGGTCGGCAACCCGCTCGGCCTCGCGAACACCGCGACGACCGGCATCGTGTCGGCCGTGGACCGCCCGGTCTCCGCGTCGGGCGAGGACGGCGGGACGTCCGTCGTGACGAACGCCATCCAGATCGACGCCGCGATCAACCCCGGCAACTCCGGCGGCCCGCTGTTCGACGCGCAGGGTCGCGTCATCGGCATCACGTCGTCGATCGCGACGCTGTCGGGAGGCGGCACCCAGTCCGGCTCGATCGGCCTCGGGTTCGCCATCCCCGTGAACCTCGCGAAGTCGATCAGCGAGCAGCTCATCGCGAACGGCACCGCCGAGCACGCGTTCCTCGGCGTGACGCTCGCGGACGCCACCGCGACCGCGGACGGCGTCACGCGTCGCGGTGCCGAGGTCCAGGAGGTCACCGACGGGTCGCCCGCGGCCGACGCCGGCATCCGGTCCGGCGACGTGATCGTCGCGATCGACGGCCACGCCGTCGGCGGCGCCGAGTCGCTCACCGCCTTCGTGCGCGAGCGCGCCGCGGGCGCGAAGTCCACGCTGACCGTGGTGCGCGACGGCAAGACGCTCGAGCTCGACGTCACGCTCGCCACGCGCCCCGCGGACGACGAGACCACCGGCCAGGGCCAGCTCCCGGGCCAGGACGGCAGCCAGGGCGGTCAGGGGCAGCTCCCCGGCCAGGGCGAGCAGGGCGGCGACCAGGGCCAGCAGACCGACCCGACCGACCCGGGCAACGTGCCGAACCCGTTCGACTGGTTCTTCGGCGGCCAGGGCTGACCCTGGCGGGCGCCCCGCGAGGGGCGCCCACGATCTGCGGGGGCGGGTCGTCGTGCCGGCACGCGCGACCCGCACCCCGCGCCACGTCCCGCCGCGACCCCTGAACGCGGCGGGCGGGTGCCCGGGCCACGGACGTCCCCCCGCGGTCCGGGCACGCACCGAGCGGCCGGCACGGATCCCGTGCCGGCCGCTCGTCGTCGGTGCGGCCCCGCTCAGTCGGCGGCGGCGGGGCTCGGAGCCCACGGAGCGTCGCCGCCGGCCGCGGCCGGCGCGGCCGGTGCCTCCACGCGCTTGGTGAAGAAGCCGGCCGTCTCGGCGTAGCCGCCGGAGACGTAGAACTCCTTGGAGAGACCGGTCGCGAGCCCGACGCGGCGCGCCCCGACCTCGGCGGCCCACTCCTCGGCGCTCTCGAGCAGGTGGCGCCCGATGCCCTGGCGGCGGTGCGGCCCGAGGACCGCGACCTCCTCGACCCGGCAGACGACGCCGCTGGACGCGAAGGTCAGGTGCCGGTTCGCGAGCAGGTACCCCACGACGCCGTGGTCGGGCAGCTCCGCGACCGCGAAGTACGTGTCGAGCGCGGCGAGCAGGGGGCCGAAGGACCGCTCGAACGCCTCCCGCTCGGGGTCGTGGCGAGGCAGCTCCAGGACGAGCGGCCACACCGCGTCGCGGTCGGCGACGACGGCCCGGCGGACCAGCACGCCGGACGGGGAGGCGGAGCGAGGACGGGAAAACTGGGAGGAGTCGGACACCTCCCGAAACCTAGCAGCGCCGCGGGCGCCCGGCCCGGTCGTCCGGGTGGCGGTCGAAAGTCGACGGGGGTGACGTTCCGCACGCAGGCACGCAGGCGTGACCGCCCGGACGAGGCGGACGGCGCGTCGCGGTCCTCAGGCTCCGCCGAGCGCGTAGCGCATCGGCTCGAGCTTCGCCTCGGACTCGGCGACCTCGGCCGCCGGGTCGGAGGCGGCGACGATCCCGCAGCCCGCGAACAGCCGCACCGACCGGGGGTCCGTCGCCGAGAGCTCGGCCGAGCGCAGCGCGATGCCCCACTCGCCGTCGCCGTCCGCGCCGAGCCACCCGACGGGCCCGGCGTACCGGCCGCGGTCCATGCCCTCGATCTCGCGGATCACGTCGCGCGCGACGCTCGTCGGCGTGCCGCACACGGCCGCCGACGGGTGCAGGGCCGCGGCGAGCGCGAGGCTCGTGGGCCCCGCCGCGGTGCGGGTCGGGGTGCCGCCCGGCGTCGTCGGCGCGACCGCGCCGCGCGCGAGGACCGCGGTCACGTCCGACGCGAGGTGCATGACGTTCGGCAGGTGCAGCACGAACGGCGCGTCGGGGACGTTCATCGACGAGCAGAACGGGGCGAGGGCCTGCGCGACCGACCGCACGGCGTACTCGTGCTCCTCGAGGTCCTTCGACGACCGGGCGAGCTGGGCCGCCCGCAGGAGCGCCTCGTCGTCGGACAGCCCGCCGCGGCGGATCGTCCCCGCGAGCACGCGCGACGTGACGAGACCCTTCTCGCTGCGGACCAGGAGCTCGGGCGTCGCGCCCACGAGGCCGTCGACGGAGAACGTCCAGCACGCCTCGTACGCCGTCGCCAGGCGCGCGAGCAGCCAGCGCGGGTCGACGGGCTCGGCCGTGTGCGCGACGACGTCCCGCGCCAGCACGACCTTCTCGAGCGCGCCGGAGCGGATGCGCTCGACGCCCTCCGCCACGACGGCGGCCCAGTCGTCGGCCCGCAGCGCGCCGTCGTGCCACGCGACCTCGCCGGGCGCCGTGACGGGGGTGCGCGGCGTGCGGCGCAGCGCGTCCGTCGGGGAGGACGACAGGGAGCCGGCGGTGTCGACGGTCGTGAGCCACGCCTGGCCGTCGCGTCGGCCGACGACGACGCGCGGCACGACGAGCACGCCGCCCGCGCGGACCGGGTCGTGGGCGTCGTCGCCGGGGGCGGAGTCGTCGAACGCGAACGAGCCGAACGCGACCGGACCCGTCCCGGGCAGCCCCACCTCGTCGCGCACGACGGCGCGCGCGAGCGTCTCGTGCCACGCGGCCTCGGCGTCGGCGAACCGGCCCGGGCCCCACGTCTCGAGCCGCAGCGCCTCGCCCCAGCCCACGATCCCGTCGCCACGGCGCACCCAGGCGAGGGGCCGCGCGTCGGGCAGGAGGTCGACGAGGGCGCCCAGGCCGCCGGGCAGGTCGGGGACCCGGGTGGTCCGCACGACGATGCTCGGCCGGGGTCGGGGCTGTGCGGCCGTGGCCGACGGTTCTGCAGTCATCGCCTCCCAGCGTAAGCCGCGCGCGCGGGTGCGCCCTGCGGTGCGAGGACGTGGAAGCATGGGCGGCATGCCCCGCGCCAACCTGGACAAGAAGCCCTCCGAGGTCGCGTCGATGTTCGACGGGATCGCCTCGCGCTACGACCTCACGAACGACATCATGTCGTTCGGCCAGGACCGTGCCTGGCGCCGGGCGACGGTGCGCGCGGTCGGCGCGCTGCCGGGGGAGAAGGTCCTCGACCTCGCGGCCGGGACCGGGACGTCGTCCGAGCCGTTCGCCGACGACGGGGTGCGCGTCGTGCCCTGCGACTTCTCGTTCGGCATGCTCCAGGTCGGCAAGGAGCGCCGGCCCGACCTCCCGTTCGTCGCCGGCGACGCGACGCGCCTGCCGTTCGCGGACGGGACGTTCGACGCCGTGACGATCTCGTTCGGCCTGCGCAACGTCGTCGACACCGACGGGGCGCTGCGCGAGATGCTGCGCGTCGTGCGGCCGGGCGGGCGCGTCGTGATCTGCGAGTTCTCGACCCCGACGTGGGCGCCGTTCCGGGTCGTCTACCAGGAGTACCTCGTGCAGGCCCTGCCGCGCATCGCCGCCGCGGTGACGCGCGAGGGCGGCTCGTACGAGTACCTCGCGGAGTCCATCGCGGCCTGGCCCGACCAGGTCGGGCTCGGCCGGCTCCTGCTCCGCGCGGGCTGGGAGAAGGTGGCCTACCGCAACCTCTCCGGCGGGATCGTCGCGCTCCACCGGGGCACGCGCCCCGCCTGACCCCACCGCCCGGCCCGGGCCCCGGCCGGCGGCGACTTCACCCGTACCGCACGGCGCCCGGGCGAGCCGGTCCGCGTCGTCCGACCTATCGTCGAGGGACGAGCGCGGCCAACGGGGGCCCGCGCGCGGTACGTAGGGGGCACGACATGGAACGCCTGACCAAGGGTGCGCTGGCGATCGGGGCGGGGGCGCTGCTCCTCCTCGGAGGGGCCGGGACCTACGCGCTGTAGTCCGACTCGCAGGCCGTCGCCGAGGCGGGGGACATCAGCTCCGGTGATCTGGACCTCGCCCTGGGGACGGCCGCCTGGACGCTCAACGGGACCGCGGTCGCGGACGTCACGGCCGTCCGCATCGTCCCGGGCGACGTGCTGGCGTTCAGCCAGCCGGTCACCGTGACCGCGACCGGCGACTCGCTGCAGTCGACGCTCGCCGTCGCGGGCACGGACACGCTCACGGGCGACCAGGCGCTCCTCGACGCGCTCGACGTGGCGTTCGTGCTCGACGGCCCGCCGTCGTGGGCGACGGACAACGGCGACGGGACGTTCGAGGTCGCGCCGTCGACCGCGGCCTACCCGGCGGTCGACGCCGACGTCACGCTGACGTTCGACGAGACCACGCCGGACCAGGTCGCGACGAGCTCGGTCGTGAACCTGTCGAGCCTGACGTTCACGCTCGAGCAGCACCTCTGAGAGGCCCACGGTGGGCGTCGACCGCTCCCGCCGCCGCGCACGGCCGCACGGTCCGACCCCGGACCAGGGGGCGGGCCGCGTCCCTCGCGGCCGTGCCGTCGCGCGGGGCGCCGTCGTGCTCGCGCTCGCCGCGCTCCCGCTCTCGGCGGCCGCGGCGTGGGCGACGTGGTCGGCCTCGCAGCCGGTCAGCGGCGCGGACGTGCGGTCGGGCGTGCACGGGGACGGCCCTGCCCGCCGGGACGCTCAGCCCGCAGACGTACGCGCGGGGCGCGACGACGCAGGTGTGCGTCCGCTACACGTTGCCCGCGGGGAGCCCGAGCGACTGGCAGGGCCTGAGCGCCCAGGTCGCGGTGACGGTCACGCTCGAGAGCAGGCCGTCGTGACGCGCGGCGCCCGGCTCCGGGTGGTCGCCGCGCTGGCCGTGGCGCTCGCGCTCGTCGGCGGCCCGGCCGTCGCGTGGTGGACGGCGAGCGGGTCGCTCTGGACGACGGCGTCGGCGGCGACGATCCCCGCCCCGACCGGGACGACGTGCACGACGACGGGCACCAACCTCGCGCGGAGCGCGACCGTGCGGTGGACCGCCCCGACGCCCGCCCCGGCCCGCTACCGCGTGACGATCGCGGGAGGCGGGCAGTCGACGACCACCGAGACCACGGCGACGCAGCTCGTCATCACCGAGTCGCTGCTCGGCGGGCTCCGGCAGTCGATCCTCGACCTGCTGCTGGGCGGCACGATCCTGCAGGTCAGCGTCCAGTCCGTGCACGCGTCGGGATGGGTCTCCGTCCCGGGCAACGCGGTCCCGGTCCGCGGCGCGCTCCTCGCGGGCACCGGGCTCTCGGGAGTCTCCTGTGGCTGAGCGGCCCCGCGGCGGGCGGCACCGCGAGCGCGGCACGACGCGGCGGCACGGGCCGCTCGCCCGGGCGCTCGGCGTGCTCGCGCTCGGGTGCGCCGTCGCTCTCGCGCTCGTGGGGGTCGTCGTGCCGCTCGTGCTGGGGGCGACGCCGTACACGGTGCTCACCGGGTCGATGCGGCCGACGTACGCGCCCGGGACGATGGTCGTCGTGCGGCCGGTCGACGTCGCGCGCGTCGCCCCGGGCGACGTCGTGACGTACCAGCTCGCGTCGGGCCGGCCGGAGGTCGTCACCCACCGGGTCGTCGCCGTCGGGGTGGGGCCCGACGACGCGCGGGTCCTCACGACGCAGGGCGACGCGAACGCCGCGCCCGACCCGGAGCCCGTCCGGCCCGTGCAGCTCCGCGGGTCCGTCGTCTACGCGGTCCCGCTGCTCGGGTGGGTGAGCTCCGCGGTGTCGGGCGACACGCGCCGCACCGTCGCCGTCGTGGCCGCCGCCGGGCTCCTCGGGTGGGGCGCCTGGCAGGTCGCGGCGGGACTGCGCGAAGGTTCGCGGCGCCGCAGGACCCCGGCGGTGGTCCCGTGAGCCGGGGCCCGGCCCGAGGGTCGCTCCGCGCGCTCGCCGGCGTGCTGCTCGCGGCCGTGCTCGCCGGGCCGGGCCAGGCGGCGGTGGGGACGACGGCGAGCACCGCAGCGGGGACCTCGTTGGGGGCCTCGTCCGGCGCCGGCGCCGGCGCCGCGCCGGGGGAGGAGGACGCGCTCCGGCTGAGCGCCGACGGCGCGACGTGGGCGACGGGCCTCCCGGCGTCCCTGTTCGGCCCGGACGCGCTCGTCGTGCCGGGGGCGACCGTCGCGCGCGACCTGTGGGTCCGCAACGACGGCCCGACGGCGGCGCGCGTCCTCGTGGACCTCGCCGCCGACGTCGACCCGGCCGTCGCGCGGACCGGGCTCGGCGCGTGGCTCGACGTCCGGCTGGACGGCGTGGCGCCGGGCGCCGCGACGTGGGAGGGGCCCGTGCTCGACCCCGGGGAGGTGGGCCGGGTGGAGGTGAGCGGCGCGATGTCGGCGGACGCGCCGTCGTCCACGCGCCGGTCGGTCGCCGGGGTGCTGGAGGCGGTGCACCTCGTGGGCGTCCCGGGGACCGGCCCGGCGCCGGCCCCGGGGGAGCCGCCGTCGACCGGCCCCGCCCTGGCGCGCACCGGGGCCGACACGTGGTGGCTCGCGACCGCGGCGGCGCTCGCGGTCGGCGCCGGCCTGGCGCTCGCCCGCCTGGGACGAGGGCACGCAGCGTCGTCCGGCGGCCGCTGACCTGCGGCGACGCGCGGCGGAGGCTCGCCGCGCGACCGGGGGCGGCGCGGGGAGGCTAGGCCATCGCCGCGCCGGCCCCCTTGCCCGCCGGTCCCGATCCACAGGGCCGGGAGTCGCCGCGCGCGAGGACCTTCGTCACAAGATCTCCCAGGGAAGGGTCACCTTGCTACACATCCCGCGTCGGGAGTGACTAGAGTGACGATGTCCATTGTGACCGACTTCACAAGGACCGTGGGTGCGCCGTGTCCCGACCCGGGTCACGGTGGACCACCAGGAGATGTCCCGACGACCGGACGGTGAGGTGAGCACGGTGGGCGCGAGGCTCGACGACGCCGACGTCATCGTCGTGGGCGCGGGTCCGGCGGGCTCCGCGGCGGCCCACTACTGCGCCGCCGCCGGCCTCAGCGTCCTCCTGCTCGAGAAGTCGTCGTTCCCGCGCGACAAGATCTGCGGCGACGGCCTGACGCCGCGCGCGGTCGCCGAGCTCGTGCGCATGGGCGTCCCGACGCGCGCCGAGGACGGCTGGATCCGGAACCAGGGCCTGCGCGTCGTCGCGAGCGGCCGCTCGTGGGAGCTCGCGTGGCCCGACCTCGCGTCGTACCCGAGCTACGGCATGGCCCGCGCCCGCCACTCGTTCGACCGCACGCTCGCCGAGCACGCCCAGCGCACGGGGGCCAAGCTCCTCGAGCGCACCGCGGTCACGGGCCCCGTGCTCGACGAGCGCACCGGACGCGTCGTCGGCGTCACCGCTCGGCCGGTGGACGACAAGGGTCGGCGTGCGGGCGACGAGGTCACCTACCGCGCGCCCGTCGTCGTCGCGGCCGACGGCGTCTCGTCGCGCTTCGCGCTCGCGCTCGGCCTCGCGCGGCGCGAGGACCGCCCGATCGGCGTCGCCGTCCGCACGTACTTCCGCACCCCGCGCCACGACGACCCGTGGATGGAGTCCCACCTCGAGCTGTGGGACGGCAAGCCCCGCGAGTCGAACCTGCTGCCGGGGTACGGCTGGATCTTCTCGCTCGGCGACGGGACCGCGAACGTCGGGCTCGGCTCGGTGAGCTCGACCCCGGCGCGCCAGTCGGCCGCGAACGTCGACTACAAGGACCTCTTCGCCACCTGGATGCGCAACGCGCCCGAGGAGTGGGAGTTCACGGAGGAGAACCGGCTCGCCCCCGTGCGCGGCGCGGCGCTCCCCATGGGCTTCAACCGCACGCCGCTGTACACGCGCGGCGTGCTCCTCGTGGGCGACTCGGGCGGCATGGTCAGCCCGTTCAACGGCGAGGGCATCGCGTACGCGATGCAGGCCGGGCGGGCGGCGGCCGACGTCGTCGCCCAGTCGCGCGTGCGGCTCACCGACGGCGGCCGCGAGCGCGCGCTGCAGACCTACCCGCGGATCATGCGCCGCGAGCTGGGCGGCTACTACACGCTCGGCCGGTACTTCGTGAAGCTCATCGAGCACCCCGAGATCATGCGGATCTGCACGCGCTACGGGCTCCCGCGCCCGGTCGTCATGCGGTTCGTGCTCAAGCTCCTGTCCGACTGCTACGAGCCCCGCGGCGGCGACTGGGTCGACCGCGTCATCGCGGGGCTGACGAGGGTGGTGCCCTCGTCATGAGCCCACGAGGTGGGCCCGCAACGACGCGGGCGCTCGCACCACCTGCAGGTCTTCCCGGGCACCGCCCGGGCGTCCCCGTCCCGAGCCCCCACTCGAGGAGTACGCGATGACCAACCCGTACGTACCGCTTCTCGTCCTCATGGGCGTGGCCGCCGTGCTGGCTCTCGGCGGTGTCGCCGCGAGCGCGGTCATCGGCCCCAAGCGGTACAACCGCGCCAAGCTCGACGCCTACGAGTGCGGCATCGAGCCCACGCCCCACGCGATCGGCGGCGGGCGCTTCCCGATCAAGTACTACCTCGTCGCCATGACGTTCATCGTCTTCGACATCGAGGTCGTCTTCCTCTACCCGTGGGCGGTCGACTTCGCGACGCTCGCGACCTTCGGCCTCGTCGCGATGCTCGCGTTCCTCGCGCTCATCACGGTCCCGTTCGTCTACGAGTGGCGCCGGGGTGGTCTCGAGTGGGACTGAGCAGGCGACCGATCGTTCGCGCCAGCGGGCACCGGCGAGAGAACTAGGAGAACACCATGGGGATCGAGGAGGCTCCCTCGGGCTTCTTGCTCACCACGATCGAGGACCTCGCGGGGTACCTGCGCAAGGCGTCGCTGTGGCCCGTGACGTTCGGGCTCGCGTGCTGCGCCATCGAGATGATGGCCGCCGGCGCGTCGCGGTTCGACCTGTCGCGCTTCGGCATGGAGGTCTTCCGGGCCTCGCCGCGCCAGGCGGACCTCATGATCGTGGCCGGGCGCGTGAGCCAGAAGATGGCGCCGGTCGTGCGGCAGGTCTACGACCAGATGAGCGAGCCCAAGTGGGTGCTCTCGATGGGCGTGTGCGCGTCCAGCGGCGGCATGTTCAACAACTACGCGATCGTGCAGGGCGTCGACCACATCGTGCCCGTGGACATCTACCTGCCCGGCTGCCCGCCGCGGCCGGAGATGCTCATCAACGCGATCCTGGCGCTGCACGACCAGATCCAGCACGAGCCGCTCGGCGTGAACCGCAAGGAGGCGGCGCGCGCCGCCGAGGCGGCCGCGCTCGAGGCGACGCCCACGTTCCAGATGAAGGGGCTGCTGCGGTGACGGACGAGAAGACGGGCGGCGGCACGCCGGTGCCGCAGCCCGAGGAGGTCTCCGGACCGCGGTCGGGCGACCTGGTGACCGGGGCGGGCGCGCCGCGCACGCTCGAGGTCGTCGAGGTGCGCGAGGGCATGTTCGGCGTGCACGGCTCGGGCGACACGTCGGGGTACGGCGGGCTCGTCCAGCCCGTCGCGATGCCCGGCGCGAGCCCGCGGCCGTACGGCGGCTGGTTCGACGAGGTCGTCGACGTCCTCGCGGAGGTCCTCGCCGAGGGCGGCACGCGGTTCGAGGCCGCGGTGGAGCGCGTCGTGGTGGACCCGCCGGGTGCGCACGCCGAGCTGACGCTCCACGTGCACCGCGACCACCTCGTCGACGTGTGCCGCGCGCTGCGCGACGACCAGGACCTGCGGTTCGAGCTGAGCCTGGGCGTGAGCGGCGTGCACTTCCCGCACGACGTCGGCCGCGAGCTGCACGCCGTGTACCACCTCACGTCGATCACGCACGGGCGCCGGCTGCGCCTCGAGGTGTCGGTGCCCGACGCCGACCCGCACGTGCCGAGCACGACGTCCGTCTACCCGACGAACGACTGGCACGAGCGCGAGACGTGGGACTTCTTCGGCATCGTCTTCGACGGCCACCCGTCGCTCGCGCGCATCGAGATGCCCGACGACTGGCCGGGCCACCCCCAGCGCAAGGACTACCCGCTCGGCGGGATCCCCGTCGAGTACAAGGGCGCGACCGTGCCCCCGCCCGACACGAGGAGGTCGTACTCGTGAGCACGCACACCACCGGCGCCCCCGGCGCCGCACCGCGATCGACCCGGCCGCCGGTCGGGGACTTCGACGAGGGCGTCCCGAGCTTCGAGGCGTCGGGCGGCGACTGGGCGGACATCGCCGAGAGCGCCGTCGCGGCGGCGGCGCTCGGCGAGGAGCGCATCGTCGTCAACATGGGGCCGCAGCACCCGTCCACGCACGGCGTGCTCCGCCTCATGCTCGAGATCGACGGCGAGACCGTCACCGAGGCACGGTGCGGCATCGGCTACCTGCACACCGGTATCGAGAAGAACATGGAGTACCGGACGTGGACGCAGGGCGTCACGTTCTGCACCCGCATGGACTACCTCGCGCCGCTGTTCCAGGAGACGGCGTACTGCCTCGCGGTCGAGAAGCTGCTCGGCATCACGGACGACGTCCCCGAGCGGGCGAGCGTCATCCGCGTGCTCATGATGGAGCTCAACCGCATCGCGTCCCACCTCGTGTGCCTGGGCACCGGCGGCAACGAGATGGGCGCGACGACCGTCATGACCATCGCGTTCACCGCGCGCGAGGAGATCCTGCGGATCTTCGAGGCGGTCACGGGCTTGCGCATGAACAACGCCTACGTGCGTCCCGGCGGCGTCGCGCAGGACGTGCCGCCGGACCTCGTCGAGCAGGTCCGCGAGGCCGACCCGCTCATCCGCCGGTACCTCGGCCAGCTCGGCGACCTCCTGCTCGCCAACCCGATCTTCAAGGGCCGCCTCGTCGGGGTCGGGCACCTCAGCCTCGCGGGCTGCATGGCGCTCGGCATCACCGGGCCGGTGCTGCGCTCGACCGGGCACCCGTACGACGTGCGCAAGTCCGACCCGTACTGCGGCTACGAGACGTACGACTTCGACGTCCCCACCGCGACCGGCGCCGACAGCTACGACCGCGTCGTGCTGCGGCTCGAGGAGTGCTACCAGTCGCTGCACATCGTCGAGCAGTGCCTCGAGCGCCTCGAGAGGACGGCCGGGCAGCCCGTCATGGTGGGCGACCGCAAGATCGCGTGGCCGGCGCAGCTCGCGATCGGCAGCGACGGCCAGGGCAACTCGCTCGACCACATCAAGGAGATCATGGGCACCTCCATGGAGGCCCTGATCCACCACTTCAAGCTCGTCACCGAGGGCTTCCGCGTCCCGGTCGGCCAGGCGTGGCAGACCGTGGAGCACCCGCGCGGCGAGCTCGGGGTGCACGTCGTGTCCGACGGCGGCACGCGCCCCTACCGGGCGCACTTCCGCGACCCGTCGTTCAACAACCTCCAGGCCGTGGCAGCGATGTGCGAGGGCGGCCAGGTGGCCGACGTCGTGGTCGCCGTCGCGTCGCTGGATCCCGTGCTGGGAGGGGTGGACCGATGACCATCGACGCCGGACCTGCGACGAACGGCGCGCCCGCCGGCGGGCCGCGCCCCGGGTACGACGCGGAGACGACGGCGCGCCTCGCCGCCGACGCCGCGCAGATCGTCGCGCGCTACCCCGAGTCGCGCTCGGCGCTGCTGCCGATGCTGCACCTCGTGCAGTCCGAGGACGGCTACGTCTCGCGCGACGGCATCCTGTTCTGCGCGGAGCGGCTCGGCCTCACCGCGGCCGAGGTCTCCGCCGTCGCGACGTTCTACACGCAGTACAAGCGCCACCCCAACGGGACGTACACCGTGGGCGTCTGCACCAACACGCTGTGCGCGATCATGGGCGGCGACGCGATCTTCGACGAGCTCTCCGACCACCTCGGCGTCGGCCACGACGAGACGACCGAGGACGGCGCGATCACGCTCGAGCGCGTCGAGTGCAACGCGGCCTGCGACTACGCGCCGGTCATGATGGTCAACTGGGAGTTCTTCGACAACCAGACCCCCGGCTCGGCGACCGACGTGGTCGACCGTCTCCGGGCGGGCGAGGCCGTCGCCCCGACGCGCGGCGCCGCGAGCGTGTGCTCCTTCAAGCAGATGAGCCGCATCCTCGCGGGCTTCCCCGACGGTCGCGCCGACGAGGGCGTCGGCGCCGGCGAGCCCACCCTCGCCGGCCTCCGCCTCGCGCGCGAGCAGGGCTGGACCGCCCCCGGTACCGACCAGGCCTCTACCTCGCCGGACCAGGCCTCTACCTCGGCAGGTGGGGCAGACGCCGCCTCCTCCGCCGCAGGCGAGGGCACGCCCGAGAAGCCGGTCACCGGCGGCGAGCAGTCGAGCGCCGAGCGGAAGCCGACGACCGGCGCCGACGTCGACCCCGGCGGCAAGGCCGAGTCTCCCGGCACCCAGCCCGACCCGTCGAAGGGAGCGGACGCATGAGCGAGCAGCAGGGCACCGTGGCCCGGCCGACCCCGGACCCGCTGACCCCCGTCCTGTCGGACACGTGGGACGCGGACCGGTCCTGGACGCTGGCGTCGTACGTGGACCGCGGCGGGTACGCCGGGCTGCGTGCGGCGCTCGCCCAGGACCCGGCGGACGTCGTCGCGACGGTCAAGGCGTCGGGCCTGCGCGGCCGCGGCGGCGCGGGCTTCCCGACGGGCATGAAGTGGGGCTTCCTGCCCGCGCCCGACGGCGGGCCGCGCTACCTCGTCGTCAACGCGGACGAGTCCGAGCCGGGCACGTGCAAGGACATCCCGCTGATGCTGGCGAGCCCGCAGGCGCTCGTGGAGGGCGTGGCGATCACGTCGTACGCGATCGGCTGCGACCACGCGTTCATCTACGTGCGCGGCGAGGTGCTGCACGTGTACCGCCGCCTGCTGCGCGCGGTCGAGGAGGCCTACGAGGCCGGATTCCTGGGCAAGGACGTCCAGGGCTCGGGCTTCGACCTCGACGTGACGGTCCACGCGGGTGCCGGCGCGTACATCTGCGGCGAGGAGACGGCGCTGCTCGACTCGCTCGAGGGGCGCCGCGGGCAGCCGCGGCTCAAGCCGCCGTTCCCGGCGGTCGCGGGCCTGTACGCGCGCCCGACGGTCGTCAACAACGTCGAGTCCATCGCGAGCGTGCCGTCGATCGTCGCGCGCGGCGCCGACTGGTTCACGTCGATGGGTACCGAGCGCTCGGCCGGGTTCGGGCTGTTCTCGCTGTCCGGCCACGTGACGCGGCCGGGGCAGTACGAGGCGCCACTGGGCACCACGCTGCGCGGTCTGCTCGACATGGCGGGCGGGATCCGGGGCGGCAAGAAGCTGAAGTTCTGGACGCCGGGCGGCTCGTCGACGCCGCTGTTCACGGACGCGCACCTCGACACGCCCCTCGACTACGAGTCGGTCGCGGCGGCGGGCTCGATGCTCGGCACGCGCGCGCTGCAGCTCTTCGACGAGACGACGTGCGTCGTGCGGGCCGTGAGCCGGTGGACGGACTTCTACGCGCACGAGTCGTGCGGCAAGTGCACCCCGTGCCGCGAGGGCACGTACTGGATGAAGCAGGTCCTGGCGCGCATCGAGGCGGGCCGGGGCACGGAGTCCGACCTCGACCTGCTCCTCGACACGTGCGACAACATCCTGGGCCGCGCGTTCTGCGCGCTCGGCGACGGCGCCACGTCTCCGGTGACGAGCAGCATCGAGCTGTTCCGCGACGAGTACGAGGCGCACATCACGGAGCACCGCTGCCCGTTCGACCCCGCCGCAGCGGCCCTCTTCGACTACACGCCCCGCCCGGCCCGCGTCCTGACGGCAGGAGTGCACTGATGACGACCACGACCCCCGCCCCGGGCACCGGCTCCGCCGCCGCTCCCACGGGTGGCGCGGCCAAGCCCCCGGTCCCCGCGGACCACGTGACGTTCACGATCGACGACGTCGAGATGTCGGTGCCCAAGGGCACGCTCGTGATCCGCGCGGCCGAGCAGATCGGGATCCAGATCCCGCGGTTCTGCGACCACCCGCTGCTGGAGCCGGCGGGCGCGTGCCGCCAGTGCCTCGTCGAGGTGGCGACGCCGGACCGCGAGGGCAACGTCCGGCCCATGCCGAAGCCCCAGGCGTCGTGCACGCTCGAGGCGACGCCCGGCATGGTGGTCAAGACGCAGCGCACGAGCCCGGTCGCCGACAAGGCGCAGCACGGGATCATGGAGCTGCTGCTCATCAACCACCCGCTCGACTGCCCGGTGTGCGACAAGGGCGGCGAGTGCCCGCTGCAGAACCAGGCGATGAGCAACGGTCGCGCGACGAGCCGGTTCGTGGACGTCAAGCGCACGTTCCCCAAGCCGATCGCGGTCTCGACGACGATCCTGCTCGACCGCGAGCGCTGCGTCCTGTGCCAGCGGTGCACGCGCTTCTCCCAGGAGATCGCGGGCGACGTCTTCATCGACCTGCAGAAGCGCGGGGCCGCGCAGCAGATCGGCCGGTTCGACGAGGCGGTCCTCGACTTCGCGCCGCCCGCGGGACAGGCGCCGGGCGACCGCCCGGTCGGGCTCGCGCTCGAGGACGAGTCGGGGCTGCCGTTCGCGTCGTACTTCTCCGGCAACACGGTGCAGATCTGCCCGGTGGGCGCGCTCACGGGAGCGGCGTACCGGTTCCGGTCGCGCCCGTTCGACCTCGTCTCGACGCCGTCGGTCGCGGAGCACGACTCGTCGGGCTCCGCGATCCGCGTCGACCACCGCCGCGGCGTCGTGCTGCGCCGCCTCGCGGGCGAGGACCCGCTGGTCAACGAGGAGTGGATCACCGACCGGGACCGCTTCGCGTTCACGTGGCAGTCCGCGCCGGACCGCCTCACGCACCCGCTCGTGCGCGACCGCGAGGTCGCCCCGGACGGGTCGGTGACGCGCGGCGAGCTGCGCCCCGCCTCGTGGGCGGAGGCGCTCGAGGTCGCGGCCGACGCCCTGACCCGGGCACGCGACGCCGGAGGCGTCGGCGTCCTGCCGGGCGGGCGCCTCACGGTCGAGGACGCGTACGCGTACGCGAAGCTCGCCCGGACCTGGCTGCGCACGAACGACGTCGACCACCGCGCCCGCGCCCACAGCGCGGAGGAGGCGGACTTCCTCGCGCACGCCGTCGCGGGGCGCGCCGTCGGCCACGCCGGCGGGGTGACGTTCACCGACCTCGAGAAGGCGCCCGCCGTCCTCCTCGTCGGCCTGGAGGCCGAGGAGGAGGCGGGCGTGACCTTCCTGCGCCTGCGCAAGGGCGCCGTGCGGAACGGGGTGCGCGTGTTCTCCGTCGCGCCGTTCGCGACGCGCGGCGTGCAGCGCATGCACGGCACGCTGCTCCCGGCCGCGCCGGGCACCGAGGCCGAGTGGCTCGACGGCATCGCCGCGGGCGACCAGGTCCGCACGCTCGACGAGGCCGAGGGCACCGACCTCCTCGCCGAGGTCAGCGACGCGCTGCGGGCACCCGGTGCCGTGATCCTCGTCGGCGAGCGGCTCGCCGCGACGCGCGGCGGGTACAGCGCGCTGCTCCGCGCGGTCGCCGCGACGGGCGCGCGGCTCGCGTGGGTCCCGCGCCGCGCGGGCGAGCGCGGCGGCGTCGAGGCCGGCACCCTGCCGAACCTCCTGCCGGGCGGACGGCCTGTCGCCGACGCGGCGGCCCGCGTCGACGTCGCGACGGTGTGGGGCGTGACCGCCACCGACGCGCAGCCGACGGGTCTGCCCGCCACGGCGGGCCGCGACGTCGGGGAGATGCTCGACGCCCTGTCCGTCGGCCAGCTCGCGGGCGTGCTCGTCGGCGGCCTCGAGCTCGACGACCTGCCGGACCCCGCGCACGCGCGCCGCGCGCTCGAGGCGGCGGACGTCGTCGTCTCGCTCGAGGTGCGGCGTTCGGCGGTGACCGAGCTGGCGGACGTCGTGCTCCCCGTGGCGCCGCCCGTCGAGCGCGAGGGGGCGTTCGTGAGCTGGGAGGGCCGCGTGCGCCGGTTCCCGGCGGCGCTCGCCTCGACGGCGATGACGGACCACCGCGTGCTCGACGCGCTCGCCGACGCGGCGGGCGTCAGCCTCGGCCTCGGCACCGTGGACGCGGTGCGCGCCGAGCTGGACCAGCTCGTGGGCGACGGCGCGTGGGACGGCGAGCGCGCCGCCGCGCCGGCCGTCGAGACCACCGAGCCGCCCGCCGTCGCACCCGGGACCGCGGTCCTCGCGAGCTGGCGGCTCCTGCTCGACGACGCGCGCGGCCAGGACGGCGAGCGCTACCTCGCGGGGACGGCGAAGCGCCCGGTCGCGCGGCTGTCTGCGACGACGGCGGCTGCGGTCGACGTGTTCGACGGCGACCTCGTGCGCGTCTCGACGGACCGGGGAGCGGTCACGCTCCCGGTGGTGGTGACCGACATGGTCGACCACGTGGTGTGGCTGCCGCTGCGGTCGCCGGGGTCGTCCGTGCACGCGGCGCTCGGCGCCGTGCCGGGCGACGTCGTCCGGCTCGGGCCTGGGAGCACCGACGGAGGGGAGGACGCATGACCGGCGCGCACCTGGTCCACGCGCTCGCGGCCGAGACCCCGGGCGTGCCCGGGATCACCGCGAACTTCTCGCAGGACAACGGCTGGACGTACCTCGTCAAGGCCGTCCTCATCCTCGTGTTCCTGCTGACGAGCGTGCTGTTCGCGATCTGGTTCGAGCGCAAGGTCGTGGCGCGCATGCAGGTGCGCCCAGGCCCCAACTGGCACGGCCCGTTCGGCCTGCTCCAGTCGCTCGCCGACGCGATGAAGCTCCTGCTCAAGGAGGACATCACCGTCAAGGCGGCGGACAAGTTCGTCTACCTGCTCGCGCCGATGATCTCCGTGTTCTGCGCGCTGCTGGTGTTCGCGGTCGTCCCGTTCGGGCCCGAGGTGCAGATCCCGTTCACGGACTACGTGACGCCGGCGCAGCTCACCGACTTCCCGGTCGCGACGCTCTACATCCTCGCGTGCGCGTCGCTCGGCGTGTACGGGATCGTGCTCGGCGGCTGGTCGTCCGGGTCGACGTACCCGCTGCTCGGGGCGGTCCGCTCGACGGCCCAGGTCATCAGCTACGAGCTCGCGATGGGCCTCTCGCTCGTCTCCGTCTTCCTCATGGCGGGGTCGATGTCGACCTCGCGCATCGTCGACTCGCAGACGCAGCTGTGGTGGTTCCTCCCGCTCCTGCCGGCGTTCGTCATCTACGTGATCTCGATGGTCGGCGAGACGAACCGTCTGCCCTTCGACCTCCCCGAGGCCGAGGGCGAGCTCGTGTCCGGGTACATGACCGAGTACTCGTCCATGAAGTTCGCGTGGTTCTTTCTCGCGGAGTACATCAACATGCTCAACGTCTCCGCGGTCGCGACGACGCTGTTCCTCGGCGGGTGGCGCGCCCCGTGGCCGCTCTCGGCGATCAACGACGGCATGTTCAACGAGGGCTGGTGGCCGATCCTCTGGTTCCTCGTCAAGGTCTGGGCCGTCATGTTCTTCTTCGTGTGGGTCCGCGGCACGCTGCTGCGCCTGCGCTACGACCAGTTCATGCGGTTCGGCTGGAAGGTCCTCATCCCGTTCGCCCTCGCGTGGCTCGTGCTCCTCGCCGTCGCGCAGGCCGTGCGCCAGTTCCTCGACGTCGACCTCCGGGTCTTCGTCGGCATCGCCGTCGCGCTGGCCCTGGTGGTCGTGGTGGTCGTCTGGTTCTGGCCCGAGAAGAAGGCCCCACCCGGAGCGACGCCCCGCGCCGCGGGCACCGGGCCCGAGCCGTTCGACGCGTTCGCGGGCGGGTTCCCCGTCCCGCCGCTGCCGGGCCAGTCGCTCCCGCCCTCGCCCCGCCGTCGTGCCCTCGTGCCCGACGACGCGGGGTCGCCCGGGGCGTCCGGCTCGCCGGGCACCGGTGCCCCCCGAGACACACCGCACGACAAGGAGGTCGACCGTGGCTGACGACCAGAAGCCGGGCGGGCCCGGCGAGTACGAGGTCCGGCGCCCCCAGGCGAAGGGACTGCGCGAGGCGCTCGCGCCCGTCGCCGGGTTCGGCGTGACCTTCGCCTCGATGTTCCGGCCGACGGTCACCGAGCAGTACCCGCGCCAGAAGGTGCCGACGAAGCCGCGGTACCACGGGCGGCACCAGCTCAACCGGTACCCCGACGGGCTCGAGAAGTGCATCGGCTGCGAGCTGTGCGCGTGGGCGTGCCCCGCGGACGCGATCTACGTCGAGGGCGCGGACAACGCGGACCTGCCCGACGGCGGCCACATGTCGCCGGGCGAGCGGTACGGCCGCGTCTACCAGATCAACTACCTGCGCTGCATCTTCTGCGGGCTGTGCATCGAGGCGTGCCCCACGCGCGCGCTGACGATGACCAACGAGTACGAGCTCGCCGGGCCGACGCGCGAGGGCATGATCTGGGAGAAGCAGGACCTGCTCGCGCCGCTCCAGGAGCGGATGCTCGCCGCGCCGCACCCGATGGTGCCCGGGACCTCGGACACCGAGTACTACCGCGGGGAGGTGAGCGGCCCGGTGGCCGAGCAGGTGGAGTGGGTGCGCGAGCACCGACCGGACGACCCGACCCTCCCGCCCGAGCCGACGGGACCGCCGCCGGAGGTCCGGCGGGTCGCGCAGTCGTCGGGTCGGTCGGCCCGGAAGGCCGCCCGGTGACCGCGAGCGGCGGCGAGGCGGTCCTCTTCTGGGTCCTCGCCCCCCTCATGGTCCTCGCGGCGCTCTCGCTGCTCTTCGCGCGCAAGGCGGTGCACGCCGCCATCGCGGTCATGTTCGTCATGGTCGACCTCGCGATCCTCTACATCGCGCAGGAGGCGTCGTTCCTCGGCGTCGTCCAGGTGGTCGTCTACACCGGCGCCGTGATGATGCTGTTCCTCTTCGTCCTCATGCTCGTCGGGGTCGACGCGTCGGACTCGCTCGTGGAGACGATCCGCGGGCAGCGCTGGGTCGGCGTGCTCCTCGGGCTCGGTCTCGGGGTCGTGCTGGTGGGCGTGGTCGCGCAGGCGACGTTCCCGCCGTCGGTCGGGCTCGAGCTCGCCAACGCCGCGACCAACCCCGTGGCGCTCGCCCGCGTGCTCTTCGCGGACTACGTGTTCGCCATGGAGGTCGTGGGCATCCTGCTCATCACCGCGGCGGTCTCCGCGCTCGTGCTGACGCACCGGCGGCGCCTCACCCCGAAGGTGGGGCAGCGCGAGCAGGCCGACGCGAAGGTCGCGGCGCTGCCCGCGGGCGGCCGGCTCACGCCGCTCGCCGCGCCCGGCGTCTACGCGCAGAACAACGCCATGGACACCCCGGCGCTCGACCCGCAGGGCCGGCCCATCGAGGAGTCGGTCTCCCGCATCCTGCGCATCCGCGGTCAGGAGCGGTCGGCCGGGGCGATCCTCGAGGCCGAGCGCGAGGTGCTCGTCGAGCACGAGCCGCTGCGGGCGCTGCCCGCGCTGCGGGCCCAGGACGCGAACGAGCGCACGGTGCAGGCCGCGACCGCCGACCAGCCGCAGGGCGAGGCGCCCGCCGGCGAGGTCGGCGGGCCGGACGACCCGGGCCGGTCCCGCGTGCCCGGCGGCACCGCGGACGCGGTGCCCGACGGGAACCCCGCCGCGACCCGGGGAGGAGAGGACTGATGGAGCTCACCAACTACCTCGTGCTCGCGGCGATCCTGTTCTCGATCGGCGCCGCGACCGTGCTGCTGCGGCGCAACGCGATCATCGTGTTCATGGGCATCGAGCTCATGCTCAACGCGACGAACCTCGCGTTCGTCACCTTCGCCCGCATGCACGGTGACGTGACCGGGCAGGTGCTCGCGTTCTTCGTCATGGTCGTCGCGGCGGCGGAGGTCGTCGTCGGCCTCGCGATCATCGTGTCCATCTTCCGCACCCGTCGGTCCGCCTCGGTCGACGACGTCAACCTGCTCAAGAGCTGAGGGGCCGGCACCGATGACGACGCTCCTTCCCGCCCTGCCCACGGCGAGCGGACTGCTGGCCGCGACCGACGTCGTGCCTGCGTCCGAGACCGTGCCGGGCGCGTTCCTCGCGGCACCGTTCCTGGTGCTGCTCCCGCTCCTCGGGGCGGCCGTCCTCCTCCTCGCCGGTCGCCGCAGCGACCGCTGGGGCGCGTGGTTCGGCGTCCTCATGTCGGGCGCCGCGTTCGTGGTGGGCCTGGTCCTCTTCCTCGTGATGCTCGGGCTGCCCGTCGACGAGCGCGTGGTCGACTTCCGCATCGGTGACTGGATCGTCTCCGGTGGTCTCGACCTGGCGATGGGCCTGCGGATCGACCCGCTGTCGCTGACGTTCGTGCTCCTCGTGACGTTCGTCGGCACGCTCATCCACGTCTACGCGGTCGCCTACATGGCGCACGACCGCGACCGGCGCCGGTTCTTCGCGTACCTCAACCTGTTCGTCGCGGCGATGCTCGTCCTCGTCCTCGCCGACTCCTACCTCCTGCTGTTCGTCGGCTGGGAGGGGGTGGGCCTGGCGTCGTACCTGCTCATCGGGTTCTGGAACCACAACCGCGCGTACGCGGTCGCGGCGAAGAAGGCGTTCGTCATGAACCGCGTGGGCGACATCGGCCTGATCGTGGCCCTCATGCTCATGTTCGCGACGTTCGGCGCGGTCGACTTCACCACGGTGTTCGCGCAGGCGCCCGAGGCGTCGACCGCGGTGCTCACCGCGACGAGCATCGCGCTCCTGCTCGCCGCGTGCGGCAAGTCGGCGCAGTTCCCGCTCCAGGCGTGGCTCGGGGACGCGATGGCCGGCCCGACGCCGGTCTCCGCCCTCATCCACGCGGCCACCATGGTCACGGCGGGCGTCTACCTCGTCGTGCGGTCGGCGCCGATCTTCGAGGGCGCGCCCACCGCCCAGCTCGTCGTCGTGATCGTCGGCGCGGTGACGCTGCTCTTCGGGGCGATCGTCGGCTGCGCCAAGGACGACATCAAGAAGGCGCTCGCCGCGTCGACCATGTCCCAGATCGGGTACATGATCCTCGCCGCGGGGCTCGGGCCGATCGGGTACGCGTTCGCGATCTTCCACCTCGTGACGCACGGCTTCTTCAAGGCCGGGATGTTCCTCGGCGCGGGCTCCGTCATGCACGGCATGGACGACCAGGTCGACATGCGCCGGTTCGGCGGCCTCGCGCGGTACATGAAGATCACCTGGATCACGTTCATGATGGGCTGGCTCGCGATCCTCGGGATCCCGCCGTTCTCCGGCTTCTGGAGCAAGGACAAGATCATCGAGGCGGCGTTCGTCCCCGTCGACGGCGAGCCGTGGCGGGCGTGGGTCTTCGGCGGCGTCGCGCTGCTCGGTGCCGGGATCACCGCGTTCTACATGTCGCGCCTGTTCTTCATGACGTTCTCCGGACGCCGTCGCTGGAACGACGGCAGCGGGTCGGCGGACGGGCTCGGCCCGCAGGACGGCCCGGTCCAGCACCCGCACGAGTCCCCGCGGCTCATGACGTGGCCCATGATCGTCCTGGCGGTCGGCTCGGTGGCGCTCGGCGGCATCCTCGCCGCGGGCTCGCGGTTCGTCACGTGGCTCGAGCCCGTCACCGGGCACGCCGAGCACCACGAGCCGGTCCTGCCGGTGTGGTCGCTCATCACCCTGACGCTCCTCCTGGTCCTCGCGGGCGCGGCGCTCGCGTGGCGGCAGTACGCGATGTCGAGCGTCCCGGTCCGCGCGCCGCGGGGCTCCGTGCTCACGCGTGCCGCCCGCCGCGACCTGTACCAGGACGACGTCAACGAGGCCGTGTTCATGCGGCCCGGCCAGTACCTCACGCGCTCGCTGGTCTACGCCGACAAGGAGATGGTCGACGGCGGCTGGATGGGCCTCGCCGGCCTCGTCGGCCGGATCGGGGAGTGGCTGCGCGGGTGGCAGAACGGCTACGTGCGCTCGTACGGCGCGACGATGCTCGGCGGCCTCGTGGTGATCGTCGCCGTCGTCCTCGCCCTGACCACCGGCTCCGCGAGCTGAGAGGGAGACAACCATGACTACCTCCGTCCCCTGGCTGTCCCTGCTCGTCGCCTGGCCCCTGGTGGGGGCCGCAGCGGTGTGGCTCACGGCCGCGGCCCGCACGCGGGGCGTCGGTGCGGGCGCCCTGCGCACCGTGCGCGGCATCGCCCTCGGCGCCGCGCTCGTCGAGCTCGGCCTCCTCGTCGGCGCGTTCACCGCGTTCGACACGTCCGCGGCCGGCACGTACCAGCTCGCCGAGACGTACCGCTGGATCCCGCAGATCGGCGCGAGCTACGCGGTGGGCGCCGACGGCGTCGCGCTCGCGCTCGTCGCGCTGTCGGTCCTGCTCGTGCCGCTCGTCGTGCTGGCCGCGTGGAAGGAGCAGGACGGCGACGTGCGCCGGCTGCGCCACTACCTCGCGCTCGCGCTGCTGCTCGAGGCGTTCATGGTCGCGGTGTTCGTCGCGCGCGACGTGTTCCTCTTCTACGTCCTCTTCGAGGCGATGCTGATCCCGGTCTACTTCATGATCGGCGGGTTCGGCGTCGGGGCGCGGCGGCGCTACGCGGCCGTGAAGTTCCTGCTGTTCTCGCTCGCGGGCGGGCTCATCATGCTCGCGGCCGTCATCGCGCTGTACGTGCAGGTGCCGATCGACCCGACGACGGGCGCGCGCCCCGAGGACGCGTTCCTCACGTCGAACCTCGTGGGGTACTTCGCCGAGAACCCGATGCCGGTCACCACCGAGCGGCTGCTGTTCCTCGGGTTCTTCCTCGCGTTCGCCATCAAGGCGCCGCTCTTCCCCGTCCACACCTGGCTGCCCGACGCCGCGCAGCACGCGCCCGCGGGCACCTCCACGCTCCTCGTCGGCGTCCTCGACAAGGTCGGCACGTTCGGGATGCTCACGCTGTGCCTCCCGCTCTTCCCGCACGCGAGCGCGTGGGCGGCCCCGGTCGTGGTCGTGCTGGCGGTCGTGTCGATCCTCTACGGCGCGCTCATGGCGATCGGGCAGAGCGACCTCATGCGCCTCATCGCCTACACGTCGGTGTCCCACTTCGGGTTCATCGTGCTCGGCATCTTCGCGTTCACGTCGCTCAGCGTGTCCGGGTCGTCGCTGTACATGGTGAACCACGGCATCTCGACCGGGGCGCTGTTCCTCCTCGCCGGCTTCCTCATCGCCCGGCACCCGGAGCGCTCGCAGCGCATCGCAGACTACGGCGGCCTGCAGAAGGTGGTCCCCGTGCTCGCGGGGACGTTCCTCGTCGCCGGCCTCTCCGCGCTGTCGCTGCCGGGCCTGTCGACGTTCGTCAGCGAGATCATGGTGCTGGTCGGCACGTTCGCGCGCAGCCCGTGGGCCGCGCTCTTCGCCGTGCTCGGCGTCGTGCTCGCCGCGCTCTACGTGCTGCTGACCTACCAGCGGATCTTCACGGGCGGGACCCGCGAGGGGCTCGACCAGCTCCCCGACCTCGACGCGCGCGAGAGGTGGGTCGTCGCGCCGCTGATCACGGTCCTCCTGGTCCTCGGCTTCTACCCGGCCCCCGCGCTCGACCTCGTGCGCGAGCCCGCGGAGGTCACCCTGTCCGACCTCGCGGTCGCCGGCGTCGAGGACCCGCCGCGCTCCGACCCGTTCGCCGAGGGGGCCGAGCAGGCCGCCCTCGAGAGCCAGGGGTCGTCCGTCACTCGTAGCTCCGACGAAGGGAGCGAGTCGTGAACGACTCCTTCGTGGCCCCCACGGTCGACTGGCTCTACCTCGCCCCGATCCTCGTCGTGCTGGGCGCCGGCGTCGTCGGCGTGCTGATCGAGGCCTTCGTCCCGGCGCGCGTGCGGCGCACGACGCAGGTCGTCCTCGCGCTCCTCGCGACGGCCGCGGCGTTCGCGCTCGTCGTCGTGCTGTGGCGCGACCCCGCCGTGCAGGGCGCCGACGGCGCACCGTACGGGGTGCGGGTGCTCGGCGGGTCGATGGTGATCGACCCGTTCGGTCTCGCGATCCAGGGGATCGTCGTCCTGCTCGCGTTCCTGGCGATCCTCGTGATCGTCGACAAGACGTCGACCGGCCAGGACGCGTTCGCGCCGTCCGCGGCGGCGGTGCCCGGCTCGCCGTACGAGGGCCTCACGCGGCGCAAGGGCCTCGAGCAGACCGAGGTCTACCCGCTCGTGCTCTTCGCCGTCGGCGGCATGATGATCTTCCCCGCGACCGGCAACCTCCTCGTGATGTTCGTCGCGCTCGAGGTGCTCTCGCTCCCGCTCTACGTGCTCTCGGCGATGGCCCGCCGCCGCCGTCTGCTGTCGCAGGAGGCGTCGTTCAAGTACTTCCTCCTGGGGGCGTTCGCGTCCGCCCTGTTCGTGTTCGGCGTCGCGCTCGTCTACGGCTTCGCCGGCTCGGTCGACCTCGTCGAGGTGTACCAGTCGCTCGCGACGCCGGAGGGCCCGCTCGCGACCATGCCCGGCCTCGTCGTCGTCGGCGTCCTGCTCATCCTCGCGGGCCTGCTCTTCAAGATCGGGGCCGCGCCGTTCCACGCCTGGACCCCGGACGTGTACCAGGGCGCCCCGACGCCGATCACGGGCTTCATGGCCGCGTGCACCAAGGCGGCGGCGTTCGGCGCGCTCCTGCGCGTGCTCTACGTCGTGAGCCTCGGCCTCGCGCAGTCGTCCCTCGCCTCGCGCGAGGACCTCTTCGTCGCGCTGTGGATCGTCACGCTCCTGACGATGGTCGTCGGCGCCGTCGTGGGTGCCGTGCAGACCGACGTCAAGCGTCTCCTCGCCTACTCGTCGATCGCGCACGCGGGCTTCATCCTCGTCGGCGTCGTCGGGTTCTCGCAGCTCTCGCTGCGCGCGACCGTCTTCTACCTGCTCGTCTACGGCCTCGCGACGGTCGGCGCGTTCGCGGTCGTCACGCTCGTGCGCGAGACCGCCCCGGTGCGCGAGCGCGTGCCGGCCACGGTGGGAGCCGCGGCCGGCGGGACGGGCGACCCCGCGGACAACGTGACCGACGGGGCGGCGGAGCAGCCGGTCGCCGTGCTCGGCGAGGCGACGCACCTCGCCCAGTGGGCCGGGCTCGGACGCCGGAGCCCCTGGCTCGCGGGCGTGTTCTCCCTCTTCCTCCTCTCCATGGCGGGCATCCCGCTCACGGCGGGCTTCGTGGCGAAGTTCACGACGTTCGGTGCGGCGATCGCCGGGCCCGACGGCCAGGGCGGGGGCTCGACGTGGGTGCTCGCCGTCGTCGGTGTCATCGCGTCGGCCGTCGCGGTGTTCTTCTACGTCCGGATCATCGTGCTGATGTTCTTCACGGCGCCCTCCGGAGGGTCCGCGGCCGGGACGGACGACGACGGTGCCGCGCTCGAGGGGCCGGGCGTGACCGTCGTCCGGTCGACCGGTCCGACGACGATCGCGATCGCCGTGTGCGCGCTCGGGGTGCTCCTCCTCGGTGTGTTCCCGTCCCCGGTTCTCGATCTGGCGGCCGAGGCGGTTAAGTTCGTCCCGTGACCTCTGTGCCTTCCGTGCCGCCCGCGCCCGCCGGGCCCCGCGGCCCGCGCGACCGGACCGCGCCCGTGACGACCACCGCGATCCCGATCTCGGACCCCGCGCTCGCCGCTGCCCTCACCGAGCGGCTCGCGGGGGTCGAGGCTCGGCTGCGCGAGGCCGTCGCGCACGCCGACCCGCTCGCCGACACCGCGTCCCGCCATCTCGTCAACGCGGGGGGCAAGCGGCTGCGGCCGCTGCTCACCCTGCTCGCCGCCGAGCTCGGGGACGGGACGCGTCCCGAGGTCGTGGAGTCCGCGGTCGTCGTCGAGCTCACGCACCTCGCGTCGCTGTACCACGACGACGTGATGGACTCCGCCCCGGTGCGCCGGGGTGCCCCGTCCGCGCACGCGGTGTGGGGGAACTCGGTCGCCATCATGGTCGGTGACCTCCTCTTCGCGCGTGCCGCGTCGACCGTCGCGGCGCTCGGGCCCGAGGCCGTGCTGATCCAGGCGCGCACGTTCGAGCGCCTGTGCCTGGGCCAGCTCCACGAGACGATCGGCCCGGGCGAGGGCGACGACCCCGTCGAGCACTACCTCGGGGTGCTCGCGGACAAGACGGCGTCGCTCCTGTCGACGTCCGCGCGGCTCGGCGCGCTGTTCGCCGGGTGCCCGACGGCCGTCGTCGACACGGTCGCGGCCTACGGGGAGAAGCTCGGGGTCGCGTTCCAGCTCGCCGACGACGTGCTCGACCTGGCGTCGTCGGGCGACGAGTCGGGCAAGACGCCGGGTACGGACCTGCGCGAGAAGGTGCCGACCATGCCGGTCCTGCTGCTCCGTGCCCGGATCGCGAACGGCACCGCGAGCGAGGCGGACGCCCGGCTCGTCGAGATGCTCGACTCCGACCTGACCGACGACGCCGCGCTCGCCGCGGCCGTGGCCGCGCTGCGACGCCACGAGGTGCTCGGGGAGACGCGCGCGCTGGCGGTGCGCTGGGCGCGCGCCGCCGTGGAGGAGCTCGACGCGCTCCCCGCGGGGCCCGTCGCCGACTCGCTGCGCTCGTTCGCGGAGGCGCTCGCCGACCGCGCCTCCTGAACCGTCGTCCGGGGTGATCTTTCGCCCCGTCCGCGGTGGCCGGCACCGGCGTCGATCGGGGACGACTTCGTTGCCTTCGTCATCGAGTTGACCTGCTCGGACGTGCCCGGTAGGGCGGGGCCGCCCGGCACCACCGCGTCTCGACGGAGCACGGAGTGGGGAGTGCTCCCCATCGGACGGGTGTCGGTTTTCACCCGGTGTCCCGCTATCCTCGGTTGCGCGATCGGTGGGGCCGCCTGGTACGTGCGAGATCGAGGGGGCTGGAGAAGGGGGCCGGTCGTCTCCCGATCCAACTCCTCGGAGGACCTGTGGGTTTCCTGGCGCGTCTGAACGAGCACCGCCGCACCGTCGCGTCGGTGAGCACCGTGTCGGTGTTCTCGACGGCGCTCGTCGGGATGGCGTTCTTGTACGACGGCGAGGCCACGGCGGACGTGGACCTGAACGACTCGGGCGTGTGGGTGACGAAGTCGTCGGCCGGGTTGCTGGGTCGGTTCAACGACGAGTCCCAGGCGATGGACGGGACGTTGAACGCGGGCAGCGCGTCGTTCGACGTGCAGCAGGACGCGGGCCGTGTGCTCCTCGACGACACGAGCACCGGTACGGCGTCTCCGGTCGACGTCGCGCACCTGAAGCTGGACGGGCAGGTCCGTCTGCCGGCGGGGGCGCAGGTCGTCTCCGGTGGTGCGACGACGGCGATCCTCGACGGTGAGGAGGGCCTGCTGTGGGTGCTGCCGTTCGACGGGGCGGCCTCGTTCGACGCGGAGAAGACGGACCCGACCGCGGAGGTCGAGGGCGGGGGAGCCCTCACGGTGTCGCAGGACGGGACGGTCTTCGCGGCGATCCCGTCGACGGGGACGTTGTGGACCGTGGCGACGACGTCCAAGGGCACCGCTGACGGTGACCCGTCGTCCTCCTCGCTGCCCGTGGGCAAGGGCGCGGAGGTCGAGGTGACCGCGGTGGGCGACAAGCCGGTCGTGCTCGACCGGTCGGGCTCGCAGCTCGTGCTCCCGGGGGGCAAGACGGTGACTCTGGACGACGGCGCCGAGGCGCGGCTCCAGCAGCCGTCTGCGGGGTCGGCGAACGTCGTCGTGGCGACGACCGGGGGACTGGTCACGCAGCCGCTCAAGGGCGGGGACGCCGTGCGGCGCTCGGCCGAGGGACGCCCCGGCGCGCCGGTCCAGCTCGGCGGCTGCACGTACGGGGCGTGGGCCTCGACGGGTCAGGTCGTCCGCGACTGCGACGGCACCGACCGCGACCTGGACACCCGCCTGGAGGGGATCGACCCGCAGGCGCGCCTGGAGTACCGGGTGAACCGGCGCGTGATCGTGCTGAACGACCTGTCGGCGGGGACGTTGTGGATGGCGGCGGACGAGTACCAGAAGGTCGACGACTGGGACGTGCAGTTGCCGGAGGAGGCCGAGGGGGAGGAGTCTGACGCGGAGCTGACGAACCCGGAGCAGGTGGATCAGTTCATCGCGGACCGTTCGCAGCCGAACAAGCCGCCGCAGCCGCAGGACGACTCGTTCGGGGTGCGTCCGGGTCGTACGACGATCTTGCCGGTGCTGGGCAACGACGTGGACCCGGACGGGGACGTGATGACGGCGTCGCTGGCGGGGGACTCGCCGGGCAACGCGACGGTGCAGGCGATCATGGGTGGTGCGGCGCTGCAGGCGGTGGTGCCCGAGGACGCGCAGGGCACGGGCACGTTCCGGTACTCGGTGGCCGACGGGCGTGGTGGTGTGGCCGAGGCCGGCGTCACGCTGAAGGTGTCGCCGTGGGGGGAGAACGCGCCGCCGGAGCAGACGGGTGACCCGGTGCTGCGGGTGGCTCAGGGTGGTCGGGCGACGATCAAGGTGCTGCCGTACTTCAAGGACCCCGACGGCGACGACCTCTACCTCGCCTCGGCCGCGGCGACGGTGGCCGGGGACGACGTGCGTTCGCGCCCGGACGGCACGGTCGAGTTCCGCGACGGCGGCGGCTCGACGGGTCGCAAGGTGGTCACGGTCACCGTGGCGGACGGGCAGGGCGGCGTCTTCGAGGGCAAGCTCCTGGTGGACGTGGTGCCGGGTCCGCAGCCGCCGGTGGCGGTGAACGACCACGTGGTGGTGCCGGCGGGTCAGCCGGTGACGGTGGAGCCGTTGCGCAACGACACCGACCCGAACGACGACGAGCTGCGGCTGGCGTCGGTCTCGGAGTCCGCGCCGGCGGAGATCACGCCGAACTATGACGCGGGGACGTTCACGTTCGTGTCGATGGAGCCGCGGTCGTACGACCTGACGTACCAGGTCACGGACGGTCCGAACGCGACGACGGGTCTGGTGCGGGTGGACGTGCTGCCCCCGTCGGAGGCTGCGGGTGCCCCGATCGTGGTGACCGACACCGCCCTGCTCCCCGCGGGCGGGTCGACCCTGGTCGACGTGCTGGCCAACGACACCGACCCCGCCGGCGGCGTCCTCGTCGTCCAGTCGGTCAAGGTCCCCGCGGACGCGGGCGTCTCCGTCGCCGTGCTCGCGCACCAGATGCTGCGCATCACGGAGCTGCGGCAGCTCGACGGTCCCGTCACCGTCACGTACACCGTGTCGAACGGCACGGAGTCCGCCCCGGGGGAGGTCCGGGTCATCCCGGTGCCGGCGCCGACGCGGTTGCAGCCGCCGCAGGCGGCCGCGGACGAGGTCACGGTGCACGCGGGGGACGTGGTGACGGTCCCGGTGCTGAAGAACGACACCCACCCCGACGGGCTGGAGCTGTTCCTGCAGCCCGAGCTCGAGCAGGACGTGGACCCCGCCCTGGGCGAGGCGTTCGTCTCCGAGGACACGCTGCGGTTCAAGGCCGGCCCCGAGGCCGGGACCGCGTACGCGATCTACCGGGTGCGCGACGTCAACGGGCAGGAGGACTCGGCCCAGGTCACGATCCGCATCCGCGACGGGGAGGACAACGCACCCCCGCAGCCGCGCGAGATCGAGGCGCGCGTGCTGTCCGGGTCCAGCGTGCGCATCGCGGTGCCCCTGGACGGGATCGACCCCGACGGCGACTCCGTCCAGGTCACCGGCATCGCGTCCGCGGCGAGCAAGGGGACGGTCGGCGTGGTCGACGGCTTCCTCGAGTACACCGCCGCGAAGAACGCGGTGGGGCTCGACGCCTTCACCTACACGGTGCTCGACGCCCGCGGGGCGACGGCGACCGGCACCGTGCGCGTGGGGATCGCGCGCCCGGGGGAGACGAACCAGCCTCCGGTGGCGGTGGACGACGAGATCACGGTGCGCCCCGGGCGCACGGTCTCGGTCGCGGCCCTGGCCAACGACACCGACCCCGACGGCGACCAGGTCGGCCTGGTCCCCGGCGGCATCGAGGACACCCACGACCTGGACGCCGAAGTCGTGACCGACCGCATCGTCCTGACCTCCCCCGACGCCGACGGCGCCTACACCTTCTACTACCAGGTCCAGGACACCTACGGCGCCCGCGCCACCGGCGCCGTCACCGTGAACGTCGCCGCCGACGCACCCCTGCTGCCCCCCGTCGCCCGCGACGACACCGTGCCCGTCGAGGACATCCTCGGCAAGACCGAGGTCACCGTCCCCGTCCTGGACAACGACGAGGACCCCGACGGCGCCGCGACCGAGCTCACCGTCACCACCGACGCGACCACCGCCACCGTCACCGACGCCGGCGAGCTCGTCATCACCCTCACCGAGAACCGCCAGGTCGTGACCTACACCGCGACCGACGTCGACGGCCTCACCGCCAAGGCCTTCGTCAAGGTCCCCGGCCTCACCGACCAGAGGCCCACGCTCCGACCGGGGACGCAGCTCGAGGTGCTGGCCGGCGAGTCCCTGCCCATCGACATCACCGAGCACGTGCTCGTCGTCGAGGGCAGGACCCCGCGCCTGACGACCGAGGACGCCGTGAAGGTCACGGAGGGCTCGCGCGAGATCCCGTCGGTGACCCAGATCGTGTACACGCCCGACCCCGCCCACACCGGGCCGGCGTCGGTGTCGTTCGAGGTGACCGACGGCTCCGGCCCCGACGACCCCGAGGGGCACACCAACGTCCTGACCATCCCCGTCCAGGTCCTCCCTCCGGAGAACCTCGCACCCGAGCTCGTCGGGTCCCCGGCGGTCGACGTGGCGGCGGGCGAGGAGGCCTCGGTCGACCTCGCACGCTTCGCCACGGACGCCGACGGCGACCCGCTGAAGTTCACCGCGTCCCCGGGCGGCGCACAGGGCATCACCGTCTCGGTCGAGGGCAGCACGCTGCACGCCCAGGCCACGCCCGAGGTGCCCAAGGGCTCGGTCGTGCAGGTCCCGATCACCGTCACCGACGGCGAGCACCCCCCGGTCGAGGGGACCGCGACGCTGACCGTCGTGGCCTCCACCCGGCCCCTGGTCCGCGCCAACACCGACACGGTCGACGACGCCCACCAGGGCAAGGCCACGAAGATCGACGTGCTCGCGAACGACTCCAACCCGTTCCCGGACACACCGCTGAAGCTCGTCGACGCCGTCGTGGAGACCGGGCGGGGTGCGGCCGACCTGGCCGGTGACCAGGTGAGCGTCACGCCGCAGGACGACTTCGTGGGCGTCATGGTGGTCCGGTACCGGGTGCAGGACGCGACCAAGGACCCCGACCGCGAGGTCGAGGGCCGGATCCAGATGAAGGTCCTCGGCAAGCCGGAGGCTCCCGCGACCCCGCAGGTCGAGGAGGTGCGGTCCAAGACGGTCGTGCTGTCCTGGGACCCGCCGAACAACAACGGCGCCGACATCACCGGCTACACCGTGCGCTCCCAGAACGGCTACGAGAAGGCCTGCGGCACCACCACCTGCACCCTCGACGGCCTCACCAACAACGTCAAGTACACCTTCACCGTGTTCGCGACCAACGCCGTCGGCGACGGACCCGCCTCCCCGCCCTCGGCCGAGGCCCGACCCGACGAGAAGCCCGACCCGCCCGCCGCACCCACCCTCGAGTTCGGCGACCAGTCCCTCACCGTCACCTGGACCAACAAGGCCTACACCGACCGTTCGCCCATCGAGACCGTCGACCTGGAGATCTCCCCGGCGCCGCCGGGCGGGGCGGTCCAGAAGACCGCGCTCGTCGGAACCTCGGTGACCTGGGACGGGCTGAAGAACGGCGTCGCGTACAAGGTGCGCGTCCGGGCGAACAACCTCGCGCCCGACCCCTCGGACTGGGGCGAGTACTCGACGGCAGAGACGCCCGCGGGCAAGCCGGCCGCGCCGGCGAAGCCGACCGCGAAGCGCACCTCGGTCGGCGACACGTCGCAGATGCAGGTCGCGTGGGCCGCCCCGTCCGACAACGGCGCGGCGATCTCGAAGTACACGATCGAGGCGCTCCAGGGCGGCTCCGTCGTGAAGACCGCCACCGCCGGGGCGGGGGCGACCTCGACGACGATCGGGGTCTCCGCGGACACGACCGGCTACACGTTCCGCGTGCGGGCGCACAACAAGGCGACCGACAAGTTTGGCGACGCCGAGTTCTCGCCCGCGTCCGACCCGGTGCGGGCCTTCGCCAAGCCGAGCACGGTGAGCAACCTCAGGGCCACGGCGAACGGGACGAACAAGCAGGTCCAGCTCTCGTTCGGCGCGGCGTCCGGCAACGGCGTGAAGGCGAGCGAGATCTTCTACCAGTACGACGCCGGCGGCGGTTGGACGAGGCTCGCCGACAACAAGATCGTGGGCGGGCTCACCAACGGGACGGCGTACTCGATCAAGGTCCGCGCCGTCGCGGGCGTCGACGGCGCGAACGAACCCGGCACGGCGACGACCGCGAACTCCGCCACCCCGTACGGCCCGCCGCCGCGCCCGTCCGTCTCGGCGAGCGGCGGCAAGGGCCAGGTGACCTTCAAGGTCTCCGGCTCGACGAACGGCCGCAACGTGACGATCACGGTCAGCGGGGCGAAGTCCGGCTCGTTCACCATCTCGCAGTCGGCCGGCTCGGGGTCGAACACGTACACCGCGAGCGGGCTCGGCTACGGCGAGACCGCCAAGCTGTGCGCCGTCGCGAAGGACAGCGAGGGCAACACGTCCGCCGAGGCGTGCGACTCGGCCAAGACCCAGGAGCGCCCGGTCCCGACGCTCTACAAGCACTCCAACGCCAAGGGTGAGGACGGCTGCGGCGACGACTCGTGCCGCTGGCTCGGCATCGACCCCAACGGCGCGACCGGATCGGTCCAGTACCAGTGCTGGGGCTCGGACGGCGGCTGGCACCGGTTCTCGCCGTCGTCGAGCTACTCCAACGAGTGGTGGACGATCAACCTCAGCAACGGCCGCCAGCGGCTCCAGTGCTACTACGGCTGGCCGGGCCAGCAGGTCCAGGTGAAGTTCTCCGACGGGACGAGCACACCGGTCATGGGCTGGTAGCCCCACGCCTGCCCTCTCCACAGCACGCAACGAGAAACGGAAACTCATGAGCACGATGACCCCCGAGCAGGCCACCTGGTTCGCTCAGACCTTCGACCGCCTCGTCGGCAACGTGGGCCAGGCCGTCCTGGGCAAGGCGCACGTGGTGCGCCTGACCCTGACGTGCATGCTCTCCGAGGGCCACATCCTCCTCGAGGACGCGCCGGGCACCGGCAAGACGTCGCTCGCCCGCGCCCTCGCGGCGAGCGTCCAGGGCACGAACAACCGCATCCAGTTCACGCCCGACCTGCTCCCCTCGGACGTCACCGGCGTGACGATCTACGACCAGAAGACCGGGAAGTTCGAGTTCCACCAGGGCCCGATCTTCGCCTCGATCGTGCTCGCGGACGAGATCAACCGCGCGTCGCCCAAGACGCAGTCGGCACTCCTCGAGGTCATGGAGGAGGGGCGGGTCACCGTCGACGGCGTGGGCCACGACGTCGGGCGTCCGTTCATGGTCATCGCGACGCAGAACCCCATCGAGCAGGCCGGCACCTACCGGCTGCCCGAGGCCCAGCTCGACCGCTTCCTCATGAAGGCGTCGATCGGGTACCCGGACCACGCGTCGACGGTCGAGATCCTGTCGGGCGCCGCCGTGCGCGACCGGAGCAAGACGCTCCAGCCGCTCATCACGACCCAGGCCGTGACGGAGATGGCCGAGCTCGGCGCGCGCGTGCACGTCGACGGCGCGGTCCTGGAGTACGTCTCCCGGCTCGCCGAGGAGACGCGCAACGCGCCCGAGGTCCGCGTCGGCGTCTCCGTCCGCGGCTCGCTCGCGCTCGTGCGCTGCGCGAAGGTCTGGGCCGCAGCCCACGGCCGCAACTACGTGCTGCCGGACGACATCAAGGAGCTCGCGCAGCCGGCGTGGGCGCACCGCCTCGTGCTCGACCCGGAGGCCGAGTTCGCCGGCGCCACGAACGAGGCCGTGCTCGGCCGCCTGCTCGCCGACGTCGCGGCGCCGCAGGAGCGACGCTCCGCCTGACCGGACGCGCGGCGCTCCCCACGTCGCCCGCCCCCACCGCCCGTCCCGCCGCCGCGCGGACCACCGACCGGCGGACCGTCCTCCCCCGTACCGACCGAGAGCCCATCGCATGAACGCCTCACACGGCCCCTCGACCGGCCGCCCGAGCCCCCGCTCGAGCAGCCCGAGCGGCAGGGCCGGCACGCCACCCGCGTCGTCGGCCCTCGCCGGACTGCTCCGACCCCTCGCAGCGCCCCTCGCCCGGGTCGCCGCGCCGATCGGGCGCGCGCTCGCGCCGGTGACGCGGGCGGTCGAGCCGGTGACGTCGGCGGTCAGCCCGTTCGGCTGGGCCGCGCTCGTCGTCACCGTCGGGGCGTGGTGGGCCGGGCTCGCCTTCTCGTGGCTCGAGCTGCTGGTGGTGGCGATCCTGCTCACGGTGTCGCTGCTCGCCGCGGTGGCGTTCGTGCTGGGCCGCTTCCGCTACGCCGTCGTGCTCGACCTCGCGCAGCAGCGCGTCACGGTCGGCGACCGCGCCGTCGGCCGGCTCGACGTGCGCAACGACTCGGGCCGGCCGCTGCTCCCCTCGGTCATGGAGCTGCCGGTGGGGCAGGGCATGGCGACGTTCCCCGTCCCGCGCCTGCGCCCCCAGGCGAGCCACGAGGAGATCTTCACGGTGCCGACGCACCGGCGCTCGGTGATCTCCGTGGGGCCCGTGCGCTCGGTGCGGGCGGACCCGCTCGGGCTGCTGCGCCGCGAGGTGGTCTGGACCGAGCCCGAGGAGCTCTTCGTCCACCCGCGCGTGAAGAACCTCTCGGGCTCGTCCACGGGCTTCCTCAAGGACCTCGAGGGCCGCGTCACGACGGACATCTCCAACTCGGACGTCTCGTTCCACGCGCTGCGCGACTACGTCCCGGGCGACGACCGTCGTCACATCCACTGGAAGACGACGGCCCGCACCGGGCAGCTCATGGTCCGCCAGTTCGAGGAGACGCGCCGGTCGCACCTCGCGGTGCTCCTCTCGACGCGTGCCGAGGACTACGCGCACGACGACGAGTTCGAGCTCGCCGTGAGCGCGTGCGGGTCGCTCGGCCTCCAGGCGATCAAGGAGGACCGCGGGGTCACGGTCCTCGTCAACGACGGCAACCTGCGCGGCGACCACCGCACCCGCCTGCTCGACGACCTCGCGCGCGTCGAGACGCGCGCGCAGCGGACGTCCCTCGTGGACGTCGCGCGCGTCGCGGGACTGACGATCAGCGACGCGTCGGTCGTGGCGTTCATCGTCGGCAGCAAGGTCACGCCCACCGAGCTGCGGGCGGCGTCCGCCCGGCTTCCCCAGGACGTCCGCGTCATGGCGATCCAGTGCGTCCCCGGGGCCTCGCTCAGCCGGCACGCGATCGCGGAGCTCGTCGTCCTCACCATCGGCGAGCTCGGCGAGCTCCCCCTCGCCCTGCGGAGGCTGAACGACTGATGAGCGCTCCCAGCACCACGACGCGCGGCTCGCGCCGCGCCACCCCGGTCGGCACGCCCGCGCCGTCCTCGGGCACCTCGCAGCGCAACACGACCCGGCTGCGCGGGGCCGACACCCCGCGTGCGCTCACGGCCCTGGGGGCCGTCGACGCGCTCGCGCTCGTGCTCGTCCTCGGCGCGGTCGCCGTCGGGTTCGGGCCCGTGTGGGGCTCGACGGGCTACCTCGTCCCGGCCGCCGGGGGAGCGGTCGTCGGGCTCCTGGTCGCGTGGCTCGGCGCCTGGCGCCGGTGGTCGGCCGCCACGGTCCTCGTGGTCGCGGTCGTCGCGTACCTGCTCCTCGGCGGCGCGCTCGCGCTGCCGGCCGACGCGATCGGCGGGGTGCTCCCGTCGCTGCAGACGATCACCGACCTGCTCCGTGGCGCCGTCACGGGATGGAAGGAGTTCGTCACCACGGTGCCGCCGCTGCACTCCTTCCCGGAGCTCGCGGTCGTCCCGTACCTCCTCATGCTCGCCACCGCGCTCCTCGCGGGGACGATCGCGTGGCGCGCGCGCCGCGCCGAGTGGGCGCTCGTGCCCGTCGTGGTCGCGTTCGTCGGGGTCATCCTCCTCGGGACCGTCATCGCGGCGTTCCCGGTGGTGCAGGGTCTCGTCGCGGGCGGCGTGGGCCTGCTGTGGGCCGGGTGGCGGGTCACGGCCGCACGGTTCGGCGCGCACCAGATCACGACCGAGGCGAGCAAGGCCGCGACGCGGCGGCTCTGGTGGCACCGGGTGCGCACCGGTGCCGCGATGCTCGTCGTCGGCGGCGTCGCCGCGGCGTTCGCCGCCCCCGTGCTGCTCCCGGACGCGCCGCGCACGGTGCTGCGGGAGACCGTCGTGCCGCCCCTGGACCTGCACGAGTACGTGAGCCCGCTCACGGCGTTCCGCAAGTACGCCAAGGACATGCGCGAGGACGAGCTGTTCACCGTGCAGGGGCTCCCGGCGGGCGCCAAGGTCCGCCTCGCCGGTCTCGACACGTACAACGGCGTCGTCTACGACGTCTCCAGCGGGCTGCCCGGCTCGGGCGTCTACACGCGCGCGGGCGAGGAGATCGCGACCGTCGCGTCCGGGACGCCGACGCGCGTCGACGTCCAGGTCGGGGACTACACCGGCGTGTGGGTGCCCGACGTCGGCACGCTCGAGGGCATCACCTACGGGGGCGACCGCGCGCGCGAGCTCGGCGAGACGACGTACTACAACTCGACCACGGGGACGGCGCTGACGACCGCCGGGCTGCGACCCGGCGACTCGTACACGCTCGACACGCTCGTCACGGTCGAGCCCACCGAGGACGACCTGCGGGCGGGCGCGATCGACCAGTCGATCGAGGTGCCGAGGCCGCCCAAGGACGCGCTGCCGGCGTCGCTCGCGGGCAAGGCCGCGCAGTTCATGGGGGAGGAGACGGAGCCCGTCGACCAGCTCTTCGCGCTCCGAGACGGCCTCGTGGCCAGCGGCGTCTTCTCCAGCGGGCTCGACACCCAGCCGCCGTCGCGTCCGGGCCACTCCGCGGAGCGCATCGACACGCTCCTCGCGGACGAGGAGATGGTGGGCGACGACGAGCAGTTCGCCGTGGCGCTCGCACTCATGGCGAACCAGGCCGGCATCCCGGCGCGCGTGGTCATGGGCTTCTACCCCGACATGGAGAAGAACCCGCTCGAGCCGGGCGAGCCGTTCACGGCGACCGGGACCGACGTGCACGCGTGGGCGGAGGTGCCGTTCGTCGGCTACGGGTGGGTGCCGATCACGGCGATCCCCGACGAGGACAACAAGATCCAGCCGGAGCCCAAGAGCCTCCAGGTGCCCAAGCCCCCGATCCTCGAGGACCCGGAGCCGCCGGAGGAGCCCGCCGAGGCCGAGGCCGGGAAGGTCGACGACGAGGAGAAGGAGAAGGCCGAGAGCGACGGCTTCGACTGGGGCCAGGCGGCCCTCGTCGCCGTCGCCGTGGTGGTGCCGCTCGCGCTGCTCGCCCTGCCGGTGATCCTGGTGCTCGCCTACAAGGCGCGCCGGCGGGCCCGACGCCGCGCGGCGTCGCGACCCGTCGACCGCGTGAGCGGAGGGTGGCGCGAGGTCCTCGACGCCGCGACCGACCTGGGGACCCCGGTCCCCGCGGGCTCCACGCGGCGCGAGGGCGCCGGGCTCCTGTCCCAGGCCTACGGTGCGACGGCGACGATCCCCCTCGCGCACCGTGCCGACGCGACGGTCTTCGGCGAGGGCGAGCCGACCGAGCAGGAGATCGAGGCCTTCTGGGCGGACGTGGACACCGTCGTCGGGGGGCTACGCTCCTCCGTGAACCGTCGGGCCCGCGTCCGCGCCGCACTCTCGTTGCGGTCCGTCCGCGCAGCCTCCGGTTCGTCGGGCCTGCGCCGGTGGCTGCCCGGCCGCCGCGCCGGCACGAAGGGTGGCGCCGTGCCCCCGGCGGCAGGGTCGTCGTCGGAGCCGACGAGACGACAGGGAGACGAGTCATGAGCGACGTGACGTGCGCCGCGTGCGGGTCCGCGCAGTCCTCGGGGTCCGCGTTCTGCGCGGTGTGCGGGCAGCCCTTCCCCCGGACGGGGCGCCCGGTCGCCGAGCCCGCCGCGGGCCCGGTCGGGAGCGTCCAGGCCGTCGCCGCGCGCGCGGCGAGCGACCTGCCGTACGCGGCCGCCCCCCACTCGGCGCCGGACACCACGACGGAGCCCGAGGTCTACGCGGCGACCCAGAAGGCGTTCGGCCCGGCCGTCGCGGCGCCGTCGCCGTCGTCGCTCGCGACCGCCCCGTTCGCGGGGAGGGGACGGCGCTTCCTCGCCTACGTGGTCGACGTCGCGGTCCCTGGCCTCGTCGCGCTCGTGGTCGTCGTCGCGGGTCTCGCGATCGTCGGGACGCCGCTCGGCAGCGTCCAGGTCGTGACGCAGGACGAGGCCGCCGCGCTCCTCGGCAAGATGCTCGTGGTCTACGTCGTGGCTGCCGTGCTCGCCCTCGCCTGGTGGGTGGGCGTCTGGTTCTGGGAGGGCTCGACGGGCAAGACGCTCGGCAACCTCCTCACGGGCATCCGCACGGTCGACGCCGGCACGCGCGAGCCGATCGGCTTCGGCCGGGCCGCGCTGCGCTGGATCATCGTCGGCGTCGTGCCGGCGGGCGGGATCCTCGTCGTCCTGCTCAGCCCGGGCTTCGACTCCTCGGGCCGGTCGCAGGGCTGGCACGACAAGGCCGGCCGCTCGCTCGTGCTCGACGTGCGCGGCGTCGCCCCCACGTCCTCGTCGTCCTCGGGCTACGAGGGGGTGTCCTCGCTCATGGCCGGTGCGCCCACGGGCGCCGGCCACGGCGCGGCCGGGGCCTACGCCCCGACGCCCCAGCCGGGATACACCCCCGCACCGGCTCAGCCCGGGTACGCCCCCGCACCGGCCCAGGCGGGGTACGCGCCCTACCCGCCCACCCCGGTCGGCGGCCCGGGTCCTGCGGCCCCGGCCGCACCTGCCGGTCCGGGCGCGTTCGCCCCGTCGGCACCGGCCCCGGCGGGTCCCGCACCGGCCGCGCCCGTCCCGGACCCGTGGGCCTTCCCGTCCTCCCCGGCGCCCGCGGGCGACGGTCTGATCACCGGCGTCCCGGGCGTCGGGAGCGGGCCGGCCCCGGCCGCGCCGCCGGTCCCCGCCACGCCCGCACCCGTTGCACGGCCCGCCGCGGTGACCCCCGGCCCGGTGGCGACGCCCGCCGCCGCAGCGCCCGCCCCCGCGCCCACGCCCGAGCCCGCCGAGGCGGAGTGGGACAGCACGCGCATGACGGCGCGGGACGTCCGTGCCATGGACCCCGCACCCGACGTCTCGGTCGTCATCGAGCTCGAGTCCGGAGAGCGTCGCGCCGTCGACCGCCCGACCCTGCTCGGCCGCAACCCGCAGGCGCCCGACGACGGGCCGTGGAACCTCGTCGCGGTCGACGACCCGACGCGGTCCGTCTCCAAGACCCACGCCGAGCTCCGGGCGGACCCGAGCGGCCTGTGGCTCACGGACCGCGGCTCCACCAACGGCACGGTCGTCTCGGTGCCGGGCTCCCCGCCGCGGGTCGCCGAGCCGGGGACGCGCGTGCGCGTCCCGGTCGGTGCGACGATCCACGTCGGGGACCGCCGCATCGTCGTCCACCCCGGTGCCGCATGACGACCGAGCTGCCGGCCGAGGTCCACCTCGCCTGGGGCGCGGCGTCGCACCGGGGCGCGCGCCGGCTCCTCAACGAGGACCGGTTCCTCGTCTCGCGCTCCGTGTTCTTCGTGGCCGACGGCATGGGCGGCCACGAGGCGGGCGAGGTCGCGAGCGCGACGGCCGTCGAGGCGCTCCGGCCCCTGGCCGACCTCGACGTCGTCACGCCGGACGAGGTCCGCGACCGGATCGCGGTCGCGCAGGAGAACGTGCAGGCGATCGTCACCGAGCCCGGCCGGGGTGCGGGCACCACCGTCACCGGGGTCGTCGTCTCGGAGCAGGACGGGAACCCGTACTGGCTCGTCGTCAACGTCGGCGACTCGCGCACGTACCACCTCGCCGGCGGTCGTCTCGAGCAGGTGAGCGTCGACCACTCGGAGGTCCAGGAGATGGTCGACGCCGGGCTGCTGACGCCCGTGGAGGCCCTCACGCACCCGCGGCGGCACGTCGTCACGCGCGCGCTCGGCTCGCGCAACGCCCCGCAGGTGGACTTCTGGTACCTGCCGATCGAGCGGCACGACCGCGTCCTGGTCTGCTCGGACGGCCTGACGGGCGAGCTCACGGACGAGCGGATCACGGAGGTCCTGCTCTCCACGCCCGACCCGCAGGCGGCTGCCGAGCGCCTGGTCCACGAGGCCATCGCTGCCGGGGGGCGGGATAACATCACAGTCGTCGTCGTCGACGCGACGGGCGTGTCCGACGACACGGGCGGTGGGAGCACGACACCGCGCGACCACGCCGGGGCGCAGGGTCCGGCCGTCGACGAGAACACGCTGCCCAGGGATGTTCGTCTGCAGATCGGGGGTCTGACGTGACGCTGCGCTACGTCACGGGAACCGCACGCGCCGTCGTGCGAGGCGGCACGGTCGTCGTGCTGCCGGGTCCGGTGGAGGCCTCGCTCGTCGAGCAGGTCTGGGACCAGCTCGGCACCGACGCGGGGGTCGTCGAGGTGCTCCAGGTCCTCACGGGCGCCTTCGGCGCGAGCCTGCGGACGGTGCCGCCGTTCGTCGTGGCGGTGGTCGCGGACCGTCGCGTCCACGTCGCCGCGCGCGGGCGGGTGACCGTGACCCTCGAGCTCGACGGCGGCGAGCGCGTGCGGGTCGAGGGCGAGGGCGTCACGACCTGGTCCGAGCGCGTCCTGGACGACGTCGTCGAGCTGCTCGTGCGCGCTGAGACCGGTGTCGTCGGCACCCTCGACGAGGCGCCCGCCGGCGAGCCCCTGCTCGGGGACGCGGCCACGCTGCCGCTCGTCTCCGGCGTGGTCCTCGCGGGCGCCGTCGCGTGGCCCCTCGCCGAGCGTCCCGCCCGGCCGGCTGCCGCGGACGTGCTGGACGACGACGCACCCGTGGCCGAGCCCGCGCCCACGGACCGGCCCTCCTGGGGCTCGGCCGCCGCGCCCACGGCCGTGGAGCCCGCGTCCGCCCCCGTGGTGGCCGCGCCACCGCTCGGCGCGACGCTCCGCCTCCCCGAGGAGACCATCGCGCCCGAGCCGGAGTCCGACGTCCCGGCCCCGCCGGTCCTCGCGGACGAGCCCGCGACGGCGACCGAGGAGCCCGAGGCCGCCGCGTCGCCGGAGGAGGACGCCGACGACGACTACTCCCACCTGTGGGGGTCGACCATCCTGCGGACCGTCGAGGACGCGGCGGTGCGCACCGAGGACGAGGAGGAGCACGACGAGCCCGCGGCCCCGGCTCTCGTGACCCCGCCCGTCCCCCCGGCCCCCGTCGCGGAGGAACCGCCCCTGCCGTCGCCGGCCCCGACCGACGACGGGCTCATCGCGGGTGTCCCGCGGGAGTGGACGGGCGCGACGCCCGCCGCGGCGCACCGCGCCGCGACCGTCGTCGACCCGGACGGCGAGCCCACCGAGGCCGAGCCCGCCTCCGGGCTCGACCACGACGGCCACACCGTCCACTCGTCCGCCATCGCCGACCTGCGCGCGGCCGCGCAGGACGCCGGGGCGGCAGCCCCGGTTCCGCCGCGGCCGTCGTTCAGCGCGCCGCCGGGGCCCGGACAGCAGCAGATCCTGGCGCGCACCTGCGCCCAGGGGCACGCGAACCCGCCGTCGCGGGACACGTGCGCGGTCTGCGGCGGGCCGCTCGAGGGCGACGCCGAGCTCGCGATCCGCCCGCCGCTCGGGCGCGTCGTCGTCTCGACGGGGCAGACGGTCGAGCTCGACCGCCCCGTCGTCGTGGGGCGGCGCCCGCGCACGCCCCGGTCGCAGGCGGCCGAGCTGCCCCGCCTGGTGACGGTCCCCAGCCCGCAGCAGGACATCTCGCGCTCGCACCTCGAGATCACGCTCGAGGGGTGGCACGTGCTCGTGAGCGACATGGCGACGACGAACGGGACCACGCTCCTGCGCGCGGGCCAGCCGCCGCGGCGCCTGCACCCGTCGGAGCCGGTCCTGGTCGTCGACGGCGACGTCGCGGACCTCGGCGACGGCGTGACCCTGGTGTTCGAGGGGATCCGGTGAGCACCAAGCGCGCGCCGTCCCCACCGCCGGAGATCAAGGGCTTCGAGTACGTCTCGCTGGTCGGCTCGGGCGGTTTCTCCGACGTCTTCCTGTACCAGCAGCAGCGCCCTCGCCGGCGCGTCGCGGTCAAGGTCCTGCTGCACGAGTGGTCGAGCCACTCGCAGCGCGCGGCGTTCGACGCCGAGGCCGACCTCATGGCGACGCTCTCGACCCACCCGTCGATCGTCACGATGTACGAGGCGGACATCGCCGACGACGGTCGCCCGTACCTCGCCATGGAGTACTGCTCGCGCCCCAACCTGGGCGCGCGGTACCGCACCGAGCGGCTCTCGGTCGCCGAGGCGCTGCGCACGGCGGTCCAGATCGCCGGCGCCGTCGAGACGGCGCACCGCGCGGGCATCCTGCATCGCGACATCAAGCCGGCGAACATCCTCGTCACCGAGTACGGCCACCCGGCGCTCACGGACTTCGGCATCTCCTCGACGGTCGACGACGCCGCGCGCGCCGAGGGCATGTCGATCCCGTGGTCCCCGCCCGAGTCGTTCGCCGAGCCGCCGCGCAGCGGGATCGCGACCGACGTCTGGGCGCTCGCCGCGACCACGTACACGCTGCTCGCGGGCCGGACGCCGTTCGAGGTGCCCGGCGGGTCCAACTCGAGCGCCAACCTCATCTCGCGGATCGAGACCTCGCCGCTGCCCCCGACGGGCCGCACGGACGTCCCGGCCTCGCTCGAGCGCGTCCTCGCGACGGCGATGGCGAAGAACCCCGGGTCGCGCTACCCGACGGTCCTCGCGTTCGCCCGCGCCCTCCAGCAGGTGCAGAACGAGCTGTCGTACGCGGTCACGCCGATCGACCTGCTCGACGACACGGGGCACGTGCAGGAGGAGGAGCCGGACGACGACGCCGGGACCCGCCTGCGCCAGGTCGTGTCGATCGACCCGTCGGGGCCCGGCGGGACGTCGTCGGGACCGGTCGCACCGAGCCGGCCCACCCAGCCCACGACGCCGCTGCGGCCGGGTCAGCCCGGCGCCCCGTGGCCGGGCCAGACCGTCGCGCCCGGACCGGTCGCCCCGCAGCAGCAGCCGGGACCGCGCGCCCCGCAGCAGCCCTACGCTCCCGCGGCCTGGAGCCAGGGTGCGCCCGCGCACACCGCGGGCACTGCGCCGACGTCCGCCGTCGGTACGGGCGGGCACGCGCCGGTCGCGGAGCTCACGGACCCGTCCCGGATGTACCCAGGCGCCCGGCGCCCGGGCGCCTGGGGCCAGCCGCCCGTCGAGGACACGGTCCACCGGCCCACCGGGCCGGAGGACGGCGGACCGGCCGCCGCGCCCGCGGAGGAGCGGTCGGGCCGCGGTGCGCTGTGGGCGACGCTCGCCGGCGTCGTCGGGGTCGCGGTCGCGGTCGGCGGGTTCTTCCTGCTGCGGCCGGACGCGACCCAGGCGGAACCCGGCCCGACCCCGGACGGCGACGAGACGAGCGAGGTGGACGACGACTTCGTGCCGTCGGACAACCTGGGCGACCTCGTCCCGCCGGTGAACGACCTCGTGGGCACGTACGACCCGGCGCGCGAGGTCGCGACGTTCACGTGGGCGTTCGACTCCGACAAGGCGCAGGAGGGCGACTCGTTCGCCTGGAAGAAGCTGGACCCCATCAAGGACACCCCGTACAAGGAGATCTTCGACGAGACGACCGTCGAGCTCCGGGCGAAGCCGGGCGAGCAGGTCTGCATCGAGGTGATCGTGGACCGCGACGGCAGGTTCTCGGCGTCGCCCCAGAAGGCGTGCGTGACGGCGGAGGGAGCGGCGTGAGCGAGCTCGCGGTCGAGTTCTGCGGGGAGTGGTTCCGCCCGTCCGTGGACGGGGACCCGTTCGACATCGGGCGGGACGGCGACCTCGCGATCGAGGACAACCCGTACCTGCACCGCCGCTTCCTGCGCATCTCGCACGAGGGCGGGATCTGGTGGCTCGCCAACGTCGGGACGCTCATCTCCGCGACGGTGTGCGACTCGGGCGGCGGGGTGCAGTCCTGGCTCTCGCCGGGCAACCGCCTTCCGATCGTCTTCCCGACGACGTCGATCGTCTTCACCGCCGGGCCGACGACGTACGAGCTCACCGCGCAGCTCCGCGGCGCGCCGTACCAGGAGATCCGCTCGGAGGACACGGAGTCGGGCGGCGCGACGACCATCGGCATGATCACCTTCACCACGAGCCAGAAGCAGCTCATCGTGGCGCTGGCCGAGCCGATGCTGCGCCGCGACGGCACCGGCCTGTCCGAGATCCCGTCGTCGGCGGCGGCCGCGGCCCGACTGGGCTGGGCGACGACGCGCTTCAACCGCAAGCTCGACAACGTGTGCGACAAGCTCGACCGGATCGGGGTCAAGGGTCTGCGCGGCGGCCCCGGAGCGCTGGCGACGAACCGCCGTGCGCGCCTCGTCGAGTACGCGGTCGCGTCGCGCCTCGTGACCTCGGCCGACCTGCCCCTGCTCGACCTCACCGACGACGGCTGACCCCGCGGGTCCCGGCGGGCGCGCCCGACGCGCGCCCCGCCCGGTCGCGCCCTCCGCGGCGCCGCCGGACCGTCGTGGCCTCCCACCTGCCCGTCCCTCTCCCCGGACCTGAACAGGAAACTTCGTGCGAATCAAGCTCACGCTGCACCGCCCCGACGCCAGCACGACCAACGTCGCCGTCACTGCCGACGCGACGGCCACCGTGCGGGACGTCGCCGAGGCGCTGTTCGCGGGCGACCCCACCCGGTCGGGCACCGCCGTCCCGGACCGGCTCACGCTCCAGGTCGGGACCGCCCCGTCGGGCTCGGGCCAGGGTCGCGTGCTCTCGCCGACGAGCGACCTCACGGAGGCGGGGCTGCGGTCCGGGTCGACGGTCTCGATCGTGCGCGTCTCCGAGCAGTTCGACGCCCCCGGGCAGGACCGCGGCGCGGCCGTCGCCGTCCTGCGCGTGCTCGAGGGTCCCGACGCGGGGCGCGAGTTCCCGCTGCCCGTCGGGACGAGCTACCTCGGCCGCGACCGCAACATGGACATCCGGCTGAGCGACCCGCAGATCTCCAAGCGGCACGCCCGCCTCACGGTCGGCGAGACGATCGAGATCACGGACACGAACTCGGCCAACGGCCTCGTCATGGGCGGGCAGCGCATGACGCGCTCGACGCTCACGTCGTCGGACACGGTGACGATCGGCAGCACGGTCGTGTCCGTCGTCGCGCTCCACCGCACGACGAGCCTCGCGCCGACGAGCCCGGTCGTGGAGTTCAACCGGTCCCCGCGCGTCGTCGCCCGCTTCCCCGAGCGCAAGCTCAAGGCGCCCAAGCCGCCGCAGCCGCCGGAGCCGCAGCGCTTCCCCTACCTGGCCATGGTCGCGCCGCTGCTCATGGGCGCGATCCTCTACTCCGTCACGCACAACATCCTGTCCATCGTCTTCGTCGGGCTGAGCCCGATCCTCATGCTCGGCAACTACCTGGACCAGAAGGTCCAGGCCAAGCGCAAGCTCAAGGCGCAGCGCGAGCAGTTCGAGGCGGGCGTCGTCGCGATGCGCGAGACGATCGACCGCACGCACGCCGTCGAGCGCGCGGTGCGCCTCTCGGAGGCCCCGTCCGTGGGCGACACGGTCGACGCGGTCCGGCGGCTCGGCGGGCTGATGTGGACGCACCGCCCGGAGCACGACGCGTTCCTCTCCGTCCGCATCGGGCTCGGCGCCGCGCCGTCGCGCACCCAGCTCGAGCAGCCGGGCGAGAACAACACGCTGCCGGAGTACTGGAACGAGCTGGAGAAGCTGCACGCCCAGTGCGCGACGATCTCCGGCGTCCCGGTCGTCGCGCGCCTGCGCACGGACGGCGCGCTCGGCGTCGCCGGCGCGGGGTCCGCGGTCGACGCCGTCGCGCGCGGGATCCTCGTCCAGCTCGCGGGTCTGCACTCGCCGTCGGAGCTCGTGCTCGCGGCCATGACGTCGCAGCGCTCGCGCGCCGACTGGGAGTGGCTCGAGTGGCTGCCGCACACCGGGTCGCCGCACAGCCCGCTGGGCGGCGACCACCTCGCCGACAACCCCGGCGCGGCCCAGGCGCTGCTGTCGCAGCTCGAGGACCTCGTCGAGGCGCGCGGGGCCGACCTCGACACGCACGCCGAGCTGCGCGGGCCGATCGACCCCGAGGAGGGCGAGGACACGCCCAAGCCGGTGCTGCCGACCGTCGTCGTGCTCGTCGAGGACGACGCCCCGGTGGACCGCTCCCGCCTGACGCGCCTCGTGGAGCGCGGCGCGGACGCGGGCGTGCACGTCGTCTGGGTCGCCCCCTCGGTCGAGCAGCTCCCTGCCGCGTGCCGCACGTTCGTCCTCGTGGACACCGTCGACGCGGCGGGCGCCGCGCCGGGCGCCACCGCGGGCGCGACGAGCGGCGAGGTCCGGGTGGGCCGGCTGTCGTTCCCGGTGGCGTGCGAGACGGTGGACCTCGCGACGGCCCACGAGGTGGCGCGCATCCTGGCCCCGGTGGTCGACGTCGGCGCGCCCGTCGACGACGACTCCGACCTCCCGCGCTCGGTCTCCTACCTCACGCTCGCCGGCACGGCGCTGGCGGAGGACCCGTCCCGCCTCATCGACGCGTGGCGCGAGAACGGCTCCCTGACCCCGCGCGACGGGTCCCCGCCCGTGCGGCGCAAGGCGCCGACGAACCTGCGCGGGCTCGTCGGGCACTCGGGCACCGAGCCGCTCTACCTCGACCTGCGCACGCAGGGCCCGCACGCGCTCGTCGGCGGGACGACCGGCGCCGGCAAGTCCGAGTTCCTCCAGTCGTGGGTGCTCGGCATGGCCGCCGCCCACAGCCCGGACCGCGTGACGTTCCTGTTCGTCGACTACAAGGGCGGCGCGGCGTTCGCCGACTGCGTCAACCTGCCGCACACCGTCGGCCTCGTCACCGACCTGTCGCCGCACCTCGTGCGCCGCGCCCTGACGTCGCTGCGCGCAGAGCTGCGCTACCGCGAGCACCTGCTCAACCGGAAGAAGGCCAAGGACCTGGCCTCGCTGGAGCGGACCGGCGACCCCGACGCGCCGCCGAGCCTGCTCATCGTGGTCGACGAGTTCGCCGCCCTGGTCAACGAGGTCCCGGAGTTCGTCGACGGCGTCGTGGACGTCGCCCAGCGCGGTCGCTCGCTCGGCCTGCACCTCATCCTCGCGACGCAGCGCCCCGCCGGCGTCATCAAGGACAACCTGCGCGCGAACACGAACCTGCGCGTCGCGCTGCGCATGGCGGACGAGGACGACTCGACGGACATCCTCGGCATCCCGATGGCCGCGCACTTCGACCCGTCGATCCCGGGCCGCGGCGCGGTGAAGACCGGCCCCGGCCGCATCACGCCGTTCCAGACCGGCTACGCGGGCGGCTGGACGACGTCGCAGCCCGAGCGGTCGCGCATCGACATCCAGGAGATGGCGTTCGGCTCCGACATCCGCTGGGAGCTGCCGGAGCCCGAGGTCGAGGAGGTCACCGACCCGGGCCCCAACGACATCGCCCGCGTGGTGTCGACGATCTCGCGGGCCGCGACGGAGGCCGCGGTCCCGATGCCGCGCAAGCCGTGGCTGGCCGAGCTCGCCCCGACGTACGACCTCGCCCGCCTGCCCAACCCCCGCACCGACACCATGCTGCTGCTCGGGGTGGAGGACGACCCGACGACCCAGGCGCAGCCCACGGTCTTCTACGAGCCCGACCGCGACGGCAACATGGCGATCTACGGCACCGGCGGCTCGGGCAAGAGCGCGACCCTGCGGACGATCGCGGTCTCCGCGGCCATCACGGCGCGCGGCGGTCCCGTCCAGGTCTACGCGATCGACGCGGGCGCGAGCGGGCTGCGCATGCTCGAGGACCTGCCCCACGTCGGCGCGGTCATCACGGGCGACGACGAGGAGCGCGTCCAGCGCGTGCTGCGCACGCTGCGCGACCTCGTCGACGAGCGCTCGGCCCGGTACGCCTCGGTCCGTGCGGGCAGCCTCGACGAGTACCGCCGCCTCGCGAACGCTCCCGACGAGCCGCGCATCCTGCTGCTGGTCGACGGGATCGGCGCGTTCCGCGAGTCCTACGAGTTCCGGCCCGCGCACGCGTTCCCCGTGTGGGGCGCGTTCACGGCGATCGCGACCGACGGCCGCCAGGTCGGCGTGCACGTCGTCGTCGCGGGCGACCGGGCGGCGTCGGTCCCGACGTCGCTGGGGTCGACGATCCAGAAGCGGCTCGTGCTGCGCCTGGCGAGCGAGGACGACTACCTGACGCTCGGTGTCCCCAAGGACGTCCTGTCGCTCACGTCCCCGCCCGGACGCGGCGTGCTCGACGAGAACGAGGTCCAGATCGCGGTCCTGGGCGGCGACCCGAACGTGGCGCTGCAGGCGCGCGAGCTGGGCAAGCTGCGCGACGCGATGACGCGCCTCGGCATCCAGCAGGCGCCGGGCGTCGAGCGGCTGCCCGACGGCTTCGCGCTGGACACGCTGCCCGAGGTCACGGGGGGTCGGCCGACGATCGGCCTCGACGACCTCGACATCGCCCCGGTGGCGCTGCCCGCCCGGGGGACGTTCATGCTCTCGGGCCCGCCCGGGGGAGGTCGCACGACGGCCCTCGTCACCATCGCCCAGGCCGTGCGCCGGGCGCGCGCGGGCCGGGTCGTGTACCTCTCGCCGCGCCGTACCAGCATCTCGGCGCTCGACGTGTGGGACACGGCGGCCACGTCGCCCGAGGAGGTCGTGACGCTCCTCGAGTCGCTCACGCAGGCGCTCGACGGCGGGTCGTTGCGTCCCGGTGCGCTCACCGTGCTCGTCGAGTCGGTGACGGAGTTCACGGGGACGCCGGCCGAGCAGCCGCTCGTCGCGTTCGTGCGGGCCGCCACGCGTGCCGAGCAGCTCGTCGTGGGCGAGGCCGAGTCGTCGACCTGGGGGCAGGCGTGGGCCATCGCGCAGCCGTTCAAGGCCGGACGCAGCGGCCTGCTCCTCACGCCGGGCGACCTCGACGGCGACACCTTGCTCGGGACCGGTCTCGGCCGGATCCGGCGCGCGGACTTCCCGCCGGGACGAGGCTTCCTCGTCGTCTCCGGGAGGGCGCGCAAGCTGCACGTCGCGCTCCCGCGGTAGCGACGTGACGCCCGCGGGGACCTCATGGGGACACCTCCCCATCGACGGGGCTCGCGGGCCGATGGTTGAGTAAGGCCATCGACAACGGGACGACGTCCACGCAGGGTGGGGGTCGAGACACAGAAGGAGAACACCATGGCTGGTGGCATGTGGGGCGCGAACGTCGAGGAGCTGCGTGGGCTCGGTCAGACGCTGCAGCAGAAGGCGGACGAGATCCGCACGACCATGCAGAACCTGAACTCCCAGATCCAGAGCGTGCCGTGGGAGGGCCCCGACGCCCAGCAGTTCAAGGGCAGCGACTGGCCGGCCGCGCAGACGCAGCTCAACAACGTCGCGCAGACGCTGACGGACGCGGGCCAGAAGGCCACGCAGAACGCGCAGCAGCAGGAGCAGGCTTCGAACAGCTGATCCGCTGAGCTCCACCGAGGGCGCGGGACCCAGGACGGGTCCCGCGCCCTCGGTGTGTCCGGGGCCGGGCGGTCACGGCCGCGGCCGCCGGGGATCGCGGACGCAACGGGTCTGCGAGACTGCTGGCGCGCCCCCGCCCCGTCGGAGCGCGACGAGAGCGACGAGAGGACCTGACGCATGGCCGTGCTGCGCTACCCGAGCGACGACTTCCCCGCGAGCGTGGGGGTGCGGGTCGACGCGCCGGACCGCTGGGTCCCGCTGCCGCACGTCGCCCTGCCGCTCGCGCTGGGGCGCGAGGTGGAGGAGGGGGAGTTCAACCCGAACGTCATCGTCGTCGTCTCGCGCATCCGGGCCGAGCAGACGCTCGACGACGCGCACGCCGAGGTGCTGCGCAAGCTCAAGCCACTGCCGCGGCTGCGCCAGCTCGACGGCGGCGACGTGGAGGTGGACGGCCTGCCGGGGCGATGGGTCGAGGCGTCCTTCAAGGGCGGCGGGGGAGCGGTGCTCGTGCAGTCGGTGCGGACGGTCGTCGTCCCGCGCGGGCCGGTGGCGGACCTCGTCCAGACGACGGGGACGTGCACGCTCCTGCAGCACCCGTGGGCCGCCGACGAGATCCGCGCGGTGCAGGACAGCCTCCGGATCGACCGCTGATCCGAGCGTTACATTCGCCCGGATCACAAGACGAGGTATCCACCTGGCGAGACCGGTGAGACCCTGGTCATGGAGGAGAGGGTCCGAGTGAGGCAACCCTCACCCCAGTCGTACAATCGAGAGGTCTCCTGCGGCCGGTACCCGAACCGGTCGACGCGGAACGGCCCGTCGGCCGCGCGGGAGAGACCCCCGTCCTCGACCGGAAGGCGCACCGTCCTGTGAGCAGCATCCGTCCACTGCGCGTCGCGATCGTCGGCGCTGGTCCCGCCGGGATCTACGCCGCGGACATCCTGTCCAAGACCGACCTCGACGTGAGCATCGACCTGTTCGAGCGTCTGCCCGCGCCGTTCGGCCTCGTGCGCTACGGCGTCGCCCCGGACCACCCGCGCATCAAGCAGATCATCGTGGCGCTCCACAAGGTGCTGAGCCGCGGTGACATCCGCCTGCTCGCGAACGTGGACTACGGCGTCGACCTCAAGCTGGACGACCTGCGCCAGTACTACGACGCGGTGATCTTCTCCACGGGATCGATCCGCGACGCGGCTCTGCCGATCGAGGGCATCGACCTGCCGGGCTCGTACGGCGCCGCCGACTTCGTGTCCTGGTACGACGGCCACCCGGACGTCCCGCGCGCGTGGCCGCTCGAGGCGCAGCAGGTCGCCGTCCTCGGCGCGGGCAACGTGGCGCTCGACGTCGCGCGCGTGCTCGCCAAGCACGCGGACGACCTGCTGCCGACCGAGGTCCCGCACAACGTCTACGAGATCCTCAAGTCCTCGCCGGTCACGGACGTGCACGTCTTCGCCCGCCGCGGGCCGGCGCAGGCCAAGTTCTCGCCGCTCGAGCTGCGCGAGCTGGGCCACGTCCCCGACGTCGACGTCATCGTGTACCCGGAGGACTTCGAGTTCGACGAGGGCTCGATGGCCGCGATCAGCTCGTCGAACCAGACCAAGCAGGTCGTCAAGACCCTCGCGGACTGGACGCTGAAGGACCCGAGCGAGAACACGGCCTCGCGCCGCCTGCACCTGCACTTCCTCCACGCCCCGGCAGCCGTCCTCGGCGACGGCAAGGTCGAGGCGCTGCGCACCGAGCGCACGCAGCTCAACGGCGACGGCACCGTCTCCGGCACGGGCGAGTTCCACGAGTGGCCCGTGCAGGCCGTGTACCGCGCGGTCGGCTACTTCGGGTCGCCGCTGCCGGAGATCCCCTTCGACGAGCTCAAGGGCGTCATCCCGAACCGCGAGGGCCGGGTCATCGACATCGACGGCGAGCACATCCCCGGCGTGTACGCGACCGGCTGGATCAAGCGCGGGCCGGTCGGCCTCATCGGCCACACCAAGTCGGACGCCTCCGAGACGGTCCGCCACCTCGTCGAGGACGTCACCGGTGCGGGCGACGGCGGCGACGTGGCGGCCGCGGACCTCTCCGCGGGGCGCGTCGCCCCGCTCGGCGACCCCGAGGCCGTCGTGGAGTTCCTCCGCGAGCGCGGCGTCGACCACATCGAGTGGTCGGGCTGGGAGCTGCTGGACGCGTACGAGCGCTCCCTCGGCGAGCCGCACGGGCGCGAGCGCATCAAGGTCGTGCCCCGCGAGGACATGATCCGCGTGGCGCGCGGCGAGTCGCAGGTCGGCTGACCCGCCGGTCGCGCCCGAGCCCCTGAGCACGACGGCGCCCCACCCTCTCCGGGTGGGGCGCCGTCGTCGTCGTGCCCGGGAACGGGACGGTCGCCTCGGGCGTTCATCAGGTGGGCGTCGACGGGGTCGGCGCCCGTCGGGTGCCCGGCGGACCACGCGGGTGCCCGGGGCGCGGAAGGGAGCACAGCGTGGGGCGTCAGCACTTCAACGGTCTCAAGACGGCCGGCCTGTTCGGCGTCATGTGGGCCATCGTCCTCGGCCTCTGGGCGCTGTTCGGCGCCAGGGCGAACCTGCTGTGGCTGTTCGTCGGCATCGGGCTCGTGACGACGTTCTACGGGTACTGGAACTCCGACAAGATCGCGATCCGCGCGATGCACGCGCGCCCCGTGAGCGAGCTCGAGCAGCCCGCCATGTACCGGATCGTCCGCGAGCTCTCGACGGAGGCGCGCCAGCCGATGCCGCGCCTCTACGTCTCGCCCACGCAGGCGCCCAACGCGTTCGCGACGGGCCGCAACCCGAGGAACGCGGCCGTGTGCTGCACGGAGGGCATCCTGCGCCTCCTCGACGAGCGCGAGCTGCGCGGCGTGCTGGGGCACGAGCTCATGCACGTGTACAACCGCGACATCCTCACGTCGTCGGTCGCGGGCGCGCTCGCCGGGGTGATCACCTCGCTCGCGCAGTTCCTGCTGATCTTCGGGGGCGACCGCGACCGCGGCGGCAACCCGCTCGCGGCGATCGCGATGGTCGTCCTCGCGCCCGTCGCGGCGATGCTGATCCAGCTCGCCATCTCCCGCACGCGCGAGTACGACGCCGACGAGGACGGCGCGAAGCTCACGGGCGACCCGCTCGCCCTCGCGTCCGCGCTGCGCAAGCTCGACGCGGGCACGCAACGGGCCCCGCTCCCGCAGAACCGCGACCTCGTGGACGTCTCGCACCTCATGATCGCGAACCCGTTCCGGGGAGCCGGCGTCGCCAAGATGTTCGCGACCCACCCGCCGATGGCGGAGCGCATCAAGCGGCTCGAGACGATGGCCGGGCACGGCCCGGGCTACGGCGGCATCACCTACCACTGACGGGCGCGTGGTTGGCGTGCCGGGCGGGGCCACGGGCGCGGCAGACGCGCAGCGCCGACGCGCGGGGCAGGTGGCACGATGACCCCGTGCCCCGCCGCCGAACGCATCTCGCGCGCGACCTCGCCCTCGTGCTCCTCGCGCTCGGCGGCCCGGCGCTCGTCCTGCGGCAGCGGCACGGGCGGGGGTGGATCGTCGACGACGTCGTGACGGCCGTGACGGTCTCCGGGCTCGTGTGCCTGGCGGCGGCCGTCGGTCTCGCGCTGACGCGGCGCGCGCCCGGCCCGGTCGCGCGCGAGACCGCGCTCTACGTCGTCGTGGGGGTCTTCACCGCCGTCGGGGCGGGGGTCGGCACGTGGCGCGTCCTCGACGACCAGGCGCTCGCGCAGGGCTGGGTCGGCCTGCTCGCCGCGTACGCCGCGGTCGCCCTCCACGTCGGGCTGGCGGTCACGGCGCGGAGGCGCCGCCCGGCGCGCTGACCCCCAGCGCGTCGAGGAGGACGGCGGCGACGCCGTCGTCGTCGTTCGCGGCGGTGCGGTCGGTCGCCGCGGCCAGGACGTCGGGGTGCGCGTTCGCGACGGCGAACGAGCGGCCCGCCCAGCGCAGCATGGGCAGGTCGTTGGGCATGTCCCCGAACGCCCAGACGTCCCGCGCGTCGACGCCGAGCCGGGCGCACCAGCGCGCGAGCGCGGCGTCCTTGGTCACGGCGGGGGCGAGCAGCTCGGCGAGGCCCGCGGCGCCCGAGTAGGCGAGGTGCGCGCGGTCGCCGACGGCCCCGCGCACGCGCGCGAAGAACCCCTCCTGCGCCGTCGTCTGCCCGTCCGCGACGACCACGGGCTGCGTCGCGGGGGCGTCCTCGACCGGCGCGCCGGGATCCCGCGCGAGGATCTTGCCGACGGGCCACCGGGTGCCGGTGCCGGCACCGGGCGCAGCGAGCGTCGACTCGACCACGGCGACGACGTCCGCGTCGTCGTCCGGGGTGGAGCGGAAGCCCGGGTCGAACGTCGGCCCGTCGACTCTCTCGAACGCGAGTGCGACGCCCGGCACGGCGGCCCGCAGGTCGGTGACGAGCGCGGCCGCCTCGTCCGCGGCGAAGCCGCACACGTCGAGCGGGTTCGCGGTGGCCAGGTCCCACACCGCCGCGCCGCCGAGACAGATGACGTGCCCGTGCCCGCCGACGACGTCGGCGAGCTGACCGAGCCAGCGGGGCGGGCGCGCCGTGACGAACACGACCTCGACGCCCGCGTCCTCGCTGGCGCGCAGCGCGGCGCGCGTACGGTCGGAGACGGTCCCGTCGGAGCGCAGGAGCGTGCCGTCGAGGTCCGTCGCGACGACCCGCGGGAGGCTCACCGGTAATTGGTGAACTGCAGGGCGACGTCGAGGTCGGCGCTCTTGAGCAGCGCGATGACGGTCTGCAGGTCGTCGCGCGACTTGCTCGTCACGCGCACCTCGTCGCCCGTGATCTGGGTCTTGACGGCCTTGGGCGCCTCGTCGCGGATGATCTTGGTGATCTTCTTCGCGTTCTCGCTCGACAGGCCCTCCTTGAGGGTCGCCGCGAGGCGGTACTCCTTGCCCGAGGCCTTGGGCTCCTTGTCGCCCGTGTCGAGCGACTTCAAGGAGATGCCGCGCTTGATGAGCTTGGTCTCGAAGACGTCGAGGATGGCGAGCACGCGCTCCGCCGAGTTGGCGACCATGACGATGCTCTCGCCGCTCCACGCGATCGAGGCACCGACGTTGCGGAAGTCGTAGCGCTGCGCGACCTCCTTGGCGGCCTGGTTCAGCGCGTTGTCGACCTCCTGGCGGTCGACCTTGCTGACGATGTCGAACGAGGAGTCGGCCATGGGTGGTCCTCTCTCGGGCCGGAACGGGTGCTGGGTCCCACCGTAGTCGAGCGGGCTCAGGCTCGGGTCGCGAGACGCGTCGCGTGCGCCGCCCGCAGCCCGTCGACGGAGAGCACGACGAGCGCGGCCCAGACGAGCGCGAAGCCGGCCCACCGGGTCGGCGACATGGGCTCGTGGAAGACGAGGAGGCCGACCAGGAACTGCAGCGCCGGGCCGAGGTACTGCAGCAGCCCGACGACGCTCAGCGGGAGCCGTCGCGCGGCGGCGCTGAAGAGGAGCAGCGGCAGGGCCGTGACGATCCCGGCGGACGCGAGCAGGAGCGCGTGGCCGGTGCCCTCGGCGCCGAACGTGCCGGCGCCGGTCGTGCCCAGCCAGACCAGGTACGCGAGGGCGACGGGGGTGAGCACGGCCGTCTCGACGGCGAGGCCAGGGAGCGCCTCGACCGTGCGGCCCACGCGGTTCTTCACGAGGCCGTAAAGGCCGAACGAGGCCGCGAGCGCGAGCGCGATCCACGGCAGGCCGCCCGCGCCCGTGCTGATGACGACGACGGCGGCGACGCCGATGCCGACGGCCGCCCACTGCGCGGGGCGCAGCCGCTCGCGCAGCACGGCGACGGCGAGCAGGACCGTGACGAGCGGGTTGATGAAGTACCCGAGCGCGGCGTCGAGCACGTGGCCGCTGAGGACGCCGTACACGTAGACGGTCCAGTTGGTGACGATGAGGACGGCCGCGACGGCGAGCACGCCGAGCGGGCGTGGGGTGCGCAGCGCGGTGACGAACCCGCCGAGCTGGCGCGTCGCGGCGAGGAGCACGAGGCAGAAGAGCAGGCTCCACACGACCCGGTGCGCGATGATCTCGAGCGGCGCCGCGGGCACCAGGAGCGGGAAGTACAGGGGCATCGCGCCCCACAGGAAGAACGCGCCGGCACCGAGCAGGAGGCCCCAGCGGTCGGTCGGGGCGGGGGCGCCGGGCGGGCGGGCGGACGGCGCGGCCGGGGCGGGCGAGGACGGTGCGCCGGTGGGCGCGGGGCCGGGGGTCCCGGTGCCGGGGAGGTGGTCCGGCGCGGGGGCGGGGTGGGTCACCGCATCACTGTACGGACGGGTGCCCACACGCGGATTTCGCACCTGGTCCGGTCGGGCTGTATCGTTGGCACGCCCGCACGGCAGGGGCTGCACCTGGTGCAGCCGCTCTCGGCGTGCGACAACTCCACACGGCAGGTTGCCCGAGCGGCCAAAGGGATCTGACTGTAAATCAGACGGCTCAGCCTTCGGGGGTTCGAATCCCTCACCTGCCACCGGAGCGACGGGGCGCCACCCACGGGTGGCGCCCCGTCGTCGTCTGCCCGGAGTCGTCGTCGGCACCGGCTCTCCCGGCGCGCTGCGCCGTCCGGTGCCGTCGGACGGCGTGCGACGCCGGCGGCGAGCGGTGCTGGAGGGCCCAGGAACGGCGGAACGGCGCCGATTTCGTTCGACGCCGTGTTCCGTGTAAAGTTTTCCGCGCTGCCCCGATAGCTCAGTCGGCAGAGCATCTCCATGGTAAGGAGAAGGTCAAGGGTTCGATTCCCTTTCGGGGCTCTGTGGTGACGCGGGGTCGTCTTGCTGGAATACTGGCGAGACGACCTCGCGTTCAGTCACGCGGCGGGGTAGCTCAGATGGTTAGAGCGCACGACTCATAATCGTGAGGTCGCGGGTTCGATCCCCGCCTCCGCTACCACTTTCGACAACCTCGCACGACGGCCGGCGTCGTGCGACCTGCACAGCACATGCGCCCTCCGGAGGCGCGAGAGGTGGCTCACTACCGTGGCAAGCAAGAGCGCTGACGTTCGCCCCAAGATCACGCTGGCCTGCGTGGACTGCAAGGAGCGCAACTACATCACGAAGAAGAACCGTCGCAACGACCCGGACCGCCTGGAGCTCGCGAAGTTCTGCCCGCGCTGCGGCAAGCACACCGCGCACCGCGAGACCCGCTGAGCCTCCGGCTCCGCGCCCGCGCACCGCAGTGAGCGTCAACCTGGCCTACGTCGGCCGCGAGTACCCCGCCAACGCGCCGTACTCGGTGGGACGCGAGAAGCTGCGGGAGTTCGCGGGCGCCGTCGGCGCCACCCACCCCGTGCACCACGACCTCGTGGCGGCGCGGGGTGCGGGCTATCCGGACCTCGTCGCACCTCCGACCTTCGCGGTCGTCGTCGCCCAGCGGGCGGAGGGGCAGCTCATCGAGGATCCCGAGGCGGGCATCGACTTCTCGCGCGTCGTCCACGCGGACGAGCGCTTCACGCACCACCGGCCGATCGTCGCGGGCGACGAGCTCGTGACCGTGCTGCACGTGGACTCGATCGTCGAGCGGGCCGGCCTCGCCATGGTCACCACGCGCTGCGAGATCGCCGCGGTCCTGCCCGACGGCGGCACCGAGCCGGTCTCGACCGTCACCTCCACCCTCGCCGTCCGTGGGGAGGGCGCATGAGCACCGACGTCACCCGCCCCGTCCTCACGGACCTCTCCGTCGGCGACGTGATCGGCACGCGCACGGTCGAGGTCGACCGCGCGCGCCTCGTCCGCTACGCCGGTGCGAGCGGCGACTTCAACCCGATCCACTGGAACGACGCCTTCGCGGCCGAGGTCGGCCTGCCGGGCGTCATCGCGCACGGCATGTTCACCATGGGCGCGGCCGTCGCTCTGGTCGAGGACTGGGCCGGGGACCCGGGCGCCGTCGTCGACTACCAGACGCGCTTCACGCGCCCCGTGCCCGTGCCGAACCCCGGCGTCGCGACGCTCGAGGTCACCGGGACCGTCGGCGTGATCGACGCCGACGCCGGCACCGTCCGCGTCGACCTCACGGTCACGTCCGAGGGCGCGCGCGTGCTCGGCAAGACGCAGGCCGTCGTCCGCCTCTGACCGCGTCGCCCCGGGCGGGCGACACCGTGCTCCTGACGCCACGAGGGCGCCGCACCCGGCCGGGTACGGCGCCCTCGTCGTCTCGCGCGGACTCAGCAGGTCTTCCAGCAGTCGGGGCCGCCGCTCTCGGGGGGCGGCCCGGCAACCTCGCCCTCGTCGAGGTACGTGGTGCGATCCACGACGTGCTGCAGCGCGGCACCCTCGTCACTCGTCCCCGCGGTCGGGTCGTCGTCGGTGGGCTCGTTGCCGAACGCGCTGAGGTCGACGTCGAAGGTGAGCTCGAGGAGCCGGTGCTCGGCGGTGTCGTAGACGAAGCGCACGATCCGGTTGCTCTGGTCCTCGCCGACCCACTCGAGGCCCTCCCCGGCGCGACCCAGCGTGTCCTGGACGGCACCCAGCGGGGTGCTGCCCGTCAGCCCGGTCAGCGTCGCCCACAGCCCGTCGCGCACGGCGGGCGACGTGGGCCCGCTCTTGAGGAGGTTCCACGTCTTCTGGGCGAGCGCGTCCTCGTTCACCGACCCGAGCTCCGCGCGGATGCTGTCGCGCAGGAGCGCGTCGAGCTCCGCAGGGTCCGTCGGGAGCGTGGCGGCTGCGTCCCAGCTGAGCCGGACGAGCTCCCCGTCGACGACGAGCGACCCGAACGTCGAGCCGGGCCAGGGGTCCAGGGCCTCGACCCCTTCGAAGGCCCGGTACGAGTCGCCCTCCGGGTCGCGGGCGGTCCAGTACGTGATGCCCTGCGTGCTCTCTTCCGTCCGTCCGTCGATGGTCGTGTTCGTCGTGGTCGTCAGGGTCCGGACGCGCCAGTACGGCCCGTCGGAGGGGCCGTTGCCCTGCGGTCTCCCGTCAGGACCCAGGGCCGTGGCGTCGCCGCCGCTCGCCGGGGCGAGCTGCGACGGGTGGGTGGGACTGGGTTCCGCCCAGTAGCTCGCGGCGCCCACCCCGCCGGCGACGACCGCGAGCGCGCACAGGCCCGAGACGACGGTGCGGCGCCGTCGTCGGCCGCGGCGGGCCGTCGGGAGCACGCGGTCGGTGTCGACGTCGATGCGGGGGGCGAGCGCGTCGACCCGCGCGCGCAGCGCGTGGGCGAACGTCTCGTCGTCGGTCGGAAGGGTGCCGGTCATGGCTGCCTCCTGTCGGTCCGGTCGGTGGAGAGGGGGTGCGGCGCGGGGGCAGGCCACTGCGCGCGGCCCCGTGCGTCGGCGGGATCGGCGGCGCCGAGGACCGAGCGCAGCTGGGCGAGCCCCCGCGAGGCTGTGGACTTCACGGTCCCGACAGAGACGCCGAGGTCGTCGGCGACCTCCTTCTCGCTCAGCCCGACGAGGTGGCGCAGCACGACGATGCGGCGCTGGCGGGCCGTGAGCGTCGCGAGCGCGCGGACGAGGACGTCCCGCTCGGTGTGCTGGTCGGCCCGGGCGTCGCTCGCGGTCTCCGGGAGGTCGGGCGGGGCGACGAGCACCTCCCGGCGTCGTCGCCGCCACGTGTCGACCCGCAGGTTCGCGAGCGTGCGGCGGGCGTAGGCGTACGGGTCGCGCTCCCGCGCCGCGCGCCAGTGCAGGTACGTGCGGGTCAGGGCCTGCTGGACGAGCTCGTCGGCCAGGTGCACGTCGCCGCACAGCAGCCACGCGGTGCGTGCGAGCCGGGGCGCGGCGCTCGCCATGAAGTCGCTGAACTCCTGCTCGTGCGACGTGGCGGCCCGCACCACGGGGAGGACGGCGTCGGGGGGTGGGCTCTCGTCGGGTTCGTCGTCGGCCGAGAGGGCGATCGCGTCCACGGTCATGACTGTCACACGCACGACGCCCCCGGAAGGTTGAGTCTCGCGCGGCGGTGGGGCGCACGATTCGACATCGTTCGCCACGGCCTGCCCCCTTTCGCCATGGGAACGCTCCCACTACGGTGGGTCGCGCCCCTCACGACGTCGAAGGAGACGCTCATGACCCAGCACGGTGGCCGACCCGCACCCCACGAACCTCGCGATCACGACCCCACGCCCGCGCCTCCGCGCGGGCTCGACCGCCGCGCCGTCCTCGCGCTCGGCGGTGCGCTCGCGCTCGCGGGTCTCACCGCGACCCCGGCGGCAGCCCGCCCGGGCGCGACCCTGCCTGCGGCGGCGGGCGCCGTCGGGCAGACAGCCGGTAGCCCGGCGCGGGGCCGCGCGGCGTCGGTCCAGCGCGCCCACGGCTTCCTCGCCGCGGCGACCGACGCGTACCCCGACGTCAACCCCGGCCCGCGGATCGCCCAGTCGTACGCCGACCAGCTCGGCCTGTTCTCCACGGCGTTCGTCTACGACAACGCCCTCGCGATCCTCGCGACGCTCACCGCCGGCCGGCGACACCTCGACCGGGCGCGGGCGCTCGGCGACGGCCTCGTGTTCGCGCTCGAGAACGACCCCGACCACGACGACGGCCGCCTGCGCCAGGCGTACAACGTCGGGCCGTACACCTTCTACGACGGCACGCCGCAGGAGCACGGGCTCGTGCTGCCCGACGGCACGGCGAACGTCGGGTGGCAGTTCGGCTTCCTCGGGACGGCGGTCGGGGACATGGCCTGGCCGGGCATCGCGCTGCTGCACCTGCACGCGGTGACGCGCGAGCGGCGCTACCGGGACGCCGCGCTGCGGATCGGCGAGTGGATCGTCGCGAACACGTGGTCGCAGGCTCCCCTCGGCGGGTTCTCGTTCGGCGTCGACGGCGCGAACGTCCCGATCCCCAACGGCTCGACCGAGCACAACATCGACTGCGTCGCGTTCTTCCGCCAGCTCGGGTCCGTGACGCGCGACCGGCGCTGGGATCGGGCCGCCGAGCACGCCCGCGCGTTCGTCGACCGCATGTGGGAGCCCGACGGCGGCTACCTGTACACCGGCACGAACGACGGCACCGAGATCAACCGGGACCCGCTCCCGCTCGACCCGCAGACGTGGGGCTGGCTCGCGCTGCGCGAGCGGCGCTACGCCCGCGCGCTCGACTGGGCGGACGATGCGCTGGCCGCGCGCGACGTCGCGGGCGAGGGCGTGTCACAGCTCCCCGCGGGGGCGGTCGTCGAGGGCGTGACGTTCTCGAGCGGGAGCCTGACGTCGACGGCGTCGTACAACGGGCTGCCCGTCCACCAGCAGGGCGTGTGGCTGGAGGGGACGGCGCAGCTCGCGTCGGCGCTCGCGGACCGCGGGGCGCGCGGGCGCGGTGGCCGCGACGACCGCCGGCGGGGGCGCCGCGGCTGCGAGCGGGACGACGACCGGGTCCGCGCGGACGGCCTGCTGCGCGAGGTGCAGGGCGTGCAGGAGGGCGTCGGGGCCGGTCAGACGATCGGCGGCGCCGCGCTGCCGGAACGCGCGGGCGTCGTCGCCGCGTCGAGCCTGATCGACTCGGGCTTCGGGTTCGGGTACTTCCAGGTCCAGCACGTCGGGGCGACGTCCTGGTACCTCCTGGCGGCCGCACGGGCGAACCCGCTGCAGCCCGGTCGCCTCGGCTGACGCGCCGGTGTCAGGTGGTGGGGGCGGGGCCCGTCGTCGTCCCCACCACCAGCTCGACGTCGAGCTCGACGGTCGTCGGGCTCTCGCCCGCGAGCTGGCGGATGACGGCGAGACCCAGCTCGGAGCCCTTGCGGGCGAGCGGCTGGTGGACGCTCGTGAGGACGTCCGGGGCGAGCCAGGGCAGGTCGAGCCCGTCGAACCCGGCGACCGAGACGTCGTCGGGCACCCGCAGGCCGAGCTCGCGCGCGGCGAGCAGGGCGCCCGCCGCCAGCAGGTCGGAGTGGGCGATGACCGCCGTGGGGCGGGTGGCGGGGTCGGCGGGCTCGGTCGTCCCGTCCGCGCCCGGGCGTCCCAGGAGGGCCAGGGTCGCGGAGCGGCCGTGCTCGACGAGCGACGCCTCGGTCTCCCAGCTCGCGACGGGCTCGACGACGTCCCGCACGCCCGCGAGCCGGTTCGCCGTGGGCGTGCGGTCCACCTGGGCGAGCCGTCGCGCGTCGATCGGCCCGCTGCGGTCGGAGTTGTCGAGGGGGAGCGAGACCTCCGCGACGCGCGTGTGGCCGAGGTCGACGAGGTGCCGCACGGCGTCGGCCGTGCCGACCCGGTCGCGGATCGCGACGAGCGGGGTGCCCTCGACCGCGCGCCCCTCCCCGATGACCACGGGCACCCCGCGCCGCTGCAGCGCGGCGAGCGTCGCGTCGTCGGACCCCACGCCCCACACGAGGACGGCGACGTCCATGGCCGCGCTCTCGACGAGCGGGTCGACGGCGCGGGCCGGGTCGTCCGACGGGATGCCGGGGATGAGGAGCACGCCGAGGCCGTTCTCGCCGAGGGTCGAGACGAGGCCGTCGAGCACCTGGACGGCGACGGGGTCCCGGAACGCGCGGCGGAGCTGGTCGCCGACGACGACGCCCACGACTCCGGACCGCCCCGACCGGAGCTGGCGGCCGAGCGGGTTGGGACCCGTGTACCCGAGCTCCTTCGCCGCGTCGAGCACGCGGGCCCGGGTCTCCGGGGTGATCGGCCCCGCACCGGAGAAGGCGAGCGACGCCGTCGAGACGGAGACCCCCGCGAGCTCGGCGACCTTGGCGAGCGTGGGCCGGTGGGCCGGCGCGGCGGTCGCCGCGGGCTCCCGGCTTCCGGGGGTGTCGCTCATCACGCTCCCTGCCTCCCGCGCGCGCGGGATTCTCGATTGACGCGCGGCCAGCGTACCCGCACACTGGTGACCATGCGTCGAATCGATTCGAAGCGCACCCTCGGCCGTCGGATCGAATCGATTCGAGGAGGTGCTGCGCAGTCACCGACCGACCTCCTGTCCGACCCCCGCGCCCTGACCCGGGCGCGCTGGGTCCTGCTGGGCGTCTTCGCGCTCAACGGCGTCATGATGTCGAGCTGGCTCGCGCGCATCCCCTCGGTGCGCGACGCGCTCGACCTCACCCCCGCCGACCTCGGCGTCGTGCTGCTCGCGGGCGCCGTCGGTGCCCTCGCCACGGTCACCGCCGCCGGCCCCTTCGTCACGCGCTTCGGCGGCCGCGTCGCCTTCGCCGTCTCCGCGGTCCTGTTCGGCGTCGCGTTCCTCCTGCTCGGCCTCGGCCCCGCGACCGGCTCCGTCCCCCTGCTCGCCGCCGGCATCTTCGTCAACGGCATGGCCTTCTCGCTCGGCAACGTCCCGATGAACGTCGAGAGCGCGGGCATCGAACGGCGGGTCGGGCGCACGATCCTGCCGCAGTTCCACGCCGCGTTCTCCATCGGCGCCGTCGTCGGGTCGCTCGTCGGCGCCGCGTGCGCCCACGCGCAGGTCCCCGTGCTCGTCCAGTTCGTCGCCACGGGCACGGTCGCCATGGTCTGGCGTCTCGCCGCGATCCCCGCGACGGTCCACGACACGCTCCCGACGCGCGCGCCGACGGACGCCCCGGCACCGGTCGAGGCGCTCGGCGACGCCGTCGTCGACGTCGAGACGGCCGGGCTCCGCGCGCGCCTCGCCCGCCGCGGCGCCCGGCTCGGGGCGGCGCTCTCGGCGTGGCGCGAGCCGCGCACGCTGCTCATCGGCCTCGTCATCCTCTCCGCCGCGCTGTCCGAGGGGTCCGCCAACGACTGGCTCTCGCTCGCCGTCGTCGACGGGTTCGCGCAGACCGAGGCCGTCGGCGCCGTCGTGTTCGGCACGTTCGTCGCGGCCATGACCGTCATGCGCCTCGCCGGCACGCGCCTCATCGACCGCTTCGGCCGCGTCACCGTGCTCCGCGCCTCGGGCGTCGCGTCGATCGCCGGGCTGCTCCTCTTCGGGTTCGCGCCGACGCTCCCGCTCGCCGGGGCCGGGGTCGTGCTCTGGGGCTTCGGCGCGGCGCTCGCGGTGCCCGTCGGCATCGCGGCCGCGTCCGACGAGCCGCTGCGCGCCGCGAGCCGCGTGTCCGTCGTCTCCGCGTTCGCGTCGATGGCGTCGCTCGCCGCACCGCCCCTGCTCGGGCTCGCCGCCGAGGCCATGGGTGCGCGTCACGCGCTCGTGCTCATCGTCGCCGCGATGGTCCTCAGCGTCCTCCTCGCGCGCCAGGTCACGCCCCTGCGCACCCCGGCCGCGCTCGCCGCCCGGACGCCGCGACCCGCCGCGGGTGCGGACGACGACGTGCCCCACGGGGTGGAGGATGGTCCCGAGACCGACGCGGCGGTCGCCGCGGACGCCGCCGAGCGGACGGGCGACCCCGACCAGGACGGCACGACCGGCGCCGTCCCGGACGAGGCCGACGACGCACGCCGCCCCCGCCGGCTCCGCCGACCTCGCGCGACGTCCCGCACCGGGTCGTCCACCGTCCACCGTGCCTCCGCACGCCGCCCCCGAACCCGCCCGTCGCACCGCCGCGAGGAGACCTCCGCATGACCACCGCCCGCACCGACCGCCGCGTCGTCGCGCTCGCCACCTGGGCCGTGTTCGCGGTCTTCTTCCTCAACGGCTTCAACTTCGCGACCTGGGCGTCCCGCCTGCCCGCGGTCCGGGACTCGCTCGGCTTCACCGAGGCGCAGATGGGTCTCCTGCTGCTCTTCATGGCCGTCGGGTCGCTCCTCGCGCTGCCCCTCTCCGGCATGGTCGTGCAGCGGCTCGGCGCGTCGAAGGCCGTCACGCTGTTCGCCGTGACCAACGTCGTCGGCCTCGTCACCGCCGTCACCGGCGTGGCCGCGGGGGAGGACGTCGTCGTGCGCGCCGGGCTCTTCCTCGCCGGCATCGGCACGGGCGTGTGGGACGCCGCGATGAACCTCGAGGGCGCCGCCGTCGAGCAGCGGCTCGGCAAGGCGATCATGCCGCGCTTCCACGCCGGCTTCTCGTTCGGCACCATGGCGGGCGCCGGCGTCGGGGCCCTCATGGCCGCGCTCCACGTCCCGGTCCAGGCGCACCTCACGGCCGCGGTCGTGCTGAGCCTCCTCGGCGTGCTGTGGTGCGTGCGGTTCTTCCTCCCGGCCGGGCAGGTGGACCACGCCGTCGTCGACGCGTCGGAGGACGCCGCGGGCGCGGACCCCGCCGCCGCGGCCGGGAGCGGCACACCACTCACCGCGTCGGAGAACGCGCGCGGCGCGCTCAGCGCGTGGACCGAGCCGCGCACGCTCCTCATCGGGCTCGTCGTCCTCGCCGCCGCGCTCACCGAGGGCGCCGCGAACGACTGGGTCAGCCTCGCCGTCGTCGACGGCTTCGAGACGTCCGACGCGATGGGCGCCGTCGGCCTCGCCGTGTTCCTCACGGCCATGACCGGGATGCGCCTCCTCGGCACGGGCCTGCTCGACCGCTACGGGCGCGTCACCGTGCTACGGCTCGGCGCCGCGCTCGCCCTCGTCGGGCTGCTCCTCTTCACGCTCTCGCCGAGCATCTGGCTCGCGCTGCTCGGCGTGGTCGCGTGGGGCATGGGCGCGGCGCTCGGCTTCCCCGTCGGGATGAGCGCAGCCTCCGACGACCCGGCGCGCGCCGCCGTGCGCGTGAGCGTCGTCGCGACCATCGGCTACTCCGCGTTCTTCATGGGCCCGCCCCTCATCGGGTTCCTCGCCGAGCACGTCGGCTACCGCGCCGCGCTCCTCGTGATCGCCGTGCCCGTGGTCGTCGGCCTGCTGGTCGTCGGCGCCACCCGCCCCCTCCCCACCGCCGCGGGCTCCGCGGGCCAGCAGGCCGCCCGGCGCTCCGAGGTGACCCCCGACCGCTGACCCGCACCGACCGCACGATGTGCCGAGCTAGAGCCCTGGTCGCGCGAGTTAGAGCCCTGGTCGGCCGAGGCCGAGCCGTGGTTGCGCGAAGTAGAGCCCTGGTTTCGCGGGGTAGAGCCGTGGTCATGCCCGACGGCGCGTGGTCGCCTTGGGTGGGCGGGGTGGGTGGTGGTGCCGCGTCGTGGCGGGCCTGGACGAGGGATCGTCCG
>NZ_JBHJYJ010000001.1:0-84958 GCF_042269845.1 Cellulosimicrobium sp. NPDC055967 | reverse complement strand
GGGGGGCTCCTTCGCCCCGGGGTTGGGGGGGTTCGCCGGGGGTTCTGCCCCGCGGGGGGGGGGGGGGGGGGGGGGGGGGGGGGGGGTGGTGGTGCCGCGTCTACCATCCGCCGCTCGTTCCTCGCGGCTCCCGTGTTCTCGGTCGGGATCGTCCTGCGTTCGCGAGCTCACTCCGGACGATCCCTCGTCCAGGCCCGCCACGACGCGGCACCACCACCCACCCCGCCCTACGGTGTCTCGGCCTGGTCTGGGCTGCCTGGGGCGACTACCCGCGGTGTCAGCTTCGACCGCACGGTTCCCGCTGCATGCGGTCGGTGCACGAGACTGGCGTCGGCGTCGGCGTCGGCGTCGGCGTCGGCTTCGGCTTCGGCTTCGGCGCCGACGCCGCTGTGTCGTGGTGCCGCTGCGCCCGGACCCCACCCCGCAGGCGGCAGAGTCCGTGCGCGCCGCGGACCGAGCCCGCGGGCCTGAGTCCGATCGGGCGAACGGTGGCGGCGGCGGGTCGGGGCGGGGGCGAACTACGCTGGGGCGGTGACGTGCGAACCCCTCACCCCCGTCGACCGCGACCTGCCCGAGATCGTCCGGACCGCGCCGGGCCTGCGGCCCGACGCCGTCGGCGCGCCCTCGTTGGCGGAGCTGACCACCCTGCGGGTGGGCGGTCCGGCGGACCGGTACGTCGAGGCGCACAGCGAGGCGGAGCTGCTGGAGACGGTGCAGGCCGCGGACGACGCCGGGGAGCCGCTCCTCGTGATCGGCGGCGGCTCGAACCTGCTCGTCGGTGACGAGGGCTTCGGCGGGGTCGTCGTGCGCGACCTGCGGCGCGGGATCACCGTGGACGCCGAGGACTCGTGCGGCGGTGCGAGCTTCCACGCCCCTGCCGGGCAGGACTGGGACGAGCTGGTCGCGCGCGCGGTCGCGGAGGAGTGGGTGGGCGTCGAGGCGCTCTCCGGCATCCCGGGCACGGTCGGTGCCGCGCCCGTGCAGAACATCGGCGCGTACGGCCAGGAGGTCGCGGGGGTGATCTCGACCGTGCGGGTGTGGGACCGCCGGCGGTCGCGCGTGCGCACCCTGGCGCTGGGCGAGCTCGCGTTCGGGTACCGCACGTCGCTGCTGAAGCGCAGCATGCACGCCGCGGTGAGCGGTGACGGCGAGGCGGACGGCCCGTGGTACCCGTCGCCGCGCTACGTGGTGCTCGACGTCGGCTTCCAGTCCCGGCTCGGCTCGCTGTCCGCCCCGGTCGCGTACCCGGAGCTCGCCCGGACGCTCGGCGTGCAGGTCGGCGACCGGGCCCCGAGCGCGGACGTGCGCGAGGCGGTCCTGACACTGCGGGCGCGCAAGGGCATGCTGCTCGACGGCGTCGGCCCGGACGTCGCGCCCGCGTCGCCCGACGACGCCGTGCCCGGGGAGACGGGTCCGGACCACGACCGCTGGAGCGCCGGGTCGTTCTTCACGAACCCCGTGGTCGCGGCGGCGCAGGCCGACCTCCTCCCGGCGGAGGCCCCGCGCTACCCGGTGCGCTCGGCGACGCCGTCCCGCACGACGGGCCCGAGCCTGGGCGAGGTCGACCCGACGCTCGTCAAGACGTCCGCGGCGTGGCTCATCGAGCACGCGGGGTTCACCAAGGGCTTCGGCGTCCACGGTCCGTCGAGCCTCGCGCGGCTGTCGACCCGGCACACCCTGGCGCTCACCAACCGTGGCGGCGCGAGCGCGGAGGACCTGGTCGAGCTCGCGCGCGCGGTCCGCGACGGCGTGCGCGAGGCGTTCGGCGTCGACCTGGTCCCGGAGCCCGTCCTCGTCGGCGTCTCCCTCTGACCGACCCACCGGTTGTGGGCATGGAATGGGCCCGGTTCCGACCTCGGAACCGGGCCCATTCCATGCCCACAACGGGTAGGTCAGTAGACGAGGACCGGGGTGCCCGGGTCGGCGTGCCAGGTGTCCCAGAGCCAGTTCATCGCCGAGTTCGCGACGCGCACGCACCCGTGCGACGCGGGCCACGGCGGGATAGAGCCCGAGCCGTGCACCGCGATGCCGCCGGTGAAGAACTTGGGACGCCACATGTCGCCGAGCTCGAGGCTCGACGAGTGGTTGCCGTCGACCTGCCGGCCGACGCGGAACTCTCCGCGCGGCGTGCCCGCGCGGTAGGTCCGGCCCTTGGCCTCGTACGACTCGCCGTTGCCCGACGACGCGTTGACGACCGTGACGACGCGACCGTCCTCGACGGCGAGCAGGAGCTGGCGGTCGAGGTCGATCTCGATGACCTTGCCCGACCCGCTGCGCGGCTGCGGCGTGACGCCCTGGTCGAGCGCGGCCTGCGTCGCGGGGCCCACGACGCCGTCGCGCGAGAGTCCGGCGGCCTTCTGCAGCGCCCACACGGCCTGCTGCGTGCCGCCGCCGAAGTCGCCGTCGGGCGCGCCGATGAAGTAGCCGAGGTCGGCGAGGCGCTGCTGCAGCGCGACGACGCGCTCGCCGGTCGCGCCGCGCGCGAGCTCCTCCGGCTCGACGGGTGCGGGCGGCGGCTCGGGGGTCGGCTCCGGCGCGGGCGGGGGCGTGCTCGGCTCGGGGGCGGGAGTCTCGGTGGGCGTGGGCTCGGTCGTCGGCGTCTCCGGCGGCTCGGGCGTGGTCTCCGTGTCCGTGGGGCTCGGGCTCGCGGGCTCCGTCGTCACGGGCACGTCCGCGGTGGCCGACGGCGTCCGGCCGGGCTCGAGGTCGGGCAGCCCGGCCTGGCAGCCTGCGAGCGCCAGCGCCGCGACCAGCGTGGCGACGACGGCGAGCGACGCCGCGCCGGCACCGCGCCGACGTCGGCCCGGTCCGCGCCCCGCGGCCGCGGGAGCGGCGCACGCCGCGTCCCCCGCCGTCGTGCGCGTCGCAGCGCCCGTCCGCGCGCTCGCGGAAGCTCCGTCCACCTGTTCCCCCTCACGTGTGCCGCGGCGTCCGCCGCGGAGCACCATCATGCGCCCGGCCGGTGCCTCGGACGTCCGTGCCGGGCGTCTGTCGGCGGATCGTGACCCTGTCGTGACGCGGCGACGGGTCGGGCGCGGGCCGGACGGGCTCGGCCGCGTCCTCCGTCCGCCGACCGCGGGACCGCGACCGAGGGCGTTCGCCCGTCCAGCGCCCGGTCGGCGCCCCGTCCAGCGCCGGGTCGCCCAGCACCGTCCAGCGGCGTCCAGCGTCGTTCAGCGTCGGGCGTCCCCCGACCCGGGCGGCTCGTGCAGCAGCGCCCCGCGCACGACGTCGAGGATCGCGTCGTCGGACAGGCCGGCCTCGCGTCCGGCGCGGACGAGCTCGTGCGCGGCGTGGCGCGCGGCGACGTCGCTCGCGGAGACGCCGTCGGCCACGACCGTCCCGGCGCGCCGCCGCGTCGTGACGACCCCGGCCGCCTCGAGCTCGCGGTACGCGCGCGCCACGGTCCCGGGCGCGAGCCCGAGGTCCGTGGCGAGCGCGCGGATCGTCGGCAGGCGGTCGCCGACGCGCAGGCGACCGGCGGCGACGTGCGCGACGACCTGCGACCGGATCTGCTCGTACGGCGCGAGCCCCGACCGCAGGTCGATCTCGACGCGCAGCTCAGCCGGCGGCATGGCCGCGCCCCGCCGCGCTCGCGTGGGCGTCCGCCCAGGCGTCCGGGTCCGGGGCGGCCCGCACGACGACGGCGATCGCCGCGAGCGCCAGCCCGACCGCGACGACGACGAGGACGACCGCCCCCGGATAGCCCACCCGCGCCGCGGCGTTCGCGCCGATGCCGAGCATCCCCGCGGCCGTCAGCCCGAGCGCGAGCTGCGCGCCCCGCAGGACCCGGTGCGCGGACGCGCGGCGCAGGCCGACGTCCCACGCCTCGTCGACCTGCGCGACCGCCGGGCGGCGGGCGACGAGGCGCAGCACCCCCTCGGCGCCCGTGACGACCAGCACGGCCGCGAGCGCGAGCCACGCGCCGTAGAACGCGCCGGGGTAGGGGCTCGCGGTCGAGGTCGAGTCGCCGAGGACGCGGGTCACGGACCGCCCGTCGTCGCTCGCCGTGAGCGCGCCGACGACCGCGAGCAGCACGACGAGCGTCCCGAGCGACCAGGTGAGGCGACGCAGGCCGCGGGGCGCGACGTCCGCGACGGTCCGTGGCCGCAGCGTGGCCGCGCGGACCGAGGTCCGCTGGCGCGGCCAGGTGCGTTCCCCGACGGCGTGCGCGCCGAGGAACGTGAGCCCGACGACCGCGGGGGAGAGGCCCACGAGCACGCCCTCGGCGAGGCCCCCGACGGAGGTCGCGGCGGCCTGGGCGACGACGGCGCCGACGAGGAGCGCGGCCGTCACCGCGGCGACGCTCACGGTCGTCGCGTGCCGCCGGGCGGCGCGGCGCACCGGGTCCTCCGTGGCGAGCCCCTGGAGCCACGGCTCGGGCGCGCGCGTCGCGGCGCGCACGGCGAGCACCACCGCGACGCCGAGCGCCACCAGGACGGCGAGGACCGCGCCGGTCCACGCGAGGTCGTACGCCGCGGGGAGGAAGAGGTCGGCGCCCTGCGGACCTTCCGACGTTTGTATCAACACATCAGTACAATGGCACGCGCGCCTCGGCCCGTCAAGACCCCGCGGATCCCGGACCGGCGCGCCCGGATGAGAGGTCTCTCATCCCGGTCTCACCCGCGAGCCACGCGCGCGAGGTTGCCTGGGGCCATGACGCTCGCCCCTCCCGCGCCCGACCAGCGCGCCTGGCTCGACCTGCTCACCGCCCCCGAGGCGGGAGAGCTGCTCGCCGTGGCGCTGGGCGCCGACGGCGCGAGCCTCGACACGTGGCGCGTCCACCAGGTGCACGCGCGCCCCGGCGCAGAGGTCACCGTCGGGTACGACGTCGTCGCCCGCCGCGCGCTCGCGGCCGGGCCGGGCGGGGGCACCGCCGCGGCGGACGCCGCCGAGTACCTGCTCGCCACGACGGCCCCTCTCTCGCCCGACGCGGTCGGGGCGGGGGTCGTCCGCCTCGCGGACGGTCCGCGCGTCGTGCACGTGTGGCGCCACCCCGCCGACCCGCTGCTGCCCGGCCTCGCCGCCGCGTGCGACGCGGGCGAGCTCACGCGCCGCCTCGCGGCGGCGGGAGCGCTCGGGCCCGGCGAGGCTGTGGAGTCGGTGACGACGGTCGCCTACCGCCCGCTGCGGCGCGCGGTGCTGCGCGCGCGGACGTCCGCGCGCACGGTCTACGTCAAGGTCGTCCGGCCCGACCGGGCGCGCTCGCTCGTCCGTCGGCACGACCTCTTCCGGTCCACCACCGTGGACGCCCCGCGCTGCCTCGCGTGGCACGACGACGGCGTGGTCGTCCTCGAGGAGGCGCACGGCCCGTCGCTCGCGCAGCACCTCGCGGCGCTCGGCCCGGACGGCCAGCCGACCGCGATCGACCCGCGCGAGCTCCTGCGCGTGCTCGACGCCCTCCCGGCCCGCGCGACGACGCTGCGCCGCCGCCCCGCGTGGTCCGAGCGCGTCGAGCACTACGCGGCGTCGGCGCTCGCGGTGCACGCGCTGGACCCGGCGCGTGTGGACCGCGTCGCCCGCGCGGTCCGGACGGCCGTCGCGACGCGCGACCCCGGGCCGGTCGTCGCGACGCACGGCGACTTCTACGAGGCGAACGTCCTGCTCGACGTCCCGGCGGCACCCGGCACCCCTGCCTCGCGGGGACGCGCCCGCGTCGGCGTCCTGCTCGACGTCGACACGCTCGGCCCGGGGCACCGCGTGGACGACCTCGCGTGCCTCGTCGCGCACCTCGTCGTGCTCCCGTCGCTCGCCCCCGCGGTGTACGGGGGCGTGGGGGCGCTCGTCGACCGGTGCCTGGCCGTGTTCGACGAGCGCGTCGACCCCGCGGCCCTGCGGGCGCGCGCGGCCGGCGTCGTGCTGTCCCTCACGACCGGTGCGGCGTCGCGCGACCTCGCCGATGCGTGGCTGCGGGTCGCGGAGGGGCTGCTGGACGCGGCCCCCGGCACGGTCGCCGCCGAGCCCGCCCCCGTTCCTGAGAGCACTCTCATCGGCGCCTCCTCGGCATCTCACGCGTGACCGAGAGGCTCGGAGCATGCACGGCAGAGGGGTCGTGCGCACCATCGGACGAAGGAGAAGGATCATGAAGGCACGCAGCGCATGGATCGTCACCGGGGCGCTCGGGGCGGTCGGTCTCGGAGCGACGGTGGCGACCGCCCAGGGCGCGTTCGACGCCCCCGAGCCGGCGACCGTCTCGCCGTCGGTCCAGGTGGGCACGTCGTCGAGCACGCCGACCGACGCGCCCGCCACGTCCGCGACGCCCAGCCCGACCGACGTCCAGAACGGGTCGTCGATCACGACCGTCACGGCGAACACGTCCGCCTCCCCGAGCACCGCGGGCTCGGCGAACACCTCCGGCTCGGCCGTGACGAGCCAGACCCCGAACACGCCCAACACCCCGCCCACGGCGAACACGGCGAACACGCCGCAGACGCCGAACACCCCGCCCAGCCCGGTCACGCCGCCGTCGCCGCAGTCGGCCGACTGACCTCGGCGCCCGACGGGCTGCCGCGCCGCGCCCGGGTCTGCCGGTCGCGAGGGACCACCTCGCGACCCGCGGGCCCGGGTTCGTCGTGCCAGGGGTGCGTCTGCGCCGACCGGGTCGGCAGGCCGGGCCCGCCGGTCCGGCAGGTCTGCGGTCCGGCAGGTCAGCGGGCCGGCCGGTCAGCGGGCGGCGTCGGCGAGCCGGTAGCCCATGCCGCGCACGGTGACGAAGTGCTCGGCCCCGAGCTTGTTGCGCAGGTAGCGCACGTAGACGTCGACGACGTTCGACCCGGGGTCGAAGTCGTACCCCCACACGCGCGACAGGAGCTGCTCGCGGCTCAGCACCTGGCCGGGGTTGCGCAGGAACGCCTCGGCGAGCGCGAACTCGCGCGCCGAGAGGTCGACCTCGCGCTCGGCGGTGCGCGCGCGGCGCGTGCGCAGGTCGAGGCTCAGGATGCCGTGCGTGAGCACCGTGACCTCGCCCGCGGGCTCGCTGCGCAGGCGCAGCCGGATGCGCGCGAGCAGCTCCTCGAACCGGAACGGCTTGGCCATGTAGTCGTCGGCCCCGCCCTCGAGCCCGGCGACGGTGTCCGTGACCGACGTGCGCGCGGTGAGGATGATGACGGGGATCGCGTTGCCCGTCTCCCGCAGACGCCGCAGCACGGTGAAGCCGTCCTGGTCGGGCAGGCCCAGGTCGAGCACGAGGAGCGCGAAGTCGCCGGTGCTGGAGAGGTCGAACGCCTCGCGGCCGGTCGCGACGGTCGTGCTGGCGTAGCCCGCCGAGCGCAGCCCCTTGGCCACGAACGACGCGATGCGGGTCTCGTCCTCGGCGACGAGGATCTGGCTCACCGGGTGGTCCTTCCGTCGGGGGCGGGGTACGAGGGCGGACGGCGGTCGTCGGGGCCCGCGACGGGCGGTGCCGGCGGCCCGGGTGCCCGCGGAGGGAGCGAGGGGAGCGGAGGCGTGACGGCGGACGGCGCGCTGGGCACCGTCGGCGCGGTGGGCGCCACCGCGGGGGGCGCGGGGCGTCGCCCCGGGCCGTGCGGGCCGGGCGCCGGGTCGGCCGCGTCGAGGGACGCGGCGGCGACCGGGACGAGCGGGAGGTCCAGCGTGAACGTCGACCCGACGCCGGGCGTCGACGCGACGAGCACCCGGCCGCCGTGCCCCTCCGCGATGGCCGCGACGATCGCGAGCCCCAGTCCGGCGCCCTCGGGGTGGGCCGCGCCGGGCGTGGTCGCCTGGGCGAAGCGCTCGAAGATCCGCTCCTGCTGCTCGGGGGCGATCCCGACGCCCTCGTCGCGGACCCACACGCGCACGCGCGCGCCGTCGTCGGACACGGCCGAGCCGAGCGCGACGACGGACCCGGGCGCCGAGAACTTCACCGCGTTGGCGGCGAGCTGCAGGAGCGCCTGGGTGAGGCGCTGCGCGTCGGCACGCACGGCGACGTCGGCCCGGGCGTCGACGAGCCAGCGGCGCTCGCCGAGCGTGCGGACCTTGTCGTGCACGTCGTCGAGGAGGCGGCCGAGGTCCGTGTCGACCGGGCGGACGAAGTCGGGACGACCGGCGGTCGCGAGCGTCACGAGGTCGTCGACGAGGCGGTTCATGCGGTCGAGCTCGTCGAGCGCGAGGTCGCGCGTCTCGGACGCGTCCGAGGCGTCGTGCGGGTCCATGAGCTCGAGGTGCCCCCGGACCACGGTGAGCGGGGTGCGCAGCTCGTGCCCGACGTCGTCGATGAGCCGCCGCTGCGAGTCGAACGCCCCCTCGATCCGGTCGAGCATGCCGTTCACCGTGCGCGACAGGTCCGAGAGGTCGTCGTTGCCGGTCACCGGGATGCGCGCGGACAGGTCCGTCTCGCCGATGTCCTGCGCGGTGCGCGAGAGCGTGCGGATCGGCTGGAGGAGGCGCCCCGCGACGACCCACCCCACGACGCCGATAAGCACGAGGGCGCCGAGCGCCACGACCGCGTAGGTCCGGAAGACCTGCGCGAACTCGGCGTGCTCGGCCGAGCGGTCGTAGGCGAGCACGAGGGCCGCGGGCGCCTGGCCGGACGCACCCGTGCCGCCGACGGAGCGGACCGGGGCGACGAGGGCGCGGTAGTCGGCCGTCGCGGTCCGCGGCGAGCGCAGCACGACGTCGTCGCCCGCCACGAGCGGCGAGAGCGCGGCGACGAGCTCGGGGTCGTCCTCGAGCCGCAGCCGCACCTCCTGCTGCGAGACGAGCGGCGTGCGGCCCTCGCGGAGCCCGAGGATGCCCTCGTTGTGCGCGGGGACCGTGAGCTGGATCGAGGCGACGACGACGTCCTCGGCGGACGTGAAGGGCTCGCCCGTGACGGGGTTCACCCCGGACTCCGCGAGCTGCGCGAGCTCGTTCGCGCTCCGGGTCAGGCTCTCGTCGATGCGCGCGTCGATCTGCCCGCGCTGCAGGAACCAGGCGGCGCCGCCGGCGAGGAGGAGCGCGAGGGCGGAGAGCCCGAGGAACGCCGCGAGCATGCGGGTGCGGACGGTCAGCCCCGCGCGGCGCGTCCGGGGGCTCACCCGTCGCCCCGGTCGGAGCCGCTGCGGTCGTCGTCATCGTCGTCGCCGCTCGACGGCGGGGCGGGCGTCACGCGGTCCTCGTCGTCGTCATCGTCGTCATCGTCGTCATCGTCCCCGTCCCCGTCGTGGTCGTCGTCGGAGGCGGTCGGCGAGGGGGCGGGCGTGGTCGTCGGCGGGGCGGGGGCGGGCGTCACGACCACGGCGCCCCCGACCTCACGGTCCTGCGGGCGCGCGGCGAGCGCACCCGCGGCGGCCGCGCCCCCGAGGACGAGCACGAGCGCCCCCACGAGCCACGCGACGGTCCGGCGAGTCATGGCCCCAGTATCCGAGAGCAGGATGAGACGCACATGAGAAGGGGAGGCGGCCGGTCAGGCTCCCGCGAGCCAGTCGTCGACGCCGGCCAGCAGGCGCTCCTTCGTGCCCGACGACGCCCGGCTCGCCCGGATCGACGACCGCGCCAGCGCGGCGAGCTCGTCGTCGGAGAAGCCGTGCTCGTGCCGCGCCGTCTCGTACTGCGCCACGAGGCGGGACCCGAAGAGGAGGGGGTCGTCCGCGCCGAGCGCGACGCGGGCCCCGGCGTCGACCAGCGCACCGAGGGGCACCTGCCCGGCGTCCTCGTAGACCCCGAGGGAGACGTTCGACGCGGGGCACACCTCGAGCGCGATCCCGCGGTCCACGACGTCGTCCAGCACGCGCCGGTCCTCCGCGGACCGCACGCCGTGGCCGAGGCGGTCCGGGACGAGCTCGCGCACCACCTCGTGCACGTGCGCCGGCCCCAGCAGCTCGCCTCCGTGCGGCACGGACGCGAGCCCGGCCCGCCGCGCGATGGCGAACGCGCGCGCGAACTCCGCCGTGTCCCCGCGGCGCTCGTCGTTGCTCAGGCCGAACCCCACGACCTCCCCGGCCCCCTCGCCCGCGTACTGCGCCGCGAGGCGCGCGAGCGTGCGCGCGTCCAGCGGGTGCCGCATGCGCGACGCCGCGACGACCACCGCGACCTCCGTCCCCGTCGCGGCGCTCGCGGACCGCGCCGCGTCGAGCACGATCTCCACGGCCGGGGTGATGCCGCCGACGAACGGCGCGTACGACGTCGGGTCCACCTGGATCTCGAGGCGGCCCGACCCCTCCGCGGCGTCGTCCTGCGCGGCCTCGAGCACGATGCGGCGCATGTCGGCCTCGGAGCGCACGCACGCGCGCGCGGCGTCGTAGAGGCGCTGGAACCGGAACCACCCCCGCTCGGTGGGCGGGAGCCGGAGCGGGTCGCCGTCGACGAGCGCGTGGGGGAGCCGCACGCCGTACTGCGCGGCGAGGTCGCGCAGCGTCTCCGGGCGCATCGACCCGGTGAAGTGCAGGTGCAGGTGGGCCTTGGGAAGCGTCGCCAGGTCTCGCACACGGGGAGTCTGTCACGCGGACCCGACCCGCGCGTCGCGCACGGGGCAGGGTCCCGACGGCAGCCCGCCCCCCGTACGGGCCCCGTCACACCGGACGCCGGTCAGGTCCCGGTGAGGAACCCGCGCTGCATGGCGACCGTGACCGCGGCGGTCCGGTCGTCCACGCCGAGCTTGGCGAACGCGCGGAGCAGGTGGGTCTTCACGGTCGCCTCCGTGATGAACAGCTCGCTCCCGACGGCCGCGTTCGACAACCCGCGCGCGACGAGCCGCAGCACCTCGATCTCCCGGTCCGTGAGCCGGTCCGCGCCGCGGACCGACGTGACGAGCCGGGTCGCGACGCTCGGCGCGAGCACGGTCTGCCCGCGCGCCGCCGCACGCACCCCGGCCACGAGCTCGTCCCGCGGCGTGTCCTTGAGCAGGTAGCCGGTCGCCCCGGCCTCGACCGCGCGCAGGATGTCCGCGTCGGTCTCGTACGTCGTGAGCACGACGACGCGCGGGGCGCCCGCCGCGCCGCCGCGCCCCGCGCCCCGGCCGGGCGCGCCGACGATGGCAGCCGTCGCGCCGACCCCGTCGAGCACGGGCATGCGCAGGTCCATGAGCACCACGTCGGGCGCCAGCTCGCGGGCGAGCGCCACCGCCTGCTCGCCGTCGCCCGCCTCGCCGACGACCTCCAGGTCGGGCTCGGCGGCCAGCATGCCGGTGATCCCCGAGCGCACGACGGGGTGGTCGTCCACGACGAGCACCCGGACGACGCCGACCCCCGCCGGGTTCATCGCACGTCTCCCGCCCGCGTCGTCGCGCGCGTGCTCGTGGCCGGTCCGTCCGGCGACGCGCCGGCGGGCAGGCGGACCGCGACGCGCGTCCCGCCGCCGGGAGCCGGCCCCACCTCGAGGCTCCCGCCCTCCGCAGCCGCGCGCTCCCGCATGCCCCGCAGCCCGTAGCCCTCCGTGAACCCCGACGCGTCCGCGGGCAGGCCGCGTCCGTCGTCGGTCACCTCGAGCACCGTCCCCGCGTGGTCCTGCCGGAGGTCGACGCGCACGGCGGACGCGGCCGCGTGCCGCCGGACGTTCGTGAGCGCCTCCTGGGCGGAGCGCAGCAGCACGACGTCGTCCGCGCTCGACAGACGAGGGGCCTGCGGGGCGGTGAGCTCGACGCGCGTCCCGGTCTCCTCCGCGAAGCGGCCCGCGAGCCGGCGCAGCGCCTCGCTGAGCGTGCCGCCCTGGAGCGGGGCGGGGGCGGAGGCGGCGACGAGGGCGCGGGCCTCCGCGAGGTTGTCCCGCGCCGTCGACTCCACGAGGGTCAGGCGTTCGCGCGCCGCGTCGGGGGCGCCCCGGTCGAGGTCGGCGCTCGCGGCCTGGGCGAGCATGACCACGCTCGTGAACCCTTGGGCGAGCGTGTCGTGGATCTCCTGGGCGACGCGCTCGCGCTCGGCGAGCACGCCCGCCTCGTGCGAGGCCCGGCCGAGCTCGGCCTGCGTGGCGCGCAGCTCGTCGACGAGCCGCGCGTGGCGCTCCGACTGCCGCAGCGTGTGCGCGGTCCACAGCCCGAGGCTCAGCGCGAACGCCAGGGCGACGCCCATCTGGGGCGCGGCGCTCGCGAGCTCCTCGGGCTCGACCCGCCCCGTCTGCGGGTCGAACGCGAGCGCGAGCGCCGTGCCGGCCGCGAGCGCGACGCACAGCACGACCTGGGCCCACAGGTGCTCCGACAGCATCCAGATCTGCGTGAAGACCGCGAACAGCAGGAGCGTGCCGAGCGCGTCCTGCCCGACGACGACGAGCGTGCACGCGATCGCGAGGACGAGGTAGAGGTGGGCCGGCACCTGGTCGCGGGTGCGCGCCGCCCGCCGCCCCCAGGCGAGGTAGGCCACGAGGATCGTCGCGACCGCCGCCAGGGACACGAGCAGCGCCCTCCCGCTGACGCCCGCCGCGAGCAGCGCGAGCGCGCTGAGCACGACGATGACGTAGAACGCCACGTCCCACCAGCGCACGTCGCGGGCCCACGTGCCGTCGAGCTCGGCGGTCGCGGCGTCGGCGGAACTCCCGTCGACCACCCCGCCCGGCGACGGCGTCTCAGCCGTCGTCACGGCGCCGCCACCGGAACGAGCGTGCACCGACCACGAGCCCCACGACCAGCCATGCGACCAGTACAGCAGCGGTCGCGCCGTGCTGCCACGACCCCGACGGCTCGAGCGCCGCCGCCTGCTCCGGGAGGAACACCGAGCGCATGCCCTGCGCCATCCACTTGAGGGGGAAGAGCGACGCGACGGTCTGCATCCAGGACGGCAGCGCGAAGAATGCGAAGAACACCCCGGAGATGAACTGCAGCACGAGCACGACGGGCGTGACGACCGCCGTCGCGGACTTGCCGGACCGCGGCAGCGACGAGAACGCCACGCCGCACACCGCGCCCGCGGCACACCCGAGCACGAAGACCCACGCGAAGGTCGCGAGGCGCGCGCCGCCGTCGGACATCTCCCACGGCATGGGGACGTCGTAGACGGTCGCGGCGAGCAGGAGGAGCAGCGCGGTCTGCACGACCGACGTCAGCAGGACGAGCCCGACCTTGCCGTAGAAGTACGCGGACGGCGGCAGCGGGGTGGAGCGCAGCCGCTTGAGCGAGCCGTCGTCACGCTCGACCGCGATCGAGATCGCGAGCGACTGGAAGCTCGTGAGCATGACGCCGGTCGCGATCATGCCGGGCAGGAAGTACTGCGCGAACGGCACGGAGTAGCCGGCTGTGCCCTGGTCCTGGCCGTCGAACACCGTCGCGAAGATCGCGAGCATGATGAGCGGGTACGTGAAGATGAAGATCACGGCGTCGCGCTCGCGGAAGAACGCGCGCAGCTCGGCGCGGGTGCGCTCGACCCCCAGCCGGCCGGCGCCGGGCAGGGCGGCGGGTCGGGCGGAGCGCGTGGACCGGGCGGCGGTCGGGGCGGTGGTCACTTGCGGGCCTCCTCGGGGACGACGGCGGTCGTGCCGTCGGGCGTGGGGTCCTCGGCGCGCGCGTCGAGGGGACCGGGTGGGGTCGTGCCGGCAGGTACGGAGTCGGGTGCCGTGGCCGGCTCGCCGATGAGCTCGAGGTAGACGTCCTCCAGGCTCGGGCGGGTCACCGCGAGGCCGGGGACCTCGCCGTCGGGTCCGGCGTACCGCGCGGCGAGGGACGCGACCAGCGCGGTGGGGGAGTCGGTGCGCTCCGACCGCCACGTGCCGTCGTCGAGCCAGCGGACCTCCGGGCGGCGCGCGTCCGGGCCGCCGAGGCGGTCGGGCGCGTCGAGCGCGACGACCTGGCCCGCGCGCACCACGGCCGCGCGGTCGGCCAGGTGCGCGGCCTCGTCCAGGTAGTGCGTGGTGAGCAGGATCGTCGTGCCGTCCGCGCGCAGCGAGCGGACCAGCGCCCAGAACGCGCGGCGGGCCTGCGGGTCGAACCCGGTCGTCGGCTCGTCGAGGAACAGCAGCTCCGGGCGCCCCACGATGCCGAGCGCGACGTCCAGGCGCCGCCGCTGGCCGCCGGAGAGCTGGCGCGTGCGGGTCCGGGCCTTCTCCCGCAGCCCGACGGCGTCGATCACCTCGTCCGGGTCGCGCGGCGCCGGGTAGAACGTGGCGAAGTGCCGGACGATCTCGGCGACCGTGAGCTCGGCCTGGTCCCGCGAGTCCTGGAGCACGACGCCGATGCGCGAGCGCCAGGCGCGACCCGCGGTCTGCGGGTCCTCGCCGAGCACGCGGACCTCGCCCGCGTCGCGCCGCCGGAAGCCCTCGAGGATCTCGACGGTCGTCGTCTTGCCGGCGCCGTTGGGGCCGAGGACGGCGAAGATCTCGCCGCGCTCGACCCGCAGGTCGACGCCGTCGACCGCCTGCTTGGCGCCGTAGCTCTTGCGCAGGCCGCGGACCTCGACGGCCGGGCCGCTGTGCCGGGCGCCCGCGGCGGGGGAGCCGGTGGGGAGGGGTGTCGTCGTCATGGGACCAGCCTGTCGACGGGGCCCCGCCGCGCGCGACGGCCGTTCGTCCGGACCTCGTGTCCACCGATCGGTGGACGGCGGTTCGACCAGGGGCCTCGCGTCGCGTACAGTGATCCCTCGGTGGTTGACGCCCGCCACGCTGGTCCGCGCCCGTGAGACGTGTTTCGTCCCGGGGCCGGGGGCTCGTACGGCGTCGTCGAGCACGAAGGGTAGTGGCGCAATTGGTAGCGCAGCGGTCTCCAAAACCGCAGGTTGCAGGTTCGAGTCCTGTCTACCCTGCACGGCGTGGCTCTTGCGGGACCTTCCCCGGAACCACGCGCGGCCCGGCACCGGGCCGCACCGAGGGTTCGAGCAGGTCCCGTACGTGAGCGATGGGGAAGAACGAGTGAGCGAATCGCCGTCAGAGGCCGTGGGTGCAGGCGGCGCACGCGCCGACGAGGTGAAGAAGAAGGGCCGTCCGTCCGCGGACAAGAAGCCCAACATCTTCGCGCGCATCGCCCTTTTCGTGCGCCAGGTGGTCGCCGAGCTCCGCAAGGTCGTCACGCCGACCCGTTCGGAGCTCATCACCTACACGACGGTCGTCCTGGTCTTCGTGGTCGTGGTCATGGCCTTCGTGACCGTGCTCGACCTCGGGATCGGCAAGGCCGTCATGTGGGTCTTCGGCTAGCGAGCCACCTCCGCCCGGTCGTGCCGGGCCTCACCACGGCAGCCGGCGCCCCTCGGGGCGCCGTCGGCGCTTCCAGAAGAAGTCATCGAGCAGTTCGTCAGAAAGCAGGTTCGTTCGTGTCCCAGGAGTCGCTGGACCAGACGGAGAACGTCGACCCGACGCAGCCCGAGGGTGCCCAGGACGACGTCGAGGAGACCACGGACGTCCCGGCGGTCGACGAGGCTGACGAGACGGTCGACGCGGACGCCACGGACGACGAGGCGGACGAGGACGCGTCGGACGACGAGGCGGACGAGGACGTGTCGGAGGACGAGCGCCCGGTCGACGAGGACGGCGACGTCATCGAGGACCCGGTCGCGGAGTTCAAGCGCACGCTGCGCACGCAGCTCGGCGACTGGTACGTCATCCACTCCTACGCGGGCTACGAGAACCGTGTGAAGGCCAACCTGGAGAACCGTATCCAGAGCCTGAACATGGAGGACTACATCTTCCAGATCGAGGTCCCCATGGAGGAGGTGGCCGAGATCAAGAACGCGCAGAAGAAGATCGTCCGACGCGTGCGCATCCCGGGCTACGTCCTCGTCCGCATGGACCTCACCGACGAGTCGTGGGGCGCCGTGCGCCACACGCCCGGTGTCACCGGCTTCGTCGGCCACACCCACCAGCCCGTGCCGCTGACGCTCGACGAGGTCTTCTCGATGCTCGCGCCGATGCTGGCCCCCGCCCCGGAGCCCGGAAAGCCCGCCCAGGCCGCCGCGAAGGCTCCGGTCGAGGTCGACTTCACGGTCGGCGAGTCGGTCACCGTCACGGACGGCCCGTTCGACACGCTGCCGGCCACGATCTCCGAGATCAACGTCGAGAACCAGAAGCTCAAGGTCCTCGTCTCCATCTTCGGCCGGGAGACCCCGGTCGAGCTGTCGTTCAACCAGGTCGCCAAGATCTGACGTCGGGGCGGCCCGAGCCGCCTCGCGTGAGCGCAGCACTGCAACCGGGTCATCGCCCACGGCGTCGGTCCACGAGAAGAAAGTCAGGGAAGAGTCATGCCTCCCAAGAAGAAGGTCTCCGGCCTCATCAAGCTCCAGATCCAGGCCGGTGCGGCGACGCCCGCCCCGCCGATCGGCCCCGCGCTCGGTCAGCACGGCGTGAACATCATGGAGTTCTGCAAGGCCTACAACGCGGCGACCGAGTCGCAGCGCGGCAACGTCATCCCCGTGGAGATCACGGTCTACGAGGACCGTTCGTTCACGTTCGTGACGAAGACCCCGCCGGCTGCGGAGCTCATCAAGAAGGCCGCGGGCGTGCAGAAGGGCTCGGCCACGCCGCACACCGTCAAGGTCGCGAAGATCACCGCCGACCAGGTGCGCGAGATCGCCCAGACCAAGCTCGAGGACCTCAACGCGAACGACCTCGACGCCGCGTCGAAGATCATCGCCGGCACGGCCCGCTCGATGGGTATCACCGTCGAGGGCTGACGACAGACCACGTCTGTCCCGGGCGCCCGAGGCGCCCCGGACGACGTACCGAGGCCGGCACGCACCGCGTGCCGGCCTCGGGCACGACGTCGATCCGCACCTCGCGGACGACGGTGGCAGGGTCCGCGCGGACCCGCAGACCACGACTGCAGAAGGAGAAGCAGATGGCAACGCGCAGCAAGGCGTACCGCAACGCCGAGGAGAAGATCGACCGCGAGCGTCTCTACGCGCCGCTCGAGGCGGTCCGTCTCGCCAAGGAGACGTCGACCGTGAAGTACGACGCGACCGTCGAGGTCGTGTTCCGCCTGGGTGTCGACCCGCGCAAGGCGGACCAGATGGTCCGTGGCACGGTCAACCTGCCCCACGGCACGGGCAAGACGGCCCGCGTCATCGTCTTCGCGAACGCCGCGAAGGCGGAGGAGGCCCGTGCGGCCGGTGCCGACGAGGTCGGCGGCGACGACCTCATCGAGAAGGTCGCCGGTGGCTACACCGACTTCGACGCCGCCGTGGCGACGCCCGACCTCATGGGCAAGGTCGGCCGCCTGGGCAAGGTGCTCGGTCCCCGTGGTCTCATGCCGAACCCGAAGACCGGCACCGTGACGATGGACGTGGCGAAGGCCGTGTCCGACATCAAGGGCGGCAAGATCGAGTTCCGCGTCGACAAGCACGCGAACCTGCACTTCATCATCGGCAAGGTCTCGTTCGACGAGAAGGCGCTCGTGGAGAACTACGCGGCGGCCCTCGAAGAGGTCCTGCGTCTCAAGCCGTCGTCCTCGAAGGGCCGCTACATCACCAAGGCCACGCTGACGACGACGATGGGCCCCGGCATCCCGCTGGACCAGTCCAAGACGACGAAGCTGCTCGAGGACGACGCCGCCTGACGGCAGTCCTCCCGCGGGTGGTCCACACCCGCACCACGCACGACGGCGCGGCACCCTGCGAGGGTGCCGCGCCGTCGTCGTCTCAGGAGGAGGACCGGGTCAGCAGGCGCCGAGGTCCTTCCAGACGCCCCACTGCCCGCTCTGCGTCGGGTTCTCGTTCGTCGTCCACCACTTCGCCTCGTAGGTGTGGCCCTGGAACGAGACGCGGTTGCCGCCCGTGTACACGGCCGAGGCGGACCACGCCGGGGCGGGGCAGGTGCCCGGGTCCGTGGGGTCGGTCGGGTCCGTTGGGTCGGTGGGGTCGGTGGGGTCTGTCGGGTCCGTGGGGTCCGTCGGCGTGGTCGGGCCGCTCGCGAGGCGCGAGCCGATGACGGACGCGACCTGGTAGCTGTTCGTCTTGTCCCAGTTGATCGACCAGGTCATGACGCCGCCGATCTTGCCGTACGGCTTCGCGGGCTTGAAGGCGCCGCAGCCGGTGCCGACCTCGAGGCAGTCGACGGCCTTCACGACGTTGGCGAGCGGCTGGTAGCCGCCGCCCGCGGCCTTCTGGACCGCGGGCACGCCGATGCCGACCTGGTCGGGGCGCAGGCCCATCTCGAGCTGGATGCAGGACAGCGCGGTGAGGAAGTCAACCGTGCCCTGCGAGTAGACCTGCTGGTTGCAGCCCATCATCGAGCCCGAGTTGTAGTACTGGGTGTTGACGATCGTGAGGATGTCCTTGATCGCCAGGGTGAGCTGGTAGTACCCCATGCTCGTCGCCTGGTAGTCGATCGTCTGCGGCGCCATGGTGAGGATGAGGTTCGGGCCGGCCTTCGCGGAGAGCTGGTGCAGCGCGCTCGACATGTAGGTCGCGTTGATGCCGTGCTCGAGGTCGATGTCGACGCCGTCGAAGCCGTACTTCTGCATGAGCCCGTACGCGGTGTCCGCGAAGTTCTTGGCCTCCGTCGCGTTGGAGACGATGACGTTGCCCTTCTCGCCGCCGACGGAGAGCACGACCTTGCGGCCCTGCGAGCGGATCGTCGCGATGTCGGCCTTGAACTGCGCCTCCGTGTAGCCGCCCAGCTCCGCGCTGGAGAGGTTGAACGTGATGCCGCCCGGCGTGCCGGTCAGGTTGTCGGCGAAGGCGATCGCGACGAGGTTGTACGCCTGCGGGATCTCCGACAGGCGCATCGTCACCGAGCCGTTGTCGAAGTTGTGCCAATAGCCGGTGAGCCACTGCGTGCTGCCCGCGGCCGCGGCGGCGGGTGCAGCGACGGCCGGCGCGGGCGCCGCGGTCGCGGGCGCGGCGGCGAGGGCGCCGCCCGCGGCGACGGCCGCCGCAGCGACGACGGTGGCGAGGGCGCGCAGCGCGCGCCCCGTGCGGCCGCGCGTGCGGCCGGAGAGGACTGTTCTCACGGAAGTGCTCCTCGTGCTCGGGCGGGCCGCGACGTCGCGCCCCGCCGGTCCGCACCCGCGGTGGGTGCAGGGGTCGTCTGCACGCTAGGAGCCCGCGCCGCGCCGCGGCATGAGGGATTCCCCGGCAGTTCCCGGGCCTCGCATACGGGGGAACACCTAGACGGCGACCCCGCCGGACGGCGATCCTGAGCGCGTGGGCGGCGTCGCGCAGACCCGTGGGCGACGGATGTATCAGACGGGCGGCCCGGCCCTCTTGTCCGGGTGGAGGAGTGTCGGCCCGACGCTCCGACTCGCGTGTCGAAGGAGCGAGATGGGACGCAGCCGCACGAGCCAGGAGGGGTGTGACCAGTGACGATGGTTGTCGACCCCACCGGCCCGGCCCTAGAATCAGGCGCTTCCGGGGACCCCCCGCTGATGCCTGACCGGACGAGCGCGCCGAGGACGGTGCCCCCCATGACGAGAACGACCGACGAGGTGGCCGACACCGACGAACCCGGCTTGAGCCTGGGGGACCGGGGTGCGTTCGCGCTCCTCGAGTACCGGGACGGTCGCCCCCACGCCCTCGGCGAGTTCGTCCGCGAGGCGACGCCGCTGCTGTGGCACACGGTGCGCGCCCAGGGCGTCGAGCGCGAGCAGGCCGACGACATCGTCCAGACCGTGTGGGTCGCCCTCGTGCGCAACGCGATGACGATCAAGGAGCCGCACGCGGTCCTGAAGTGGCTGCTCATCACGGCCAAGCGCGCCGCGTGGGAGGCCGTGCGCAAGCACCGGGACGAGGCGAAGCGCCGCACCGAGCTCCCCGACGACACGGACGAGGGCGTGCCGGAGCTGCCCTCGGGAGACCCGACGCCTGACGTCGAGGTGCTCCGCAACGAGCGCGACCGCACGCTGTGGGCCGCGCTGGACCAGCTGCCGGACCGCTGCCGGCGGCTCCTGCGGCTCGTGTCGCTCGCCGACCGACCCGACTACAAGGCCATCTCGGCCGCGATCGGCATGCCCGTCGGGAGCATCGGCTCCACGCGCGGCCGCTGCCTCGCCAAGCTGCGCGACATCATCGACGACCAGGGGGAATCGTGGGAAGCATCATGAGCACCGAGCCGGCGCACAGCCCCGACGAGCCGCTCGACGCCGTCGACCTCGCGCTGCTCGCGGAGCTGGCGCGCATCGCCGAGGAGATCGACCCCGTGCCCGACGGCCTCGTGGAGCGGTCGCTGTTCGCGATCACCCTCGCGGGTCTCGAGGCCGAGGTCATGGAGCTGGAGTACGTCCAGGTCCCGGAGATGTCCGTGCGGGGCGACGCACCTCCCGTCGAGGCGCGCACCATCACGTTCACGTCCGAGTCCGTCACGGTCATGATCTCGCTCTCGCCGACCGACGACGGCCGCATCCGCATCGACGGCTGGGCCGCCCCGGCGACGGCGCTGCGCGTCGAGCTGCACCGCCCCGGGTCCGTGAGCGAGACGACGAGCGACGACGACGGCCGCTTCGTCTTCGACGCCGTGGACCGCGGCCCGGCGAGCCTCGTCGTGCGCCGTGCCGACGGTGCCGGCGGCGCCGTGAGCACGCCGGTCGTCGAGCTGTAGCCCTCCTCGTGCCGCGGGCGACCTCTCGCCCGCGGCACGACGCCGTCTCGACCCCACCCCTTCCGCGCACCCGTGCGCGCGCCGCGCCCGTCGACGTCGACGCCCGCGGCACCGACTGAACGACATCCCTCGAGGAGGAGCACGTGAGCGAGACCCCCGAACCCCCCGTCGACGTGACCGGCCCCGGCTACTACGGCGACAGGCCGAACCGGCTCCAGTGGCGCACGCGCACGATCGACCCGGTCAGCGCACCGCGCCGCGCGGGAAAGCAGTCCCCGCACCCGACGTGGTACGTCGGGGACCGCATCCTCATCCCCGAGTCGCCGTTCGACCGCGAGGGCAACCGCTCGCTCCGGTGGCTCGAGCGCGCGGCGGCCGACCGGGGGCTGCGGGTCGAGGTGCAGGAGGAGAGCATCGAGGACGCCGAGCTCGTACGCGAGGCCGACCTCGACCCCGAGACGACGCGCGACCTGCTCAAGACCTTCGGCTACTCCGTGCGTCTGCACTACCGCGACGACCGCCAGGGCGCGCTCCCCGACGCCTGGGGGCTGATCGAGGAGCTGCGCGGGCGGCTGTGCCCCGACGACGGGTGCAGCCCGCGGCTCGCTCTGGACCACATGATCGCGCCGACGCCGTTCATCGGCGGCCAGCCCTACACACAGCCGTTCCCGTACACGCAGCCGCTGCCGTACACGCAGCCGTTGCCGTACACGCAGCCGTTGCCGTACACCCAGCCGTTGCCGTACACGCAGCCGTTGCCGTACACGCAGTCGCTCGGTGCGGGGACCGCGGAGTACGCCGTGCCGGGATCCGGCGGACGGACACCGGTGAGCTGGATCGGCCCGGTGCCGCGGCGCAGGCTTCCCGCCGGCGCGAACCCCTACGTGTCGGGCGACGGGGTGCGGCGTCCTGTCGTCGCGGTGCTCGACACCGGCGTGGGCGAGCACCCGTGGTTCGACGACGACCTGGAGACGCGGGGGACGGTCGTCGTGCGCGACCCGGAGCTCCTCGGGCAGCCCCTCTCCACCCTCCCCCCGACGGAGTACCCGTACGAGGATCCCGAGATCGGAGGCGTCTCGGTCTCGCCGCTCACCGGGCCGCTCGATGCCGTGGCCGGGCACGGGACCTTCATCGCGGGCCTCGTCCACCAGCTCTGCCCGGACGCCGTCATCCTCGCCCCGCGTCTCTACGGAGGGTCGGGGGTCGTCCCCGAGCGGGAGCTCCTCCGCTCGCTGCGGAGGCTGCTGCTCTGGCACGTCCTCGGGCTGACGGGCCGCGACGGCTACGCGCCGATCGACGTCCTGGTGCTCTCGCTCGGCTACTACCACGAGCGTCCCGAGGACGCCGACTTCGACGCCCCGTTCGGAGCGCTCATCCGAGCGCTCCGTCGCTACGGGGTCATCGTCGTCGTCTCGTCGGGCAACGACGGGCAGACCCGGCCGACCTACCCGGCCGCGTTCGCCCCGCGCATCGACCGGAAGGTGAGCCCGCCCGTCCCGTTCGACGGGGTCGCTCTCCCCGAGGACGAGCCGCCGGTGCTCGCCGTAGGAGCCCAGAACCCGGACGGGACGGTGTCGCTCTTCAGCAACGACGGTCCGTGGATCACGTGCACCCGGCCCGGTGCCTCGTTGGTCTCGACCATCCCGCGGACCATCGACGGCGCTGTCGCGCCGTCCCGGCACGTGCGCGAGCTGTGGGGCCCGGGATTCCGCGCGACGATCGACCCTGAGGGCTTCCAGGGCGGGTTCGCCACGTGGAGCGGGACGTCCTTCGCCGCACCTGTGCTCGCCGGTGAGCTGGCGGCCACGCTGCTCGACCGCATCGCCGACGATCCGACCGCGCCCGGTGTGGTGGACCCGGGCCGGGGTGCGCCCGAGCGCTGCGCCTGGCTGTGGCCGTCCATTACCCTGGCGACGGGTCTGGTCCCGACCCCGGGTGACGACGCATGAGGTGATGAGTGGTCAGCAACCAGGCGGTGCTCGAGTCCCGCCTGGCGGCCGCACAGGCGACGAACGCCCGTGGGCGCCACCGGCGCGCGATCCGTGCCTTCGAGGAGATCGTCGCCGAGGTCGAGGCGCAGGGGGACGGGGCGACTCGCGAGGCCGTGTACGTGGCCGCCCGGGCAGGCATGAGTCGCGCCGTCGCGGAGTTCGAGCTGTCCGGGTCGCTGGATGACGCGCTCGGGCGGCTCGCGCTCCTCGAGGAGCGCGGGGCCGCCCTGGGCATGTACGACCTGCAGTTCGTCGTGCGCGCCCAGCGCGGGCTCCTCCGGCTGCGGACGGGCGACGTGCGGGAGGCGCTCGTCGAGATGGAGGAGGCGGCCACGGGCGTCGACGACGCGCGCCCGCTCGACGCCGCGGTGCTCATGCTGAACCTCGGGTCGCTGCGGCTCGAGCTCGGCGACGCCGAGGGAGCGAGCCGCGACCTGGACGACGCCGTGCGCCGGGGCGTCGCGCTCGGGGACGACCTCCTCGTCTCCAAGGCGCGCCACAACCTCGGGTACGCGGAGTACCTCCGTGGCGATCTCCCGGTCGCGCTGCGTGCGATGGACGAGGCCGCTGACCAGGCGCCGGACCGGCACGCCGCGGTCGGCCTGATCGACCGCGCCCAGGTGCTGCTCGACGCCGGGCTGCTGACCGAGGCCGACGACGCGCTGCGCGAGGCGCGCGAGCACCTCTCGCGCTACCGCATGCTGCGCGACCTCGCCGAGGTCGAGCTGGTGCGGTCGCGCGTCGTGCTCGGCCTGCGCCGCTACGCCGACGCCCGCCGACTGGCCCGGTCGGCGTCGCGCCGGTTCGACCGGCTGGGGAACGCCCCGTGGATGCTGCGCGCCCGCGTCGCCGAGCTGCAGGCGGCGCTCGCGGAGCACCGGTCGGACGGCGTGACGCGGACGACGGCACGGCGGCACGCCGGCTGGGCGCTCGACCTCGCGCGCGAGGGCGAGGCGCTCGGCGGAGCTGCCGGCCTCGGCGTGACGATCCCGGCCCAGCTCCTCGCCGCCGAGTGGCTCGTGACCGCGGGGGACGTGCCCGCCGCACAGGACGTCCTGGCGCAGGTTCCCGGGCGGCTCGACCGCGCCCCGCTGCCCGTGCGGCTGCAGCACGAGGCCGTGCTCGCCCAGCTCGCGTTCGCGGCCGGGGACCGCCGTGGCGGCGTGCGGGCCGTGCGGCGCGGGCAGTCGGCCCTCGCCGAGCACCGCGCGCGGCTCGGCTCCGTGGACGCGGTGACGGCGTCGGCCGTGCACGGGGTCCGGCTCGGCAACGTGGACGTGGAGGCGGCGCTGCGGACGCGGCGCCCGGGGACGATCTTCGACGCGGTCGAGCGGGGTCGCGCGGCGTTCGCGGGCACCGGCCGCGTGCGACCGCCGTCGGACCCGGTCCTCGCGGACCTCCTCGCCGCGGCGCGCCGCGAGGTCGAGGCCGCCCGCGCGCTCGGCGCGCCCTCGGACCCCTCGCACCTCGCCCGTCGCCAGGACCACCTGCGGTCGGCGCGTCGGCTGCAGGACGACGCGCGGCGCCGCGCCTGGCAGCACGGGGGAGAGGCAGCCACCCCGCTGGCCACGACGGAGCGCCGGCTCCGGGCCGCCCTCGCCGCGGCGGGCTCCGACGCCGTCGTCGCCGACCTCGTGGTCGAGGGCGACGACGTGCTCGCCGTCCGCGTGTCCGCGGCGGGGACGCGGCTCGTGCGGCTCGCCCCGCGCGCGACGGTCGCGGAGCAGGTGCGCCGCGCCCGGGCCGACTTCGCGGTGCTCTCGAACGTGCTCATCCCCGTCCCGATGCGGGAGGCGGCCGTCGGGTCGCTCACCCGCGCCCTGACCGCGCTCGACGACGCCCTCGTCGTTCCCCTGGGGGCCGACGGCGACCTGCACCTCGCCGCGCGCGACCTGCTGCTCGCGCTCCCGTGGGCCTCGCTGCCCTCGCGGCGGGGCCGGCGGACGTGGGCGAACTCGTGGGTGGACCTGCGGGTCGGGGACCCGACGCGGCGTGCCGACGAGGCGCTCGTCGTCGCTGGCCCCGGGCTGCGGTTCTCGGGCGCCGAGGCCAAGCTCGTCGCGTCGGTCTGGGAGGGCTCCGAGGCCCTCGCGGGCGAGGACGCCACGTGCGAGGCGGTGGTCGAGGGCCTCCGGAGCGCCGGGGTGGTCCACCTCGCGGCGCACGGGACGCACGAGACCGACAACCCGCTCTTCTCCTCGCTGCGGCTCGCCGACGGCCCGCTGTTCGCGCACGAGCTGGACGGGATCGACCTGCACGGTGTGGTCGTGGTCCTCTCGGCGTGCGAGGTGGGGCTCTCGACGCCGCGCATCGGCGGCGAGTCCCTCGGCCTGACGAGCGTGCTGCTGCGGCTGGGCGCGCGAGCGGTGGTCGCGAGCGTCGCCCCGCTGCGCGACGACGTCGCCGCGCGCGTCATGCCCTCGCTCCACGCCGAGCTGCGTGACGGCGCCATGCCGGGGACGGCGCTCGCCCGCGCGGTCGCGGACGAGCCCGAGCCCGTCCCGCTCGTGTGCTTCGGGCCGCTGGTGCTCTGACCGCGAGGGGGAGCGCCCGACGTGGCGGCCGCGGTTTGGAGCACACGCCGTCGTCCCGTACGATGAGCGTGTACCCAAGACCGCCGGTCGTCCGACGCTGCCCGCAGACTCCGTCTGCAGGACGTGACGGACCGAAGTCCCACCACGAGGTGGAGGCCAGCGCAGGTAGCGAATCGACGACGTCCGCCCGGCCCCGCCGCGCGTGCGACCACGAGCCCCGCGCCTGCGCGGGGCTCTTTCTCGTTCCGGGACGGACGCCGGTGGTACCACCACCGGAAGGATTGCCATGGCGAGGCCGGACAAGGCAGCCGCAGTCGCCGAGATCTCGGACAAGTTCCGCGACTCGAACGCTGCCGTGCTGACCGAGTACCGCGGGCTCACCGTCGCGCAGCTCAAGCAGCTGCGTCGGTCGCTCAGCGGCAACGCAACCTACGCCGTGGTGAAGAACACGCTGACCGCCATCGCGGCCAAGGAGGCCGGTGTCGAGGGACTCGACGCCGACCTGCAGGGCCCGTCGGCAATCGCCTTCGTCACCGGGGACCCGGTCGAGGCTGCCAAGGGTCTGCGTGACTTCGCCAAGGCGAACCCCGCGCTGGTCATCAAGGGCGGTGTCCTCGACGGGCGCCCCCTGACCGCCGCGGAGGTCACGAAGCTCGCGGACCTCGAGTCCCGCGAGGTCCTGCTGGCCAAGGCGGCCGGCGCGATGAAGGCCAAGCTCTTCCAGGCTGCCTACGTCTTCACCGCGAACACCGCCCAGGCCGCCCGCGTCATCGATGCCCTGCGTCAGAAGCAGGAATCGGAGGGCGCTGCCGCCTGATCCCGCGCCCGGGGCTCGCCCCGGTCCCGTGATCCACGCAGCGCAAGCACACACCCCGCTTCTGGCAGGCCCGCACCGGGCCGCTGCCGAGCACCGACCGAAAGGAACGCCATCATGGCGAAGCTCAGCACCGACGAGCTCATCGAGCAGTTCAAGGAGCTCACCCTCATCGAGCTCAACGAGTTCGTGAAGGCCTTCGAGGAGACCTTTGAGGTCACCGCCGCCGCCCCCGCCGCCGTCGCGGTCGCCGCCCCCGCGGGTGGCTCGGGCGACGCCCCGGCCGAGGAGGAGAAGGACGAGTTCGACGTCATCCTCGAGGCCGCCGGCGACAAGAAGATCCAGGTCATCAAGGAGGTGCGCGCGCTCACGTCCCTCGGCCTGAAGGAGGCCAAGGACCTCGTGGACGGTGCCCCGAAGCCGGTCCTGGAGGGCGCGAACAAGGAGACGGCCGAGAAGGCCAAGGCTGCCCTCGAGGGCGCCGGCGCCACGGTCACCCTCAAGTGATCTCGCCGGTCCCGTCCTGACGGGACCGGTCAGCACGCCGCACGAGGCCCGCACCCCACCCGGGGTGCGGGCCTCGTCGTCGTTCTCGCCGCCCGACGGCGTGAGCGGGCGGGGGAGCGCGGCGCAGCGCTGGGCGTGCACGGCGTCGGGCGCCCGGGCGGGCGCACCGGCTTCACGGAACGGCCACGAGTGTGCCACCATGTGCGGGTCGACGACGCAGGACAGCGAGGTCGACGGCAGCAGGTTCGCGACCCGCGAGACGGGTCGGAGGCGGGCGACGAGGCCCGCGCGAGTACCGGTGGGACGCTCAGGCGTCCGGTTCCGGGCGGGGTCCGCACGCCCCGGGGTTGTGTTGCGATGCGTTGTGGGCTATGCTCACGCTTTGCGCTGTCCTGTGCCCCCGATCTCAAATACCCCCGACCCCCTTGTCGACGTACGTGCGCGTCCGCGAGGTGTCGTGGCGGCGGTGATCGTGTCCAGCCCGGCGGTGCAGCGTTCTTTCGATCTGCAGGGAAGGACCCCTCTTGGCTGCCTCGCGCACCCCTTCTGCTCCGACCGCCGACGCCATCGCGAACCGCACCGCATCGCGTCGCCTCTCCTTCGCCAAGATCTACGAGCCCCTCGAGGTCCCCGACCTGCTGGGCCTCCAGACCGAGAGCTTCGACTGGCTCCTCGGCAACGAGGCGTGGCAGGCGCGTGTCGCCGCCGCGGCCGCGGCCGGCCGCCAGGACGTGCCCTCGACGTCGGGTCTCGAGGAGATCTTCGAGGAGATCTCCCCGATCGAGGACTTCGGGTCCTCGATGTCGCTGTCGTTCTCCAACCACCGATTCGAGCCGCCGAAGTACACGGCCGACGAGTGCAAGGAGAAGGACTTCACGTACGCCGCGCCGCTCTTCGTCACCGCGGAGTTCGTCAACTACAACACCGGTGAGATCAAGAGCCAGACGGTCTTCATGGGCGACTTCCCGCTCATGACCGAGCGCGGCACCTTCATCATCAACGGCACCGAGCGCGTCGTCGTCTCCCAGCTCGTCCGCTCGCCCGGCGTCTACTTCGAGCGCGCGGCCGACAAGACGAGCGACAAGGACATCTTCTCCGCGAAGATCATCCCGTCGCGCGGCGCCTGGCTCGAGTTCGAGATCGACAAGCGCGACGCCGTCGGCGTGCGCGTCGACCGCAAGCGCAAGCAGTCCGTCACGGTGCTGCTCAAGGCGCTCGGCCTGACCGAGTCGGAGATCCGCGAGCAGTTCGCCGACTTCCCGTCGGTGCTCGACACGCTCGAGAAGGACCACGTCCACACCCAGGACGAGGCCCTCGTCGACCTGTACCGCAAGATCCGCCCGGGCGAGCCGCCGACCGTCGAGGCCGGCCGCGCGCTGCTCGAGAACTTCTACTTCAACCCGAAGCGCTACGACCTCGCGAAGGTCGGCCGCTACAAGGCGAACAAGAAGCTCGGCATCGACGCGCCGCTCACGGACTCCACGCTCTCCGTCTCGGACGTCGTCGCGACGATCAAGTACCTCGCGGCCCTGCACGCCGACCACGCGTCCATCCCGGGCACCCGGAACGGCGAGGCCGTCGAGGTGCGCGTCGAGACGGACGACATCGACCACTTCGGCAACCGTCGCATCCGCGCCGTCGGCGAGCTCATCCAGAACCAGGTCCGCACGGGCCTGTCCCGGATGGAGCGCGTCGTGCGCGAGCGCATGACGACGCAGGACGTCGAGGCGATCACGCCGCAGACGCTCATCAACATCCGCCCGGTCGTGGCGTCCATCCGCGAGTTCTTCGGCACGTCGCAGCTCTCGCAGTTCATGGACCAGAACAACCCGCTCGCGGGCCTGACGCACAAGCGTCGTCTCTCGGCCCTCGGCCCGGGTGGTCTGTCGCGCGACCGCGCCGGCATGGAGGTCCGTGACGTCCACCCGTCGCACTACGGCCGCATGTGCCCGATCGAGACCCCTGAGGGTCCGAACATCGGTCTGATCGGCTCGCTCGCGTCGTACGGGCGGATCAACCCGTTCGGCTTCATCGAGACGCCGTACCGCAAGGTGTCGGCGGGCAAGGTCACGGACGAGGTCGTCTACCTCACGGCCGACGACGAGGACCGTCACGTCATCGCGCAGGCGAACCAGGTGCTCAACGCCGACGGCTCCTTCGCGGACGAGCGCGTGCTCGTGCGCACCAAGGGTGGCGAGGTCGAGATCGTGCCCGGCGCGCAGGTCGACTACATGGACGTCTCGCCGCGCCAGATGGTCTCGGTCGCGACGGCGCTCATCCCGTTCCTCGAGCACGACGACGCGAACCGCGCCCTCATGGGCGCGAACATGCAGCGCCAGGCCGTGCCGCTGGTGCGCTCCGAGGCCCCGCTCGTCGGGACCGGCATGGAGTGGCGCGCGGCCGTCGACGCGGGCGACGTCGTCGTCGCGTCGAAGCCCGGTGTCGTCACCGAGGTCTCGGCCGACCTCGTGCTCGTCGCGAACGACGACGGCACGACCGGCAGCTACCGCATCGCGAAGTTCCGCCGCTCCAACCAGGGCACGAGCTACAACCAGCGCGTGCTCGTCGACGAGGGCCAGCGCGTCGAGCCCGGCTCCGTCCTCGCGGACGGCCCGGCGACCGACGAGGGCGAGCTCGCGCTCGGCCGCAACCTCCTCGTGGCGTTCATGTCGTGGGAGGGCCACAACTACGAGGACGCGATCATCCTCAGCCAGCGTCTCGTGCAGGACGACGTGCTCTCCTCGATCCACATCGAGGAGCACGAGGTCGACGCGCGCGACACCAAGCTCGGCCCGGAGGAGATCACGCGGGACATCCCGAACGTTTCCGAGGACGTGCTCGCGGACCTCGACGAGCGCGGCATCATCCGCATCGGCGCCGAGGTCGGCGCGGGCGACGTCCTGGTCGGCAAGGTCACCCCGAAGGGCGAGACCGAGCTGACCCCGGAGGAGCGCCTGCTCCGCGCGATCTTCGGCGAGAAGGCGCGCGAGGTGCGCGACACGTCCCTCAAGGTGCCCCACGGCGAGTCCGGCACGGTCATCGGCGTGCGCGAGTTCAACCGCGAGGACGGCGACGAGCTGCCCGCGGGCGTGAACCAGCTCGTGCGCGTCTACATCGCGCAGCGCCGCAAGATCACGGACGGCGACAAGCTGGCCGGCCGTCACGGCAACAAGGGCGTCATCTCCAAGATCCTGCCCGTCGAGGACATGCCGTTCCTCGCGGACGGGACGCCGGTCGACGTCGTCCTCAACCCGCTGGGCGTCCCCGGTCGTATGAACGTCGGCCAGGTCCTCGAGACGCACCTCGGGTGGGTCGCGAAGCAGGGCTGGGACATCTCCCTCGCCGACGGCAAGGACCTCTCCTGGCGGGAGAACGTCCCGGAGATCGCCGCGACGTCCGAGCCCGGTCGCCCTGTCGCCACCCCGGTGTTCGACGGCGTCCACGAGGACGCGCTCACGGGCCTGCTCTCGACGACGATCCCGAACCGCGACGGCGACCGCATGGTCGGCGCCGACGGCAAGGCGCGCCTCTTCGACGGCCGCTCCGGCGAGCCGTTCCCCGAGGCCGTGTCGGTGGGCTACATGTACATCCTCAAGCTCCACCACCTGGTCGACGACAAGATCCACGCGCGCTCGACCGGCCCGTACTCGATGATCACGCAGCAGCCGCTGGGTGGTAAGGCGCAGTTCGGCGGTCAGCGCTTCGGCGAGATGGAAGTGTGGGCCCTCGAGGCGTACGGCGCGGCCTACACGCTCCAGGAGCTCCTCACCATCAAGTCGGACGACGTCCCCGGCCGCGTCAAGGTCTACGAGGCGATCGTCAAGGGCGAGAACATCCCCGACTCGGGCATCCCGGAGTCCTTCAAGGTCCTCCTCAAGGAGATGCAGTCGCTGTGCCTGAACGTCGAGGTGCTCTCGAGCGACGGCGTGTCCATCGAGATGCGGGAGTCGGACGACGACGTGTACCGCGCAGCAGAAGAGCTCGGCATCGACCTGTCGCGCCGCCCCAACGCGGCGTCCAGCGTCGACGAGATCTGATCTCGGGCAGGCGGGAGCGGGTCACCCCGCTCCCGCCGACGACCCCGCACCAACCGTCTTTATGGCGTCGGCACCGGCCCCGGCCGGTCCCGGCAGACGAAGGAAGTAGGACAACTTGCTCGACGTCAACGTCTTCGACGAGCTGCGTATCGGCCTGGCCACGGCCGACGACATCCGTGCGTGGTCGCACGGAGAGGTGAAGAAGCCCGAGACCATCAACTACCGCACCCTCAAGCCCGAGAAGGACGGCCTCTTCTGCGAGAAGATCTTCGGCCCCACCCGGGACTGGGAGTGCTACTGCGGCAAGTACAAGCGCGTGCGCTTCAAGGGCATCATCTGCGAGCGCTGCGGCGTCGAGGTGACGCGCTCGAAGGTGCGTCGTGAGCGCATGGGCCACATCGAGCTCGCCGCGCCCGTCACGCACATCTGGTTCTTCAAGGGTGTGCCGTCGCGCCTCGGCTACCTGCTCGACCTCGCCCCGAAGGACCTGGAGAAGGTCATCTACTTCGCGGCGTACATGATCACGTCGGTCGACGACGAGGGTCGCCAGGAAGACCTCCCCAACCTCCAGAACGAGATCGACCTGGAGAAGAAGGAGATCGCGGACGCCCGCGACAACGACATCAACTCCCGCGCGCAGAAGCTCGAGGCCGACCTGGCCGAGCTCGAGGCCGAGGGTGCCAAGGCCGACGCGCGCCGCAAGGTCCGCGACTCGGCCGAGCGCGAGATGGCGCAGATCCGCAAGCGCGCGGACGCCCAGCTCGACCGCCTCGACCAGGTGTGGGACCGCTTCAAGAACCTCAAGGTCGCCGACCTCGAGGGCGACGAGATGCTGTACCGCGCCCTCCAGGACCGCTACGGCACCTACTTCGAGGGCTCGATGGGCGCCGCGGCGATCCAGAAGCGTCTCCAGGACTTCGACCTGGAGGCGGAGGCCGAGTCCCTGCGCGAGACCATCCGCTCGGGCAAGGGGCAGCGCAAGACGCGTGCCCTCAAGCGCCTCAAGGTCGTCAACGCGTTCCTCACCACGACGAACTCGCCCACGGGCATGGTGCTCGACGCCGTCCCGGTCATCCCGCCGGACCTGCGCCCGATGGTGCAGCTCGACGGTGGCCGCTTCGCGACGAGCGACCTGAACGACCTGTACCGCCGCGTGATCAACCGGAACAACCGCCTCAAGCGTCTGCTCGACCTGGGCGCGCCGGAGATCATCGTCAACAACGAGAAGCGGATGCTCCAGGAGGCCGTCGACTCGCTGTTCGACAACGGCCGTCGTGGTCGTCCGGTCACGGGCCCGGGCAACCGCCCGCTCAAGTCCATCTCGGACATGCTCAAGGGCAAGCAGGGTCGTTTCCGTCAGAACCTGCTCGGCAAGCGCGTCGACTACTCGGGCCGTTCGGTCATCGTCGTCGGCCCGCAGCTCAAGCTGCACCAGTGCGGCCTGCCGAAGCAGATGGCGCTCGAGCTGTTCAAGCCGTTCGTCATGAAGCGGCTCGTGGACCTCAACCACGCGCAGAACATCAAGAGCGCCAAGCGCATGGTCGAGCGTGCCCGCCCGGTCGTGTGGGACGTGCTCGAAGAGGTCATCACGGAGCACCCCGTGCTGCTCAACCGTGCGCCGACGCTGCACCGCCTGGGCATCCAGGCGTTCGAGCCGCAGCTCGTCGAGGGCAAGGCGATCCACCTGCACCCGCTCGTCTGCGCCGCGTTCAACGCGGACTTCGACGGCGACCAGATGGCCGTCCACCTGCCCCTGAGCGCGGAGGCGCAGGCCGAGGCCCGCATCCTCATGCTCTCGAGCAACAACATCCTCAAGCCGTCGGACGGCCGTCCGGTGACCATGCCCTCGCAGGACATGATCATCGGTCTGTACCACCTGACGAGCGACCGCGAGGGCGCCGAGGGCGAGGGCCGCGCGTTCGGCTCGGTGGCCGAGGCGATCATGGCGTTCGACCAGGGCACCCTGGACCTCAACGCCCAGGTGAAGATCCGCACGACGGACCTCGTCCCGCCGGTCTCCGGCTTCGAGGCTCCCGAGGGCTGGGAGGAGGGTCAGCCGATCCTCTTCGACACCACGCTCGGTCGCGCGCTGTTCAACGAGACGCTCCCCGTCGACTACCCGTACGTGAACTCGGTGGTCGACAAGAAGCGCCTCTCGGCGATCGTCAACGAGCTCGCGGAGCGCTACCCGAAGGTCGAGGTCGCGGCGTCGCTCGACGCGCTGAAGGCCGCCGGCTTCCGCTGGGCGACCCGCTCGGGCGTCACGATCGCGATCTCCGACGTCGCCACCCCGGCGGCGAAGGCGGAGATCCTCGAGCAGCACGAGGAGCGCGCGCTCAAGGTCCAGCAGCAGTACGACCGTGGTCTCATCACGGACGACGAGCGCCGTCAGGAGCTCATCGAGATCTGGACCCAGGCGACGGACAAGGTCGCCTCCGTCATGCGCGAGAACCTCGAGGCGAACGACCGCAACACCGTGTACCGCATGGTCGGCTCCGGTGCTCGTGGTAACTGGATGCAGGTCCGCCAGATCGCCGGCATGCGCGGCCTCGTGGCGAACCCGAAGGGCGAGATCATCCCGCGCCCGATCAAGTCCAACTACCGCGAGGGCCTGTCCGTCCTCGAGTACTTCATCGCGACGCACGGGGCCCGCAAGGGTCTGGCGGACACCGCGCTGCGGACCGCCGACTCGGGCTACCTCACGCGTCGTCTCGTGGACGTGTCGCAGGACGTCATCGTCCGCGAGGAGGACTGCGGCACGGAGCGCGGCCTGACGCTGCCGATCGCGGAGGAGCTCGCGGGCAAGCTCGTGCGTCACCCGAAGGTGGAGACGAGCGTCTACTCGCGCACCCTCGCGGCCGACCTGGTCGACCCGGACGGGAACGTCGTCGGCAAGGCCGGCGACGACGCGGGCGACGTCCTCATCGACGCCGCGGTCTCCGCGGGCGTCCGTGAGGCCAAGGTCCGCTCGGTCCTCACGTGCGAGTCGCGCGTCGGCACGTGCGCCAAGTGCTACGGGCGCTCGCTCGCCACGGGCAAGCTCGTCGACATCGGCGAGGCCGTCGGCATCATCGCCGCCCAGTCGATCGGTGAGCCCGGCACCCAGTTGACGATGCGTACGTTCCACACCGGTGGTGTGGCGTCCGCGGACGACATCACGCAGGGTCTGCCGCGTGTCACGGAGCTCTTCGAGGCCCGCACCCCCAAGGGTGAGGCGCCCATCGCGGAGTTCTCGGGCCGCATCGCGATCGACGACGCGGAGCGCTCGCGCCGTCTCGTCCTCACGCCGGACGACGGCTCGGAGGAGATCGCGTACCCGGTGACCAAGCGTGCCCGCCTGCTCGTGCAGGACGGCGACCACGTCGCGGTCGGCACGCAGCTCGTCCAGGGTGCGGTGGACCCCAAGAAGGTCCTGCGCATCCTCGGCCCGCGCGCCACGCAGAAGCACCTGGTGGACGAGGTCCAGGAGGTCTACCGCTCCCAGGGCGTGGACATCCACGACAAGCACATCGAGGTCATCGTGCGGCAGATGCTGCGTCGCGTGACCGTGCTCGACTCGGGCGACTCGCACCTCCTGCCGGGCGAGCTCGCCGAGCGCGGCCGCTTCGAGGACGCGAACCGTCGCGCGGTGGCGGAGGGTGGCCAGCCGGCCTCCGGCCGTCCCGAGCTGATGGGCATCACGAAGGCGTCGCTCGCGACGGACTCGTGGCTGTCGGCGGCCTCCTTCCAGGAGACGACGCGCGTGCTCACCGAGGCGTCGATGAGCGGTCGTCGCGACCCGCTCCTCGGCCTCAAGGAGAACGTCATCATCGGTAAGCTCATCCCGGCCGGTACCGGTCTGCCCCGGTACACCAAGGTCCAGGTCGAGCCGACCGAGCAGGCGAAGACGGAGCTCTACCCGAGCTTCGGCTACGACGAGATCGACTTCCCGGCGCTCGGCATGGGCTCCGGCGAGGCGATCCCGCTCGAGGACCTGGACTTCGGCGACTACCGCTGACGTCACTTCGCTGCCGGACGGGTGCCCGCCGGCGCCCCGCACCTCGGTGCGGGGCGCGGGCGCGGCACCCGTCCGGCGTCCTGGGGGAGTGCACCGCCCGCCTCCGGCGGGCGGTGACCTGCTCCTTTGACTACTTGTCGAGGGGCGGGTAACCTGGTAAACCGTGCCCGCGCCGTCGGGCCCTCCGTGATGTCCCTGGCGGGGCGGTGTCAGCGAGCGATCGCTCCCACCTCCGCGCAGCGGGCTCCGGACGGGCCGATGTGAGTGCCCGGGCACTCCGGATCCCGGTCCTCGCGGCGCCCTCGTGCCCGCAGGCGGGGGACGGACCATCGAGCCGGTGGTAGGTGGCTGCTGCAGCGTGTCTCGCGCTGCGGGTGCCTCGTGCGATCGGCTCCAGCAGCCAGCACGACCACCATCGGGGATAGCCCCGGTAGCTCGAGAAGACACGGAGACGTAGTGCCTACGATCCAGCAGCTCGTCCGCAAGGGGCGGACCTCGAAGGTGGGGAAGTCGAAGACCCCCGCCCTCAAGGGTTCCCCGCAGCGGCGCGGTGTGTGCACGCGCGTGTACACCACCACCCCGAAGAAGCCGAACTCCGCGCTGCGCAAGGTCGCTCGCGTGAAGCTCTCCTCCCAGGTCGAGGTCACGGCCTACATCCCCGGCGTCGGCCACAACCTCCAGGAGCACTCCATCGTGCTCGTGCGCGGCGGTCGTGTGAAGGACCTCCCGGGTGTGCGCTACAAGATCGTGCGCGGCGCGCTCGACACGCAGGGCGTGAAGAACCGCAAGCAGGCCCGCTCCCGCTACGGCGCCAAGAAGGAGAAGAGCTGATGCCTCGCAAGGGCCCGGCCCCGAAGCGGCCGCTCATCGTCGACCCCGTCTACGGGTCGCCCGTCGTCACGCAGCTCATCAACAAGGTGCTGCTCGACGGCAAGAAGTCCACCGCCGAGTCGATCGTCTACGGCGCCCTCGAGGGCGTCCGGGCGAAGACGGACGGCGACCCCGTCGTCGTCCTCAAGCGTGCGCTCGAGAACGTCCGCCCCGCGCTCGAGGTCCGCTCGCGCCGCGTCGGTGGTGCGACCTACCAGGTGCCGGTCGAGGTGCGCCCCGCGCGCGCCACGACGCTCGCGCTGCGCTGGCTCACGGACTACTCGCGCGCGCGTCGCGAGAAGTCGATGACGGAGCGCCTCATGAACGAGATCCTCGACGCCAGCAACGGCCTCGGCGCCGCGGTCAAGCGCCGCGAGGACATGCACAAGATGGCGGAGTCCAACAAGGCCTTCGCCCACTACCGCTGGTAGTCCGCACGACGGGCCCCGGGGACCGGAGCGTCCCCGGGGCTGTCGGCGGGTCCGAGGCCGGTCATCCCGGTCCGAGCAGCGCCCCCGACTCAACCCATCTAACGAGGGAAGCAGACCGTGGCACTTGACGTGCTGACCGACCTGAGCAAGGTCCGCAACATCGGCATCATGGCCCACATCGATGCCGGGAAGACCACGACCACCGAGCGCATCCTGTTCTACACGGGTGTGAACTACAAGCTCGGCGAGACGCACGACGGCGCGTCCACGACCGACTGGATGGAGCAGGAGAAGGAGCGCGGCATCACGATCACGTCCGCCGCCGTCTCGTGCTACTGGAACAAGAACCAGATCAACATCATCGACACGCCCGGCCACGTCGACTTCACGGTCGAGGTCGAGCGCTCCCTGCGCGTGCTCGACGGCGCCGTCGCCGTCTTCGACGGCAAGGAGGGTGTCGAGCCGCAGTCGGAGACGGTGTGGCGCCAGGCGGACAAGTACAACGTCCCGCGCATCTGCTTCGTCAACAAGATGGACAAGCTCGGCGCGGACTTCTACTTCACCGTCGACACGATCATCAACCGCCTCAAGGCGAAGCCGCTGGTCATCCAGCTCCCGATCGGGGCCGAGAGCGACTTCACCGGTGTCGTGGACCTGCTCGAGATGAAGGCGCTCGTCTGGCACGGGGAGACCCAGCTCGGCGAGGCGTACGACACCGAGGAGATCCCCGCGGACCTGGTCGAGAAGGCCCAGCAGTACCGCAGCGAGCTCGTCGAGGCCGTCGCCGAGGCCGACGAGGAGCTGCTCGAGAAGTACCTCGGCGGCGAGGAGCTGACGATCGCCGAGCTCAAGGCCGGCATCCGCAAGCTCGTCATCGCGGGCGAGGCGTTCCCGGTCCTGTGCGGCTCCGCGTTCAAGAACAAGGGCGTCCAGCCCATGCTCGACGCGGTCATCGACTACCTGCCGTCGCCCCTCGACGTGCCGGCCATCGACGGTCACGACCCGAAGGACGAGGAGAAGGTCGTCCAGCGTCACCCCGACGCCTCGGAGCCGTTCTCCGCGCTCGCGTTCAAGGTGGCGGCGCACCCGTTCTTCGGCAAGCTCACGTACGTGCGCGTGTACTCGGGCCGCGTCGAGCCCGGCCAGCAGGTCGCGAACTCGACCAAGGGCAAGAAGGAGCGCGTCGGCAAGATCTTCCAGATGCACTCCAACAAGGAGAACCCGGTCGACGAGGCGAGCGCCGGTCACATCTACGCGGTCATCGGCCTCAAGGACACGACCACCGGTGACACGCTGAGCGACATGGCGAACCCGGTGATCCTCGAGTCGATGAGCTTCCCGGAGCCCGTCATCGACGTCGCGATCGAGCCGAAGACGAAGGCCGACCAGGAGAAGCTCTCCACGGCGATCCAGAAGCTCGCCGAGGAGGACCCGACCTTCCGCGTCAAGCTGGACGACGAGACCGGCCAGACCGTCATCGGCGGCATGGGCGAGCTCCACCTCGACATCCTCGTCGACCGCATGCGTCGCGAGTTCAAGGTCGAGGCGAACGTCGGCAAGCCGCAGGTCGCGTACCGCGAGACGATCCGTCGCAAGGCGGAGAAGATCGACTACACGCACAAGAAGCAGACCGGTGGGTCCGGGCAGTTCGCGAAGGTCCAGGTGACCTTCGAGCCGCTCGACACGGCCGAGGGCGAGCTCTACGAGTTCTCCAACGCCGTCACCGGTGGTCGCATCCCGCGCGAGTACATCCCGAGCGTCGACGCCGGCATCCAGTCCGCGATGGAGCTCGGCGTGCTCGCCGGCTTCCCGCTGGTCGGGGTCAAGGCGACCCTGCTCGACGGCGCCTACCACGAGGTCGACTCCTCGGAGATGGCGTTCAAGATCGCCGGCTCGATGGTCCTCAAGGAGGGCGTCAAGCGGGCGGACCCGGTTCTGCTGGAGCCGGTGATGGCGGTCGAGGTGCGTACGCCCGAGGAGTACATGGGCGACGTCATCGGCGACCTGAACTCACGTCGTGGAATGATCCAGTCCATGGAGGACGCGACGGGTGTGAAGGTCGTCCGGGCACAAGTACCGTTGTCAGAGATGTTCGGGTACATCGGTGACCTCCGGTCCAAGACCCAGGGTCGCGCGGTGTACTCGATGCAGTTCGACAGCTACGCCGAGGTTCCTCGGAACGTTGCCGAAGAGATCATCAAGAAGACCCGGGGCGAGTGAGTCCCCACAGGTCGAAGACCCGCACAACCATCAACCTGTAGGAAACCGCAACGCCCCGCGGATGTAAGATCTCTCGGTCGACATTCGCAACGTTCGGCACATCTACCCAAGTCCCAGGAGGACCCCAGTGGCTAAGGCCAAGTTCGAGCGGACCAAGCCGCACGTCAACGTCGGCACCATCGGTCACGTCGACCACGGTAAGACGACGCTCACGGCGGCGATCTCGAAGACGCTCGCGGACACGTACCCGGACCTGCCGGCGAACACGCAGCGCAACTTCGACGAGATCGACGCGGCTCCCGAGGAGAAGCAGCGCGGTATCACGATCAACATCGCGCACATCGAGTACGAGACGCCGAAGCGCCACTACGCGCACGTCGACGCCCCGGGTCACGCCGACTACATCAAGAACATGATCACCGGTGCCGCCCAGATGGACGGCGCGATCCTGGTGGTCGCCGCGACCGACGGCCCGATGGCCCAGACGCGCGAGCACGTCCTGCTCGCCCGCCAGGTCGGCGTGCCGTACCTGCTCGTCGCGCTGAACAAGTCCGACATGGTCGACGACGAGGAGATCCTCGAGCTCGTCGAGATGGAGGTGCGCGAGCTCCTCTCCTCGCAGGAGTTCGACGGCGACAACGCGCCGGTCGTGCGCGTGTCGGGTCTCAAGGCGCTCGAGGGCGACCCCGAGTGGACCGCGAAGATCATCGAGCTCATGGAGGCCGTGGACGAGAACGTCCCGGAGCCCGTCCGCGAGCTCGACAAGCCGTTCCTCATGCCCGTCGAGGACGTCTTCACGATCACCGGTCGTGGCACCGTCGTCACCGGCAAGGTGGAGCGTGGCACGCTCGACCTCAACTCGGACGTCGAGATCGTCGGCATCCGCTCGCCCCAGAAGACCACGGTCACGGGCATCGAGACGTTCCACAAGCAGATGGACCAGGCTCAGGCCGGCGACAACACCGGTCTGCTCCTGCGCGGCATCAAGCGCGAGGACGTCGAGCGCGGCCAGGTCGTCGTCAAGCCGGGCTCGATCACCCCGCACACCAACTTCGAGGCGCAGGTCTACATCCTGGGCAAGGACGAGGGTGGCCGCCACAACCCGTTCTACTCGAACTACCGTCCGCAGTTCTACTTCCGGACCACGGACGTCACCGGCGTCATCACGCTGCCCGAGGGCACCGAGATGGTCATGCCCGGCGACAACACCGAGATGACGGTCGAGCTCATCCAGCCGATCGCCATGGAGGAGGGCCTCGGCTTCGCCATCCGTGAGGGTGGCCGCACCGTCGGCTCGGGCCGCGTCACCAAGATCATCAAGTGATCTGACGCTGCCTCCGCAGCACTCGTCGAAGGCCCGGTCCCGTCCGCGGGGCCGGGCCTTCGGCCTGCGGTCCGCCGCCCTGTGCGGTGACGCCGCGGTCACCCCTGCGGTGACCGTCACAGCACCCGCCCCGGTCTCGACTTGGCCCGGGCGGCCTTCGTGTGGCAGACTGTTCAGGTTGCCTGTTACGGGTGCGCTCTTTCACGTGTCGAACAGTGTGTTGAACCGGTCCTCCCGAGGAGGGCCAGGACCCCGGGACCTCGTCCCGGGTCTGCGGGTTGAGCTCTCTGTCGCCATGGATCGAGTACCCCGCGGAACACACGTTCCGGCCAGGCTCGCACAAACGTTGTGGTCCGCTCCGCGGAGCCGTGCGTCAGCACGGTGCGGACGCCGGTCCACATATCCAACGGCCCTGCGTCTCTCGGCGCGTGCGCCCAGGTGCGTCGCGACTACGCGACACGCCCGAGCGCGGGGGTCGGACAGCTAGCGGTTCGAGAGAGAGAGTCAGACGACGCCATGGCGGGACAGAAGATCCGCATCCGGCTCAAGTCCTACGACCACGAGGTCATCGACAGCTCGGCGCGCAAGATCGTCGACACGGTGACGCGCGCTGGTGCAACGGTCGTGGGTCCGGTGCCGCTGCCGACGGAGAAGAACGTCTTCTGCGTCATCCGGTCGCCTCACAAGTACAAGGACAGCCGCGAGCACTTCGAGATGCGCACGCACAAGCGGCTGATCGACATCATCGATCCCACGCCGAAGGCCGTCGACTCGCTCATGCGTCTCGACCTGCCTGCGGACGTGAACATCGAGATCAAGCTCTGAGGCTGGAGGACATCATGACTATTCCCCAGCAGAACGCGCGCCCGGTCACCGCGGTGCTCGGCACGAAGCTCGGGATGACGCAGCTCTGGGACGAGGCCGGTCGCCTCGTGCCCGTGACCGTCGTCGCCGTCGGGACGAACGTCGTGACGCAGGTGCGCACGGCCGACGCCGACGGGTACGCCGCCGTGCAGCTCGCCTACGGCCAGATCGACCCGCGCAAGGTCACGAAGCCGCTCAAGGGCCACTTCGAGAAGGCCGGCGTCACGCCGCGCCGTCACGTCGCCGAGGTCCGCACCACCGACGCCGCCGAGTACTCGCTCGGCCAGGAGATCACCGCGGAGGCCTTCGAGGCCGGCGCCGTGGTCGACGTCGTGGGCACGACCAAGGGCAAGGGCACCGCCGGTGTCATGAAGCGCCACGGCTTTGCCGGCGTGGGCGCCTCGCACGGTGCGCACCGCAACCACCGCAAGCCGGGCTCGATCGGTGGGGCCTCGACCCCGTCGCGCGTGTTCAAGGGCCTGCGCATGGCCGGTCGCATGGGCAACGCCCGCCAGACCACCCAGAACCTGACCGTCCACGCGGTCGACGCCGAGAAGGGTCTGCTGCTCGTCAAGGGCGCGGTTCCCGGCCCCAAGGGCGGCGTCGTCCTCGTGCGCAGCGCCGCGAAGGGAGCGTGAACACCATGTCCGCTCTGACCGTTGACGTGCTGGACCCCAAGGGCAAGAAGGCCGGCACCGCCGAGCTCCCCGCCGAGGTGTTCGACGTCGAGCTCAACGTCCCGTTGATCCACCAGGTCGTCGTCGCCCAGCGTGCCGCTGCACGCCAGGGCACCCACGACACCAAGAGCCGCGGCGAGGTCCGCGGTGGTGGTCGCAAGCCGTACAAGCAGAAGGGCACCGGCCGCGCCCGCCAGGGTTCGACCCGTGCGCCGCAGTTCGCCGGCGGTGGCACCGTCCACGGCCCGACGCCGCGCTCGTACGACCAGCGGACGCCCAAGAAGATGAAGGCCGCCGCGCTCCGCGGTGCCCTCTCGGACCGCGCCCGCAACGGCCGTGTCCACGTCGTGACCGGCTTCGGCGTCGACGGCCTGCCGTCGACCAAGACCGCCGTCTCGACGCTCGCCAAGCTCTCCGAGCGCAAGCACGTCCTCGTCGTCACCGAGCGTGGCGACGAGCTGACGATCAAGTCGCTGCGGAACGTCGAGCAGGTCCACCTCCTGGTGGCCGACCAGCTCAACACCTACGACGTGCTCGTCTCCGACGACGTCGTCTTCACGCAGGGCGCGCTCGACGCGTTCCTGGCGGGCCCGGCCACGGGTCGCTCCGCGAAGGCCGTCGCCACCTCCACCGAGGCGGACGAGACTGCTGCCGAGGAGGCCGCGAAGTGACCACCGTGACCAAGGACCCCCGTGACGTGATCCTCGCGCCGGTCGTCTCCGAGAAGAGCTACGGCCTGCTCGACGAGGGCAAGTACACGTTCGTCGTCGACCCGCGGGCCAACAAGACCGAGATCAAGATCGCCGTCGAGCAGATCTTCTCGGTCAAGGTGGCCTCGGTGAACACGATCAACCGCAAGGGCAAGACGCGTCGCACGCGTTTCGGCCTGGGCAAGCGCAAGGACACCAAGCGTGCGATCGTCACCCTCCGCGAGGGCACGATCGACATCTTCGGCTGAGCCGACGAGAGCAGATTGAGGACAGATCCCCATGGGAATCCGTAAGTACAAGCCGACGACGCCCGGCCGCCGCGGCGCGAGCGTCGCCGACTTCGCCGAGATCACGCGCTCGCAGCCGGAGAAGTCTCTGGTCCGCCCGCTCTCGAAGAGCGGCGGCCGCAACAGCTCCGGCCGGATCACCACCCGTCACAAGGGTGGTGGCCACAAGCGTGCGTACCGCGTGATCGACTTCCGTCGTCACGACAAGGACGGCGTGCCCGCCAAGGTCGCGCACATCGAGTACGACCCCAACCGCACGGCGCGCATCGCGCTCCTGCACTACGCGGACGGCGAGAAGCGCTACATCATCGCGCCGGCGAAGCTCAAGCAGGGCGACGTCGTCGAGAACGGCGCGGGCGCGGACATCAAGCCCGGCAACAACCTGCCGCTGCGCAACATCCCGACCGGTACGGTCATCCACGCCATCGAGCTCAAGCCCGGTGGCGGCGCGAAGATCGCCCGCTCGGCCGGTGCGTCGGTGCAGCTCGTCGCCAAGGACGGGCCGTACGCGCAGCTGCGCATGCCCTCCGGCGAGATCCGCAACGTCGACCTGCGCTGCCGCGCGACGGTCGGCGAGGTGGGCAACGCCGAGCAGTCGAACATCAACTGGGGCAAGGCCGGCCGCATGCGCTGGAAGGGCAAGCGCCCGACCGTCCGTGGTGTCGCCATGAACCCGATCGACCACCCGCACGGTGGTGGTGAGGGCAAGACCTCCGGTGGTCGCCACCCGGTGAGCCCGTGGGGCCAGCCGGAGGGTCGTACCCGCCGTCCCAACAAGCCGAGCGACAAGCTGATCGTGCGTCGTCGCCGTACCGGCAAGAAGCGCTGATAGGAGCCTGGAGACATGCCTCGTAGCCTGAAGAAGGGCCCCTTCGTCGACGACCACCTGCAGAAGAAGGTGGACGCTCAGAACGAGAAGGGGACCAAGAACGTCATCAAGACCTGGTCCCGTCGGTCGGTCATCACGCCCGACTTCCTCGGTCACACGTTCGCCGTGCACGACGGTCGCAAGCACACGCCGGTGTTCGTCACCGAGTCGATGGTCGGCCACAAGCTCGGCGAGTTCGCTCCCACGCGGACCTTCCGCGGCCACGTGAAGGACGACAAGAAGGGTCGTCGCCGCTGACCCCCGGGTCAGTCTGGTGACGACCTGGACGGTCAAGAGACAAGAAGGCAGGACAGCAATGGAAGCCAAGGCGCAGGCGCGGTTCGTCCGTGTCACGCCCCAGAAGGCCCGGCGCGTCGTGGACCTCATCCGTGGCAAGCAGGCCTCCGAGGCCGTCGCGGTGCTGAAGTTCGCACCGCAGGCGGCGAGCGAGCCCGTCCGCAAGGTCGTGGAGAGCGCCATCGCGAACGCCCGGGTGAAGGCAGACCGTGCGAGCGAGGCGTTCGAGGAGCAGGAGCTCGTCGTGCGTGAGGCGTTCGTCGACGAGGGCCCGACCCTCAAGCGTTTCCGCCCGCGGGCCCAGGGCCGTGCGAACCGCATCCTCAAGCGCACCAGCCACATCACCGTGGTCGTCGCTCCGCGTGAGAACACGAAGGGAAGTGCCCGATAGTGGGACAGAAGGTTCACCCGCACGGGTACCGCCTCGGCATCACCACCGACCACCGGTCGCGCTGGTTCGCCGACAGCACCAAGCCCGGACAGCGGTACCGCGACTACGTCCGCGAGGACGTCCAGATCCGCAAGCTCATGAGCACCGGTCTCGAGCGCGCAGGCATCTCCAAGGTCGAGATCGAGCGCACCCGTGACCGCGTCCGCGTGGACATCCACACGGCGCGCCCCGGCATCGTCATCGGTCGCCGCGGCGCCGAGGCGGACCGCATCCGCGGCGAGCTCGAGAAGCTCACCGGCAAGCAGGTGCAGCTCAACATCCTCGAGGTGAAGAACGCCGAGACGGACGCGCAGCTCGTCGCCCAGGGCATCGCCGAGCAGCTCGCGAGCCGCGTCTCGTTCCGTCGTGCGATGCGCAAGGGCATCCAGTCGGCCCAGCGCGCCGGTGCCAAGGGCATCCGCGTGCAGGTCTCCGGCCGCCTCGGCGGCGCGGAGATGAGCCGGTCGGAGTTCTACCGCGAGGGTCGTGTGCCGCTGCACACGCTCCGCGCATACATCGACTACGGCTTCTTCGAGGCCCGCACGACCTTCGGCCGCATCGGCGTGAAGGTCTGGATCTACAAGGGCGACGTCACCGAGAAGGAGTTCGCCGCGCAGCAGGCCACGGCCGCTCCGCGCCAGGGCCGTGGCGGCCCGCGCGGTGAGCGTGGCGGCGACCGTCGTGGTGGTGGCCGTCGTCCCGAGCGTTCGGGCGAGCGGACCTCCGGGTCCGAGGCGCCGGCCGCGGCTGAGCAGTCCGCTCCTGCCGCGGAGGCGAAGGCCCCTGAGACTGGAACGGAGGCCTGAGTCATGCTGATCCCGCGCAGGCTCAAGCACCGCAAGCAGCACCACCCGTCGCGCTCCGGCGCGGCGAAGGGTGGCACGCAGATCGCGTTCGGCGAGTACGGCATCCAGGCTCTCGAGCCGGCGTACGTCACCAACCGTCAGATCGAGGCTGCTCGTATCGCGATGACCCGCCACATCAAGCGTGGCGGCAAGGTCTGGATCAACATCTACCCGGACCGTCCCCTGACCAAGAAGCCCGCCGAGACCCGCATGGGTTCCGGTAAGGGTTCGCCCGAGTGGTGGGTCGCCAATGTCAAGCCCGGCCGCATCGTCTTCGAGCTGGCCGGTGTCCCGGAGGACCTGGCTCGCGAGGCCATGCGCCGCGCGATCCACAAGCTCCCGATGAAGTGCCGTTTCGTGGTGCGCGAGGGTGGTGGCAACTGATGGCAATCGGAACGAAGGGGCTCGCCCCCGTCGACCTCGACGCCATGGACGACGAGACGCTCGTCGCCGAGCTCAAGAAGGTCAAGGAGGAGCTCTTCAACCTCCGCTTCCAGTCGGCCACCGGCCAGCTGGAGAGCCACGGGCGCCTCAAGGCCGTCCGCCGCGACATCGCGCGGATCTACACGATCCTGCGTGAGCGCGAGCTCGGCATCCGTACCGCGCCGAGCGCCGAGTGAGTGAGGCTGGAATGAGCGAGAACGCAACGAACGCGCCCGAGGCGGCCGAGGAGCGCGCGCACCGCAAGACGCGCCGCGGCTACGTCGTGAGCGACAAGATGGACAAGACCGTGGTGGTCGAGGTCGAGGACCGGGTCAAGCACCCGCTCTACGGCAAGGTCATCCGCCGCACGAGCAAGGTCAAGGTGCACGACGAGCAGAACTCTGCCGGCGTGGGCGACCTGGTGCTCATCATGGAGACCCGCCCGCTGTCCGCGACCAAGCGGTGGCGCCTCGCGGAGATCCTCGAGAAGGCCAAGTGATCCACCGGTCGTGACGGGCGGGCCCCGGCTCGCTCGTCACGACCGCTCTCGTGCCGCACCGCGGTGCGGCAACCAGTGAGGACAGGTCGGGCGGGTCCACCGCCCGGGCCTGGCCGGTTCACCCGCGAGGGACCCGGCACTGACAGCTACCCGTTCGGCAAGGCTCGCCTCGCGCGAGAACCGGCTCGACGACAGGAGTTCATTACATGATCCAGCAGGAGTCGCGACTTCGTGTCGCCGACAACACGGGTGCCAAGGAGATCCTTTGCATCCGCGTTCTCGGTGGCTCGGGCCGTCGCTACGCCGGAATCGGCGACGTCATCGTCGCAACCGTCAAGGACGCGATCCCGGGCGGCAACGTGAAGAAGGGCGACGTGGTCAAGGCCGTCGTCGTCCGTACCGCCAAGGAGCGCCGTCGTCCGGACGGTTCCTACATCAAGTTCGACGAGAACGCCGCCGTGATCCTCAAGAACGACGGCGAGCCGCGCGGGACGCGCATCTTCGGCCCGGTCGGGCGCGAGCTGCGCGACAAGCGGTTCATGAAGATCATCTCGCTGGCTCCGGAGGTGCTCTGACCATGGCCAAGATCAAGAAGGGCGACCTCGTCGTCGTCATCGCCGGCAAGGACAAGGGCAAGCAGGGCCGCGTCCTCGAGGTGCTCACCGACCGTGACCGCGTCATCGTCGAGGGCGTCCAGCGCATCACCAAGCACACCAAGGTCGGCCAGTCGCAGCGCGGCACGCGGACCGGTGGGATCGAGACCGTCGAGGCCCCGATCCACATCAGCAACGTGATGGTCGTCGACCCGGAGACCAAGAAGGGCACCCGCGTCGGGTACCGCACCGAAGAGGTCGAGCGTGACGGCCGCAAGCGCACCGTGCGCGTGCGTGTCGCCAAGCGCTCCGGGAAGGACATCTGATGAGCACCGAGATCGTCGCCCCCGAGGTGCCCCGTCTGAAGCAGCGCTACCGCGAGGAGATCGTCGCCGGTCTGCGCGAGGAGTTCGGGCACGAGAACGTCAACCAGGTCGCCCGCGTCACGAAGATCGTCGTGAACATGGGTGTCGGTGACGCCGCCAAGGACTCGAAGCTCATCGAGGGCGCCATCCGCGACCTGTCCGCGATCACCGGCCAGAAGCCGCAGGTGACCAAGGCCCGCAAGTCCATCGCGCAGTTCAAGCTGCGCGAGGGCATGCCGATCGGCGCGCACGTCACGCTGCGCGGCGACCGCATGTGGGAGTTCCTGGACCGTCTCCTGTCGATCGCCCTGCCGCGCATCCGCGACTTCCGCGGCCTGTCGCCCAAGCAGTTCGACGGGCACGGCAACTACACGTTCGGCCTCACGGAGCAGTCGATGTTCCACGAGATCGACCAGGACAAGATCGACCGTGTCCGCGGTATGGACATCACGATCGTGACCACGGCGACGACCGATGACGAGGGCCGCTCCCTGCTGCGCCGTCTCGGCTTCCCCTTCAAGGAGAACTGACATGGCGAAGAAGGCCCTGATCAACAAGGCGGCCGCCAAGCCCAAGTTCGCGGTCCGCGCCTACACCCGGTGCCAGAAGTGCGGTCGCCCGCACTCCGTGTACCGCAAGTTCGGCCTGTGCCGCATCTGCGTGCGCGAGATGGCCCACCGTGGCGAGCTTCCCGGCGTCACCAAGAGCAGCTGGTAACAACTACGTCGTAGGTCCTGGCGGGGCGCGCCGCACGGCGCGCTCCCGCCCGGATACCACGTCGAGGAAGGGCTAGAGCCCGATGACGATGACCGACCCGATCGCAGACATGCTGACGCGTCTGCGGAACGCGAACTCGGCTTACCACGAGACGGTGACCATGCCGTACTCGAAGCTGAAGTCGCACATTGCCGAGATCCTCCAGGCCGAGGGCTACATCTCCGGCTGGAGCGTCGAGGACGCGACGGTGGGCAAGAACCTCACCATCCAGCTGAAGTTCGGCCCGAACCGTGAGCGCAGCCTCGCCGGCGTGCGCCGCGTGTCCAAGCCGGGCCTGCGCAAGTACGCCAAGTCCACCGAGCTGCCGAAGGTTCTCGGCGGCCTGGGCGTGGCGATCCTGTCCACGTCCTCCGGCCTGCTCACCGACAAGCAGGCCGCCAAGAAGGGCGTGGGCGGCGAAGTCCTCGCCTACGTCTGGTAATCCGGAAAGGAGATACGCCATGTCTCGAATCGGCAAGATCCCCGTTCCGGTTCCCGCCGGAGTGGACGTCACCATCAGCGGTGCGCTCGTGACCGTGAAGGGCCCCAAGGGTTCCCTCGAGCACCACGTGCCCGCCCCCATCCAGGTCGCTCAGGAGGACGGCACCCTCGTGGTGTCGCGCCCGGACGACGAGCGCGAGTCCCGCGCGCTGCACGGCCTCACCCGCACCCTCCTGGCGAACCTCGTCCAGGGCGTGACGCAGGGCTACGAGAAGAAGCTCGAGATCGTCGGCACCGGTTACCGCGTGACCGCCAAGGGCTCGGACCTCGAGTTCGCCCTCGGCTTCAGCCACCCGGTCGTCGTGACGCCGCCCGCGGGCATCACGTTCGCGGTCGAGAGCCCGACGAAGTTCTCGGTCTCCGGCATCGACAAGCAGCAGGTCGGCGAGATCGCAGCGAACATCCGCAAGATCCGCAAGCCCGAGCCGTACAAGGGCAAGGGTGTGCGTTACGCCGGCGAGGTCGTCCGCCGCAAGGCTGGAAAGGCTGGTAAGTAACGATGGCTCTGAAGGTTCTCGGCAAGGGCAAGGCCGTCGCGCGTCAGCGCCGCCACCTCCGCCTGCGCAAGAAGATCAAGGGGACCGCCGCTCGTCCGCGCCTCGTGGTGACGCGCTCCACGCGCCACATCACGGCCCAGGTCGTGGACGACACGATCGGTCAGACGCTCGCGTCGGCCTCGTCGCTCGAGGCGGACCTGCGTGCGCTCGACGGCGACAAGAGCGCCAAGGCCCGCAAGGTCGGCGAGCTCGTCGCCGAGCGCGCGAAGGCCAAGGGCGTCGACGCGGTCGTCTTCGACCGTGGCGGCAACAAGTACCACGGTCGGGTCGCTGCGGTCGCCGACGGCGCTCGCGAGGGCGGTCTGTCCCTGTGACGACGCCGACCATCCCCACACGGAAGCAAAGGATTCTCTGATGGCTGCAGGGCAGCGCAGCAACACCGGCGCCCCCACGGGTGCCGCCAACGAGTCGAGCGACCAGAACGCGCGCGGGGGGCGCCGCGACGACCGTCGCGGTGACCGTCGCGACGGTCGCCGTGGCGACGCAGCCGAGAAGAACGCCTTCGTCGAGCGCGTCGTCACCATCAACCGCGTCTCCAAGGTCGTCAAGGGCGGCCGCCGCTTCAGCTTCACCGCGCTCGTCGTGGTGGGCGACGGCGACGGCACCGTCGGTGTCGGCTACGGCAAGGCGAAGGAGGTGCCCGCGGCGATCGCCAAGGGTGTCGAGGAGGCCAAGAAGAACTTCTTCAAGGTCCCGCGCATCCAGGGCACCATCCCGCACCCCATCCAGGGTGAGGCCGCCGCCGGCGTCGTCTTCCTCCGTCCGGCCGCTCCGGGTACCGGTGTGATCGCCGGTGGTCCGGTGCGCGCCGTGCTGGAGTGCGCCGGCATCCACGACGTGCTGAGCAAGTCGCTCGGCTCGTCGAACGCGATCAACATCGTGCACGCGACCGTCGAGGCCCTGCGCAACCTGGAGCAGCCTGAGGCTGTCGCCGCGCGTCGTGGTCTCCCGCTCGAGGACGTGGCCCCGGCCGCGCTCCTGCGTGCCCGTGCTGCGGGGGTGAACGCCTGATGGCCAGGCTCAAGGTGACCCAGACGAAGTCCGCCATCGGCGGCAAGCAGAACCAGCGCGACACGCTGCGCACTCTGGGCCTCAAGCGGATCGGCGACACCGCCGTGAAGGAGGACCGCCCGGAGATCCGCGGCATGGTCGCGACGGTGGCGCACCTCGTCACCGTTGAGGAGGTCGAGTGACCATGGCTGAGAAGGCCACCAAGGAGACCGCCGAGGCTCCCAAGAAGAAGGCTGCTGCGAAGGCCCCCGCGAAGGCGGAGGCCGCGACTGCCGAGAAGCAGTCGGGCAAGCAGACCGAGGGTGCCGGCGGCACGCTCAAGATCCACCACCTGCGTCCGGCTCCCGGCGCCAAGAAGGCCAAGACCCGCGTGGGTCGTGGTGAGGCGTCGAAGGGCAAGACGGCGGGCCGCGGTACCAAGGGTACGAAGGCTCGTTACCAGGTTCCCGAGCGCTTCGAGGGCGGGCAGATGCCTCTGCACATGCGCCTCCCGAAGCTGCGCGGCTTCAAGAACCCGTTCCGCACCGAGTACCAGGTCGTGAACCTGGACAAGCTCGCGGCGCTGTACCCCGAGGGTGGCCAGGTCACCGTCGAGGACCTCGTCGCGAAGGGCGCGGTCCGCAAGGGCCAGCTCGTCAAGGTGCTCGGCACGGGCGAGATCACCGTCAAGCTCGAGGTCGCGGTCGACGCCCTCTCGGGCGCCGCTCGCGAGAAGATCCTCGCGGCCGGCGGTTCGGTCTCGGAGGACTGACACCCCCGGACAGGGCCGGTGGCGCGCTCGCGCCGTCGGCCCTGTCCGCGTCTGGGGAGGCCCTCCCGCACGACCCGTGGTCCGTCCGGCAGCGCGCCACGGTTTAGACTCTCCGACGGTTGTCTCCCCGCACCCCGGGGTGACCGCCGTCACTCTCAGGTCCACGGTCGGTCCGTCCGGTCGTCGGGACCGACTTGCCGTTCGACGCGGCGCTACGGCTAGGGTGCCTCTTGGCGCCCGTGCCGTGCGTCACACCTCGCCGGGCCTCCCGGCGACACGACATCCCGCCTCGGCGGGCCAGGAGGATAGGTGCTCAGCGCATTCGCCCGGGCTTTCCGGACGCCCGACCTGCGGCGCAAGCTGCTGTTCACGATCGCGATCATGGCGATCTTCCGGGTGGGGTCGTTCATCCCCACACCGGGTGTGGACTACCCCAACGTGCAGCAGTGCATCGAGGAGACCGCCGAGGGCAACGACCTGCTCGGCCTCGTCAACCTCTTCAGCGGTGGCGCCCTGCTCCAGCTGTCGATCTTCGCGCTCGGCATCATGCCGTACATCACCGCGAGCATCATCGTCCAGCTGCTGCGCGTCGTGATCCCTCGCTTCGAGGCGCTCCACAAGGAGGGCCAGTCGGGCCAGGCGAAGCTCACGCAGTACACGCGCTACCTGACGATCGCGCTCGCCATCCTCCAGTCGACGACCGTCATCACGACGGCGCGCAACGGCCTGCTCTTCCAGGGCTGCTCGGTGGACGTGATCCCCGACGGCAGCTTCCTGACGATGGCGCTCATGGTCATCACCATGACGGCCGGCACCGGCCTCATCATGTGGCTCGGTGAGCTCATCACCGAGCGCGGCGTGGGCAACGGCATGTCGCTCCTCATCTTCACGTCGATCGCCGCGAGCTTCCCGACCGCCCTGTGGTCGATCGCCGGTGGCGCGAACGGCGCGACGAACTTCATCATCATGATCGCGGTCATCGTGGTCGTCATCGGCCTGGTCGTGTTCGTCGAGCAGTCGCAGCGCCGCGTGCCGGTCCAGTACGCCAAGCGGATGGTCGGGCGTCGCATGTACGGCGGCTCGAGCACGTACATCCCGATCAAGATCAACATGGCCAACGTCATCCCGGTGATCTTCGCGGCCTCGCTGCTCGCGGTCCCGGGTCTCATCGCGCAGTTCGGCGACCAGAGCGCCGACTGGGTCATCTGGGTCAGCACGAACCTGGCCGACCCGGCCGCGCCGCTGCACATCGCGCTGTACGTGCTGATGATCATCTTCTTCTGCTTCTTCTACACGTCGATCACGTTCAACCCGGACGAGGTCGCGGACAACATGAAGAAGTACGGCGGCTTCATCCCCGGCATCCGTGCCGGCCGGCCGACCGCCGAGTACCTCGACTACGTCATCACCCGCATCACCTCCGCGGGCTCCATCTACCTCGCGCTCGTCGCCCTGCTGCCGACGCTGGTCCTCATCGGGCTCGGCGTGAGCACGAACATCCCGTTCGGCGGCTCGTCGATCATCATCGTCGTCGGTGTCGGCCTGGAGACGGTCAAGCAGATCAACTCCCAGCTGCAGCAGCGCCACTACGAAGGGTTCCTCCGTTGAGCAACGCCACCGACGGCCAGTCCACCTCGCGTCCCGCGCGCCTCGTCATCATGGGCCCGCAGGGCGCGGGCAAGGGGACCCAGGCCGCCCGGCTCGCCGAGCAGCTCGCCATCCCCGCGATCTCGACCGGAGACATCTTCCGGGCGAACATCAAGGGCGGCACGGAGCTCGGCAGGCTCGCGCAGGAGTACACCGCGAAGGGCGACCTGGTCCCCGACTCGGTGACGAACGCGATGGTGCGCGACCGCCTCGTCCAGGAGGACGCGGCGCAGGGGTTCATCCTCGACGGCTACCCGCGCAACGCGGCCCAGGTCGTCGAGCTGGACGCGATCCTCGCCGACCTCGGTGTCTCCCTCGACGGCGTCGTGGAGCTCACGGCGGACCGCGACGAGCTCCTCGCCCGCCTGGCGAAGCGCGCGGAGATCGAGGGTCGTGAGGACGACACCGAGGAGGCCATCGCGCGCCGCCTCGACATCTACGCCGAGCAGACGGCGCCGCTCACGTCGGCCTACGACGCGCGCGGCCTGCTCGTCCGTGTCGACGGCATCGGCGACGTCGACGAGATCACCGGACGCATCGTCTCGGCGCTGACCGCGCTCGTCGGCTGAGCGCCGCGAGTTCGTCCGTCAGGTTCTGAGGAGCAGCAGGGTGTTCGGTCGCGAGCGCATCGAGTACAAGACGCACGACCAGGTCCGGTCCATGCGCAGCGCTGGCCTCGTGGTCGCGCGGGCGCTCGAGACGGTCCGTGAGGCCGTCCGCCCGGGCATGACGACGGCCGACCTGGACGCGCTCGCCGCCGCGGTGATCGCCGACGCCGGTGCGACGCCGTCGTTCCTCGGCTACGAGGGCTACCCGGCGTCGCTGTGCGTGTCGGTGAACGACGAGGTCGTGCACGGCATCCCCGGTCCGCGCGAGCTGCGCCCGGGCGACATCGTCTCCGTCGACTGCGGGGCGATCGTCGACGGCTGGCACGGCGACTCGGCCGTCTCGTTCGTGCTCGGCGAGGGCGAGCCGCGGGACGAGGCGCTCGTGGAGGCCACGCGCCGTGCGATGTGGGCGGGCATCGCCGCGCTCGCGACGAGCGAGCGGCTCGGCGACGTGGGTGCCGCGATCGAGGACTCGGTCCGGGTCTCGGGGGAGTCCGACGGCGTCTCCTACGGGATCGTCGAGGAGTACGTGGGCCACGGGATCGGCTCCGCGATGCACCAGCCGCCCGACGTCCCGAACTACCGCACGCGCGAGAAGGGCCCGCGGCTGCGCCCGGGCATGTGCCTCGCGATCGAGCCGATGCTCACGCTCGGCGACCGGTTCACCGAGGTCTGCGAGGACGACTGGACGGTCGTGACCGACGACGGCGCCCGTGCCGCGCACTGGGAGCACAGCGTCGCGATCCTCGACGAGGGGATCTGGGTGCTCACCGCCCCCGACGGCGGCGCGGCCGAGCTCGCGGAGCTCGGCGTCCGCGTCGCGCCCCTGGCGGCCTGACGCCTCGACCCGTCCGGCACCTGCCCCGCGCCTGCGCGGCCCGGCGTCCGCACGGGCACCTGCCCGGCTCGGCGCACGGCGGGGAGTGACGCGTCGCACGACCTCCGGCGCCCGCCACGGTTTCGCGACTCTTGCCGGATGCCGTAGGATGGTCCGTCGGGTGTAGTCCGTGCACGTCGTTCGACCGGCCCCCGTCCCTCGGGACCCGGGCGACCGACCCCGCACGCGGCTCCACGCACCTCCCTCGAACGGACGACCCTCGGGTCGGGCGTGCGCGGGAGTACCAGCAGTTCAGACGAGAGTTAGCGGAGGACATGGCAAAGAAGGACGGTGTCATCGAGATCGAGGGCAGCGTGGTCGAGGCCCTGCCGAACGCGATGTTCCGCGTGGAGCTGGCCAACGGTCACAAGGTTCTCGCGCACATCTCGGGCAAGATGCGCCAGCACTACATCCGGATCCTCCCCGAGGACCGGGTCGTGGTCGAGCTGAGCCCGTACGACCTGTCCCGCGGCCGGATCGTCTACCGCTACAAGTAGTCGCCACGCGTCCACCCACTCACCCGCCTCGCCACCCGGATCCCGGGACCGCTCGTCGGTCGCGCCCGGAGCGGGGCACCACTGAGGGAACGAAGATGAAGGTCAAGCCCAGCGTCAAGAAGATCTGCGACAAGTGCAAGGTGATCCGCCGGCACGGTCGCGTCATGGTGATCTGCGAGAACCTGCGGCACAAGCAGCGCCAGGGCTGAGCCCGCGCCTGCGCCACGGGTGACGGTCCCTCGGGACCGCGGTCACCAGGTCGCCCGTCACGACGACGGACGACCACCAGCGCACCACCACGAACCTGCTCGGCACCCCGGACGCGAGTCCGGGAGGAGAACGCCACAGGCAGGGGAACCCCCGGCTCGGAGGCCGGGGCCCACGGAGCTCCCCGTGGGAGGGCGGTGCGACAGACCTCCGACGAAGCACGAGGAGCCGAAAGGCACATGGCACGTCTCATCGGCGTCGACCTCCCCCGCGACAAGCGGCTCGAGGTCGCGCTCACCTACATCTACGGCGTCGGCCGTACCCGCGCCCAGCAGACGCTGGCCGCGACCGGCATCAGCCCGGACGCGCGCGTGAAGGACCTCGGCGACGCCGAGCTCGTCGCGCTCCGCGACTACCTCGAGGGCAACTACAAGCTCGAGGGTGACCTCCGTCGTGAGGTGGCCGCCGACATCCGCCGCAAGGTCGAGATCGGCACCTACCAGGGCCTGCGTCACCGCCGCGGCCTGCCCGTGCGCGGCCAGCGCACCAAGACCAACGCGCGTACGCGCAAGGGACCCAAGCGCACCGTGGCCGGCAAGAAGAAGGCCCGCTGAGCCAGTCCGCAGGGCGGGCCCCGCTCGGGAGCTGACGTCGGCCGCACGGTCCACGTCGTCCCGGTCGGAGATCCCCGCGGTCAGACCACCTCAGACCAGGAGAGAAACGAAAGATGCCTCCCAAGACTCGCGCCGCCGCTGGGCGCAAGCCTCGTCGCAAGGACAAGAAGAACGTCCCCGCCGGCCAGGCGCACATCAAGAGCACGTTCAACAACACGATCGTGTCGATCACGGACCCGTCGGGCGCCGTGATCGCGTGGGCCTCCGGCGGCGACGTCGGCTTCAAGGGCTCGCGCAAGTCGACCCCCTTCGCCGCCGGCCTCGCGGCCGAGGCCGCTGCCCGCAAGGCGCAGGAGCACGGCATGAAGAAGGTCGACGTCTTCGTCAAGGGCCCGGGCTCGGGTCGCGAGACGGCGATCCGCTCGCTGCAGTCGGCCGGCCTCGAGGTCGGCTCGATCCAGGACGTCACGCCGCAGGCGCACAACGGGTGCCGCCCGCCCAAGCGTCGTCGCGTCTGACCCTCGTCGTCGGCGTGCCGTCGACGGGCCGCCCGGTCACCGACCGGCCGAGCCCGTCGACGGCGCCCGTCACGGGGCAGCCGCCTCCTGACGGGGTCGACGCACCCTTCCTGGCCGGGTGGACAGAGTCCCGGCCGGGGCCGCGTGCCGCAGGCACGCACCTCGCCTTGAACCGTGCAGCGTCATATGGCGGACGCTCACCGAAAGGAAACCACCAGTGCTGATCGCACAGCGCCCCACCTTGACCGAAGAGGTCATCTCGGAGAACCGTTCGCGCTTCTCCATCGAGCCGCTGGAGCCCGGCTTCGGCTACACGCTCGGCAACTCGCTGCGTCGCACGCTGCTGTCGTCCATCCCGGGCGCGGCGGTCACCTCCATCCGCATCGACGGTGTGCTCCACGAGTTCACCACCGTGCCGGGTGTGAAGGAGGACGTGACCGAGGTCATCCTCAACATCAAGAACCTCGTCGTCTCCTCGGAGAACGACGAGCCCGTCGTGATGTACCTGCGCAAGCAGGGTGCTGGTGCGGTCACCGCGGCGGACATCGTCCCGCCCGCGGGTGTGGAGGTCCACAACCCCGAGCTGCACATCGCCACGCTCAACGACAAGGGCAAGCTCGAGATCGAGCTGACCGTCGAGCGCGGCCGTGGGTACGTCTCGGCCTCGCAGAACAAGTCGTTCGACGCCGAGATCGGGCGCATCCCGGTCGACTCGATCTACTCGCCGGTCCTCAAGGTGACCTACAAGGTCGAGGCGACGCGTGTCGAGCAGCGCACGGACTTCGACAAGCTGGTCGTGGACGTCGAGACGAAGCCGGCGATCTCGCCGCGCGACGCGCTCGCGTCGGCCGGCAAGACGCTGGTGGAGCTCTTCGGCCTGGCCCGTGAGCTCAACGTCGAGGCCGAGGGCATCGAGATCGGACCGTCGCCGACGGACGCGGCTCTCGCCGCGGACCTGGCGCTGCCGATCGAGGAGCTCAACCTCACGATCCGCTCGTACAACTGCCTCAAGCGCGAGGGCATCCACCAGGTGGGCGAGCTCGTCGCACGCAGCGAGGCGGACCTGCTGGACATCCGCAACTTCGGTGCGAAGTCCATCAACGAGGTGAAGGAGAAGCTCGCCGAGCTCGGCCTGTCCCTCAAGGACTCGCCGCTCGACTTCGACCCGTCGGCCGCCGCGTACTACGACGGCGACGACGAGGCGACGTTCTCGGACACCGAGCAGCAGTACTGAGCCTGCGGCTCTAGACACCTCAGCGCGTCCGGGTCCGCACCTGCGGCGCGAACACTTCCCAAGGAGCACATCCCATGCCTACCCCCGCCAAGGGCCCCCGGCTCGGCAGCGGACCGGCTCACGAGCGCCTGATGCTCGCGAACCTGTCCACCCAGCTCTTCGAGCACGGCCGCATCACGACCACCGAGACCAAGGCGAAGCGCCTGCGCCCGGTGGCCGAGCGCCTCATCACGTTCGCCAAGCGTGGCGACCTGCACGCGCGTCGTCGCGTCCTGCGCGTCGTGCGCGACAAGTCCGTGGTGCACACGCTGTTCACCGAGATCGCCCCGCAGATGGCGGAGCGTGAGGGCGGCTACACGCGCATCACGAAGGTCGGCACGCGCAAGGGCGACAACGCGCCCCTCGCCGTGATCGAGCTCGTGACCGAGCCCGTCAGCCCCAAGCAGGCCGTCGTCCGCGAGGCGGAGAAGGCCGCGGAGAAGGCGAGCAAGAAGAAGGCTGACAAGCCGGCCAAGAAGGCCGACGCGGTCGAGGACGCGCCTGTCGAGGACGCGCCCGTCGCCGTCGAGGACGCTCCCGCCGAGGACGTCCAGGACGCACCCGTCGAGGACGCCGCCGAGGAGAAGAAGGAGGCCTGAGCCTCCTCGATCGACTCTCGGGGTCTTCCGCGACCCCACGCCGCAGGGCCCGGGACCGTACGGTCCCGGGCCCTGCGGCGTTCTGCCGGCTGCCGGCGTCGGTGTGCGTCCGGCCACGAGGGTGGGTACGAGATCGACCCGTACGGCCGAGATCGACCTTCGGAAGGTCGACTTCGCGACGTACGGGTCGATCTCGCGTCGGGGAGGGCCTACCGTCGAGACGTGACGGGTGTCGACTCCTCTGTGGCGGCGTGGCCGCCCGTCGTGCTGGTGCACGGCTCGCGCACGTCGCGGTCGATGTGGCGCGGCCAGCTCGGGGCCCTGCGCCGCGCGGGCGTCGACGCGGTGGCCGTGGACCTGCCGGGGCACGGGGCGCGGCGGGGCGAGGCGTTCACCCTGGACGGTGCCGTGGAGGCCGTCGCGGCCGGGATCGACGGGCTCGGCGGCCGTGCGCTCGTCGTCGGGCTCTCGCTGGGCGGCTACGTCGCGATCGAGGTGCGGGCTCGGCACCCCGAGCGCGTCCTCGGCCTCGTCGCCGCCGCGTGCTCGACGACGCCCGCCACCCGCCTGCGCGGGGGCTGGCTCCTCGTCGCCCGCGGCATCGAGCGGCTGCCCGACGGCGGAGCGGGGCTCAACCAGGCGCTCGTCGACCGGGCGCTGACGCCGCAGGCCGCGGCCGACCTCGCGGCCGGCGGCTTCGCGCTCGACGTGATGAGCGCGATCCTGCGCGAGGTCGGGGCGGTCGACCCGGTGTCCGCCCTCGCCGCCACGGACTCGCCCGTGTGGCTGGTCAACGGCCGGTGGGACCACTTCCGGTTCGGGGAGCGGGGGTTCCTCGAGGCGGCCCGTCGCGGGGGAGCGCCCGCGCGGCTCGTGGTGGTCCCGGGCGCCCGGCACCTCGTGAGCCTCGACGCGCCGGTCGCGTTCAACCGGGCCCTGCTCGACGCCCACCGCGCGGTCGCGACGGGTGGTCCGGCGCTTGGGAAGGGCGGGGCGGCGCCCGCGGGCGCCGCGCGGCGCGGCGCCGTCGTGCGCTGAGCCGGTCAGGCCGGCGGCAGGTCCCAGGCACGCGCCCCGCCCACCAGCGCCGCGGAGTTGGGGACGACCACGACGTCGTCGCCGAGGCGGTCGAGGACGCTCGGGGTGATCTGCCGCGAGTTCCCGCCGCCCAGGTACAGCCGGTCCCACCAGAAGACGGGCCGCAGGCCCTCGACGACCGCGAGGACGCGCCGCGACCACAGCCCGTTGCCGAGCCGGCGCCGCTCCGGCTCGCCGACGTACTCGTCGTAGGTGGTGCCGCGGCGCACGGGCGCGCGCGACCACTCGAGGTGGGGCGCGAGCCGCCCGCCGTGGAACAGCGCCGAGCCGAGGCCCGTCCCGAGGGTCAGCACGAGCTCGAGCCCCGACGCGGCCACGACGCCCGCGCCGTGCACCTCGGCGTCGTTGAGCACGAGCGCGGGCACGCCGAGCCGCCGGGCGACGGCCGCCTGGACGTCGAAGTTCGTCCACGCCTCGACGAGCGCCGGGTCCACGCGCGAGCGGGGTCCGCTGCGGGTGACGTAGTGCGGGGTGTGCACGACGACCCCGCGCCGGATCATGCCGGGCATCCCGACGGTCGCCCGGTCGGCGGGCGGCAGCGCGGCCGCGATCTCCGCGATCGTCTCGACGAGCAGCTCGGGTGGCAGCGGGTAGGGCGTGGGCACGCGGACGGCGGCGGCGTGCGCGGTGCCCGACGCGTCGAGCACGTTCGCCTTGATCCCGCCGCCGCCGCAGTCGACGGCGAGGGTGCGGACGTCTGGGCGGTCGCCGGTCATGGGCGGCAGCGTAGGCACGACGACGCGCGCGCCGCACGGCCGGGCGACTACGGTGAACTCCCGTGAGCGACGCCCCACCCCACGACGCACGCCTCGACGCCCCGGCGGCCACCCCCGGCGGAGCACCGGGCACCTCGCCGGGCACCTCGCCGGGCACCTCGCCAGGCACCTCGCCAGGCACCGCACCGGACGCCGCGGCGACGGACCGGCACGAGCCGCCCGACGGCGTCGTGCGCGTCCGCCTCGATCTCGCCTACCAGGGGACGGACTTCGCCGGGTGGGCCCGTCAGCCGGGGCTGCGGACGGTCCAGGGCGCGATCGAGGACGGTCTGGCGACGCTCCTGCGCGGCCCGGCGCCCCGCCTGACCGTCGCGGGGCGCACCGACGCGGGGGTGCACGCGCGGGGTCAGGTCGCGCACGTCGAGCTCACGCGGGACCAGTGGGACGCGCTGCCCGGGCGCTCCGACCGCACGCCCGGCGACGCGCTCGTCGCGCGGCTCGGCGGCGTGCTCCCGGGGGACGTCGTCGTGCACCGTGCGGCGCCGGCCCCGGTCGGGTTCGACGCCCGCTTCTCGGCCCTGCACCGCGCGTACACCTACCGGGTCGCGGACGACCCGGCGCAGCGCGACCCGCTGCGGCGCGCGTGGGTCCTGTGGAACCGGCGCCCGCTCGACGTCGCCGCGATGGACGCGGCCGCGCGGCCGCTCCTCGGGGTGCGCGACTTCGCGGCGTTCTGCAAGCCGCGACCCGGGGCGACGACGATCCGGGAGCTCCAGCACCTGTCGTGGTCACGGCCGGTCGACGGGCCCGACGCGGGCCTCGTCGTCGCGCACGTCCGCGCGGACGCGTTCTGCCACAACATGGTCCGCGCGCTCGTCGGCGCGTCGCTCGCGGTGGGGGAGGGGCGACGCGACGTCGCCTGGCCCGCGGAGCTCCTCGCGAGCCGACGCCGCGACGCGGGGGCCGGCGTCGTCCCCGCCCACGGGCTCGTGCTCGAGGAGGTCACGTACCCGCCCGACGACGAGCTGGCCGCCCGCGCCGACCGCGTCCGCGCCGTCCGGAACGAGGAGGACGTCTGGGACGAGGGCCCGTCCCGCGACCCGGTCTGACCGCCACGGGGCTACGCGGTCACGGCTCCTCGACGACGTGCACCGCGGCCTCCTCGGCGCCCGCGGCACCCCCGGAGATGCCCTCGTCGTCGGCGTAGGTGTCGTTCTGGCGCCCGTCGAGCGCGTCGGGGTCCGCGACGAGGCGGCCCGACCGGGTGTCGTCGGGGCGCTCGAGCGGGTCGCGGTCCCAGTCCTCGGGCTCCTCCTCGGCGAGGCGCTGGTCGAGGGTCTCGCCGTGCACCTCCTCCCACGGCGTCTCGCCGTGGTGGTTCTTGCGCGGGCGGTCGGGCGGGGAGTAGCCCTCGTCGAGCACGTCGTCCACGCCACGGTCGAGCAGCGTGTCCTCGGCCTGGAGCTGGTCGTTGTCGCCCTCGGCGCCGGTCTCCGGGTCCGGGCTGGTGCCGGTGGTGTCTTCGCTCATGCGTCCACAGTGGCACCTCGCGCGGTCCGACGCAGCATCTGCGCCCGGACCTGCACCGACGTGCTGCGGGCGATACCGTGGCACGGGTCGCGCGCGTCGTGGCCTCCCCGAACGACCCCGAGAACCGAGGACCACCATGGCCGGCATCGACGACATCCTGTCCACCATCCCGCTCGACCAGCTCGCCGGTCGGCTCGGCGTCGACGAGGCGACGGCGCAGCAGGCCGTGGGCGCGGCGCTCCCCGCCCTGCTGGGCGGGCTCCGGGCGAACGCGCAGGACCCCGCCGGCGCGGCGTCGCTCGGCCAGGCGCTCACGCAGCACGACCCGTCGCTCGTCGAGGGCGGCGTGGACCTCGACGACGTGGACACGGCCGACGGCGAGAAGATCGTCCGCCACGTCTTCGGGTCGAACGAGGAGGCCGTCGTCGCGCAGCTCGCCGACTCGACGGGCACGCAGCAGGGGCTGCTGTCGAAGGTCCTGCCCGCGCTCGCGCCGATCGCGCTGGCGTTCCTCGCGAAGCAGCTCGGCGGCAAGGACTCCGGCGCGACGTCCGCCCCGACGGCGCAGGAGGGCGCGGGCGGCGGTCTGGGCGACCTGCTCGGCGGTCTGCTGGGCGGCGGCTCCGGCGGGTCCGGGGGCGGCCTCGGCGACCTCCTGGGCGGTCTGGGCGGGCTCCTCGGGGGCGGCCGGCGCTGAGCCCGGCGGCATCCGCGGTCGTCCGGCCCGGGGCGCGGCGGCGCGGGCGCGGCCGGGGAGCGTGGAATCCACGTGACCCGGCAGGCCCGGCCGGGAGACCATGGGCCGGTGGGACACCTCGACCTCAGCGACGTCACGTATCACCTGCCCGACGGGCGCACGCTCCTCGACGGCGTGAGCCTGCGCGTCGCGGACGGCGCGCGGGTCGCCCTCGTGGGGCCGAACGGCGTCGGCAAGTCGACGCTGCTGCGCATCGTCACGGGTGACGTCGCGCCGCACGGCGGGGCGGTCGTGCGCAGCGGCGGCCTCGGCGTGATGCGGCAGGACGTGGGGCGCATCGACGACGACCGCACGGTCCGCGACCTGCTCGTCGAGCTCGCACCGGCCGCGGTCAAGGAGGCGGCGCTCGAGCTCGCCGCGGCGGAGCACGGCATCATGACCGTCGACGACGAGCCCGCCCAGCTCCGGTACGCGCAGGCCCTCGTCGACTGGGCCGACGTCGGGGGCTACGACGCCGAGGCGGCGTGGGACGAGGTCACCGACGAGGTCCTGTCCGTCCCGTTCGAGAAGGCGCAGTGGCGCGACGTGCGCACGCTGTCCGGGGGCGAGCAGAAGCGCCTCGCGCTCACGGCGCTGCTGCGCGGCCCGGAGGAGGTCCTGCTGCTCGACGAGCCGGACAACCACCTCGACGTCCCGACCAAGCGGTGGCTCGAGGAGCGGCTCGTCGCGTCGCCCAAGACGGTCCTCTACGTCTCGCACGACCGCGAGCTGCTGTCCCGCACGGCGACGCAGGTCGCGACCCTCGAGCCGACGCCGGGCGGCGGGACGATCTGGGTGCACGGCGGCGGGTTCGCGACCTACGCGCAGGCGCGCGCCGACCGGCGCGAGCGCCTGGCGGAGCTCGCGCGGCGGTGGGACGAGGAGCACGCCAAGCTGCGCGAGCTCGTGCAGACGCTCAAGACCAAGGCCGCCTACAACGACGGGCTCGCGAGCCGGTACCAGGCGGCGAAGACGCGCCTGCGCAAGTTCGAGGAGGCGGGCCCCCCGGAGGTGCTCGCGCGCGAGCAGCGCGTCACCGTGCGGCTCGCGGGCGGGCGCACGGCGAAGCGTGCCGTGACGTGCCACGCGCTCGAGCTCACGGGGCTCATGCGGCCGTTCGACCTCGATGTGTTCTTCGGGGAGCGCGTCGCGGTGCTGGGCTCGAACGGGTCGGGCAAGTCGCACTTCCTGCGGCTCCTCGCCGCCGGCGGGACCGACCCCGAGCCCGGGGTGGTCCCCGACCCCGCGACGTCCGACGGCGTCCGGCCCGACCCCGTGGCCCACACGGGTCGCGCGGTGCTCGGCTCGCGCGTGCGGCCCGGCTGGTTCGCGCAGAACCACGACCACCCCGAGCTGCGCGGGCGCACGCTCCTCGAGATCCTGCACCGGGGCGACGGTCACCGCGCCGGGATGGGCCGCGAGGGCGCGAGCCGCGCGCTCGACCGCTACGAGCTGGTCGGCCAGGCGGAGCAGCGCTTCGAGACCCTGTCCGGGGGGCAGCAGGCGCGGTTCCAGATCCTCCTGCTCGAGCTCGACGGCGCGACGCTCCTGCTCCTCGACGAGCCGACCGACAACCTCGACCTGCACTCGGCGGAGGCGCTCGAGGCCGGCCTCGCGGCCTTCCAGGGCACCGTGCTCGCGGTGACGCACGACCGCTGGTTCGCGCGCGGGTTCGACCGCTTCCTCGTGTTCCGCGGGGACGGGGAGGTCGTCGAGGCGCCGGAGCCTGTCTGGGACGTCGAGCGCGTGCAGCGGGCGCGGTAGCCGCGTGCGGGGGGCGGCGTCCGCCTCCCTATCCTGGTGGGCATGGCCGTCCACAAGATCGTGCTCTTCTACGCCTTCACGCCGCTGGCCGACCCCCGCGCGGTGCAGCTCTGGCAGCGGGCGCTGGGGGAGCGCTGGAACCTCACGGGACGCGTGATCGTCGCCGAGCACGGGATCAACGCGACGCTGGGCGGGACGGTCGAGGACCTCAAGCAGTACCTGAAGTCGACCCGCCAGTACCCCGGCTTCGCGGACGTCGACGTCAAGTGGTCCGACGGCACGGGCCGGGACTTCCCGCGCCTGTCCGTGAAGGTGCGTCCCGAGCTCGTGGCGTTCGGCGTCCCCGACGAGATCGTGGTCGACGAGCGCGGCGTCGTGGGGGGCGGGGCCCGGCTGAGCCCGCAGGCCCTGCACGACCTCGTGGCCGAGCGGGGCGACGACGTCGTGATGTTCGACGGCCGGAACGCGTTCGAGGCGGAGATCGGGCGGTTCCGTGGGGCGGTCGTGCCGGACGTCGCCACGACGCGCGACTTTGTCGCCGAGATCGACTCGGGCCGCTACGACGACCTCAAGCAGCGGCCGGTCGTCACGTACTGCACCGGGGGCGTGCGGTGCGAGGTGCTCTCCGCGCTCCTGACCGCCCGCGGCTTCGAGGAGGTGTACCAGCTCGACGGCGGCGTCGTGCGGTACGGCGAGGCGTACGGCGCCCAGGGGCTGTGGGAGGGCTCGCTGTACGTGTTCGACGAGCGCATGCACGTCGAGCTCGGCCCGGGGTCGACCCCGCTGGGCGCGTGCACGGGGTGCGGCGCGGCGACGGCGAAGTACGAGAACTGCGCCGACGCGAGCTGCCGGACGCTGCGCCTGTACTGCCCGGACTGCGTGCACGTGGCCCGCTCGACCCGCTGCGCGACGTGCGTGGCGGAGCGCCCGGCATCCAGCCCCGAGTCCCGTCCGGCCGCTTTGACCGGCGGCCTGCCCCGCGGGTAGTCTGGTGAGTCGTTGTGCTCATCTCACGACACCCGTGTCGCTAGCGCGCCCACTCGCTGCCGGCCAAGGAGCGGGTGTCGACCGAGCCCGCCGCGCAACGACCTGCCCTCTCGGTCGCACGCTTCAGCGGCCGAAGAAGACATTCTGAGACAGAAACGAAGGCTACGACCGTGCGTACGTACACCCCGAAGCCCGGCGACGTCCAGCGCGACTGGTACGTCATCGACGCGACCGACGTCGTCCTGGGCCGCCTGGCCACCCACGTGGCCACCCTGCTGCGCGGCAAGCACAAGCCGACCTTCGCTCCGCACGTCGACGGCGGTGACTTCGTCATCGTCATCAACGCCGGCAAGGTCGCCCTGAGCGGCAACAAGCGCGAGCAGAAGATGGCCTACAACCACTCCGGCTACCCGGGTGGTCTGCGTGCCGTCGCCTATGGCGACCTGCTCGACAAGCACCCCGAGCGTGCGGTGGAGAAGGCCGTGCGCGGCATGCTCCCCAAGACCACCCTCGGTCGCGCCCAGTTCGGCAAGCTCAAGGTCTACGCGGGTGCCGAGCACCCGCACGCCGCGCAGCAGCCGAAGCCGTTCGAGATCACCCAGGTCGCGCAGTAATCGCCGCCCAGGCGTAGCGCACAGAGAGACGCGAGGACACCACCCGTGGCCGAGACCACCGTCGACACCGACACCCTGGGCGACGAGACGCCCAGCACCTACACCTCTGAGTCCGCCGCCCCCACGGGCCGCGGCCAGAGCATCACCGCCCCCGGCCAGGCCCTGGGCCGCCGCAAGGAGGCCGTGGCGCGCGTGCGCCTCGTCCCCGGCACCGGGCAGTGGAAGATCAACGGGCGCACGCTCGAGGACTACTTCCCGAACAAGGTTCACCAGCAGCTCGTGAACTCCCCGCTGAAGCTGGTCGACGTCGAGGGTCGCTTCGACGTCGTCGCCCGCATCAGCGGCGGCGGCACCTCCGGCCAGGCCGGTGCGCTGCGCCTCGGCATCGCGCGTGCGCTCAACGCGATCGACGCCGAGCACAACCGCCCCGCGCTGAAGAAGGCCGGCTTCCTCACTCGCGACGCCCGCGTCGTCGAGCGCAAGAAGGCCGGTCTCAAGAAGGCCCGTAAGGCACCGCAGTACTCCAAGCGCTGATCCGCGCTGTGCGCTCGTCGGCCCCGGTGGACCTCGTCCACCGGGGCCGACGTCGTTTGTGAGGGACGGTGACCAAGCCCGCCGAGCGCGGGGCAGGGCAGGCGGTCGTACGGTCGACGTACGGCCGGTCGAGGAAGGACTTTCCATGGGACGGCTTTTCGGCACCGACGGGGTGCGCGGGCTGGCGAACGGCAACGTGACGGGCGAGCTCGCCCTCGACCTCGGCGTCGCCGCGGCGCGCGTGCTCGGCAGCGGGCAGGAGGAGGGCCACCGGCCGCGCGCGGTCGTGGGGCGCGACACGCGGGTCTCCGGCGAGTTCCTGGGCGCGGCGCTCATCGCGGGGCTGGCGAGCGCGGGCGTCGACGTGAAGGACGTGGGCGTGCTGCCGACGCCGGCCGTCGCGTACCTGACGAGCACCATGGACGTCGACTTCGGCGTCGTGATCTCGGCCTCCCACAACCCGATGCAGGACAACGGGATCAAGTTCCTCGCGCGCGGCGGCGTCAAGCTCGACGACGCGGTCGAGGACCGGATCGAGAGCCTGCTCGGGCAGGAGTGGCAGCGCCCGACGCACGGCGCGGTCGGCCGGATCTCCCCGGACTCGGGGCGCGCCGGCGGCGCGTACGTCGAGCACCTCATGGCGAGCATCGGGGCGGACGAGGACCACAAGCCGCTCGCGGGCCTGCGCATCGCGGTCGACTGCGCGAACGGCGCGGCGAGCGACGTCGGCCCCGCGGCGTTGCGCGCGGCGGGCGCCGACGTCGTGGTCATCAACGCGAGCCCGGACGGCCGCAACATCAACGCCGCGTGCGGCTCGAACCACCCGGAGCAGCTCCAGGCCGTCGTCGTGGCGTCCGAGGCGGACTTCGGCGTCGCGTTCGACGGCGACGCGGACCGCTGCATCGCCGTCGACCACGGGGGCACCGTCGTCGACGGCGACCAGATCATGGGCGTGCTCGCGCTCGCGCTCAAGGACGAGGGCGCGCTCCCGCACGACACGCTCGTCGTGACGGTGATGAGCAACCTGGGCCTCCTGCTCGCGATGCGCGACGCGGGGATCACCACGGTCCAGACCGCGGTCGGCGACCGGTACGTCCTCGAGGAGATGCGGGCGCACGGGTACGGCCTCGGGGGCGAGCAGTCGGGCCACATCGTGCTGTCGCGCTACGCCACCACGGGCGACGGCGTGCTCACGGCCCTGCAGCTCGCCGCGCGCGTGCGGGCCACGGGGCAGAAGCTCGCCGACCTGGCGAGCGTCGTGCAGCGCCTCCCGCAGACCCTCCTCAACGTCCCCGGCGTGGACAAGGCGCGGGCGTCGAGCGACGAGGAGCTCCAGGCCGCCGTCGCGGACGCGGAGCGGACCCTCGGCGAGACCGGCCGCGTGCTGCTGCGTCCGTCGGGCACCGAGCCGCTCGTGCGCGTCATGGTCGAGGCGGCGACGCAGCAGCAGGCCGACGCGGTCGCCGCGCGGCTCGGAGGCGTCGTGCGGGACCGGCTCGCGCTGTGAGCGCCACGGGACGGACGACGGGCGTGCGGCAGGGGGTCGACGAGGCGCTGCGCGAGCACGTGGTCGCGCTCCTCGACGCGTACGACGACGGCGTGCTGCCGATCGTCCAGGCGGGCCAGCCCGTGCTGCGCACGCCGGCCGTGCCGTACGCCGGGCAGCTCGGCGACGTGCTGCCGCGGTTCCTCGACGCGATGCGCGCGACGATGCACGCGGCGCCCGGGGTGGGGCTCGCGGCGCCGCAGGTCGGGATCGGCCTCGCGATCGCCGTCGTGGAGGACCCCGGCACCCCCGACGCGGATGACGAGCGTGAGCGTCCCCCGCTCGCCTTCCGGGTGCTGGTCAACCCGCGGTACGAGGCAGTCGGCGACGAGACGAGGACGTTCTTCGAGGGCTGCCTCTCGGTGCACGGCTGGCAGGCCGAGCGCACGCGCGCCCGCTCGGTGCGCCTCACCGGGCAGGACGAGGCGGGCGAGCCGTTCGACGACGTCCTCACCGGGTGGGCGGCACGGATCGTCCAGCACGAGACCGACCACCTGCGCGGCGAGCTCTACGTCGACGCCGCGGACCTGCGCACCCTGGCGTCCACGCTCGCGGTCGCGCGGCTCCCGGGCAGCCCGGGCTGAGGCGGGGCCCGGACCACCGTCCGCGGTTCGATGCGGGCGGGTCGGCGCGCGAGACTACCGGGGTGGACCCGCTCGCCCGACTCCTCGCCGCTCCGCCCGACCTGCCGGTGGGCCGACACCTGAGCGAGGTGGTCGCCGCGGTGCACGCCGCGGGTGCCGTCGTCGTGCAGGCGCCTCCCGGCACGGGCAAGACGACCCTCGTGCCGCCGGCCCTGGCCGTCGCCCTGGAGGACGCCCCCGGCGGCCGCGTCGTCGTGACGCAGCCCCGGCGGCTCGCGGCCCGGGCGGCGGCGCGGCGGCTCGCGACCCTGCTCGGCGAGGAGCTCGGTGGCACCGTGGGCTACACCGTGCGGGGCGAGTCGCGGACGTCGCGACGCACCCGGGTCGAGGTCGTCACCACGGGCACGCTCGTCCGCCGGCTCCAGCGCGACCCGGAGCTGCCGGGCGTGGCGGGGGTCGTGCTCGACGAGGTGCACGAGCGGCACCTGGACGACGACCTCGCGCTCGCCCTGCTGGCGGACGTGCGCGAGAACCTGCGCGACGACCTCGCGCTCGTCGCGATGTCCGCGACCGTCGAGGCCGGGCGGACGGCAGAGGCGCTCGGCGGGGGAGCGCGACCCGTCCCCGTGGTGCAGGTCCAGGGCGGCCTCCACCCCGTCGACGTCGTCTGGTGCCCCGCGCGCGGTCCGCGCACCGACGCCCGCGGCACGTCGCCCGCGCTGCTCGACCACGTGGTCGCCACCACGCACCGCGCGCTGCGCGAGCGCACGGGCGACGTGCTCGTGTTCGTCCCCGGCGCGCGCGAGGTGGACACCGTGTCGGGAGCCCTGGCGCGCGGGCTGCCGGACGTCGACGTGCGTCCGCTGCACGGCCGCCTGCCCGCGCGCGAGCAGGACCGGGCGCTCGAGCCCGGGCCGCGGCGCCGGGTCGTGGTCTCGACGGCGGTCGCCGAGTCGTCGCTCACGGTCCCGGGCGTCCGGGTCGTCGTGGACGCCGGGCTCGCGCGCGAGCCCCGGACGGACGTCCGCCGGGGGCTGCCCGGCCTCGTGACGGTCGCGGTCAGCCGGGCGGGTGCCGAGCAGCGCGCGGGACGGGCCGGGCGCGAGGGTCCGGGAGCGGTGTACCGCTGCTGGTCGGAGGGCGACCACGCGCGCCTCGCGCGGCACCCGGAGCCGGAGATCCGCACGGCGGACCTCACCGGGTTCGCGCTCGAGCTCGCGTGCTGGGGCAGCCCCGACGGTGCAGGGCTCGCGCTGCTGGACCCGCCGCCCCCAGCCGCCTGGGCCGCCGCGCGCGACGTGCTGCACGGCCTGGGTGCCGTCGGGCCGGACGGGGTGACGCCGCTCGGACGCCGCATCGCCGCCGTCCCCGCGGACCCGCGCCGCGCCCGGGCGCTGCTCGACGCCGCCCCCGAGGTGGGGGCGGAGCTCGCCGCGGAGGTCGTGGCGCTGCTCTCCGAGGACGTGCGCGTGCCCGGGGCCGACCTCCCGGCGGCGCTGCGCGCGCTGCGCCGCGGAGGTCCGGGCACCGGAGCCTGGGCCGCGCAGCGCGACCGGCTCGCGCGGGTCGCGCGCGCCGCCGCGACCGAGGACGGCTCGCCCCGGGGAGCGGGTCCGGCCGCACGGCGCGGGCGGACCGACGACGCCGACGTCGGGCACGTCGTCGCGCTCGCCCACCCGGACCGGCTCGCCCGCCTGCGACCCGGCGGCGAGACCTACCTCCTGGTGTCCGGGGCGGGCGCGCGCCTGCCCGCGGGCTCGCCGCTGCAGGGTGTGCCGTGGCTCGCGGTCGCCGACGTGGAGCGCGCGCCGGGCCGGGCGGACGCCGTCGTGCGGTCCGCCGCGCCCGTCGACGAGGCGACGGCGCGGGCGGCGGCGGCGCCCGCGCTGCGGACGACCGGCGTCGCCGAATGGGCGGGCGGGCGCGTACGCGCCGCCCGGGTCACCTCGCTCGGCGCGATCGAGCTCGCGCGCGAGCCGTGGCGGGACCCGCCGGCGGACCTGCTCGCGGCGACCGTGCGCGACGGGCTGCGCCGCGACGGTCTGGACGGCCTCCCGTGGTCCGACGGCGCGCTCCGGCTCCGGGACCGTCTGCGGTTCCTGCACCGGGTCCTGGGCGACCCGTGGCCCGACGTCGGTGACGACGCGCTCCTGGACACCCTCGAAGCCTGGTTGGGTCCCGACCTTCCGGCGGTCGCCCGCGGGCGGGGCACGGGGCAGGGCGCAGACCTCGCGGGTGCGCTGCGCCGCCTCCTGCCGTGGCCGGAGGCGGCCCGCCTCGACGCGCTCGCGCCCGAGCGGCTCGAGGTCCCGAGCGGGTCGCGCGTGGCGGTGGGCTACGGCCAGGACCAGCCCGTGCTCGCGGTCCGGCTGCAGGAGACGTTCGGCTGGGCGAGCACGCCGCGCGTCGCGGACGGGCGCGTGCCCGTCCTGCTGCACCTGCTGTCCCCGGCGGGTCGTCCGGCCGCGGTCACGGCGGACCTGGCCTCGTTCTGGGTGCAGGGCTACCCGCAGGTGCGCGCCGAGCTGCGGGGCCGCTACCCCAAGCACGCGTGGCCGGAGGACCCGGGGTCCGCCCGGCCGCTGCGGGGCACGCCGCGCCCGCGTCGACGCGACGCCTGACCAGGTGGAGGGCCCTGGTCCTCACGACGTACGCTCTCGCCGCGGGAAGTCGTTCGTCGGGATGACGACGCCGCGCGCCGCGGGGCGGAAGACTCGTCACCGGGCGCGGCGCTGCCGGGCGGGAATCCTCAGGGGCGAACCGGGGGTTTCCCTGATGGTCGACGTCGTCGCGCTCCGTAGGCTTGTCGTGGCGCAGGACGCCCGACCTGCCGCCGCCGCCCGCCTGGCCTCCCCGCCAGCCGACGAACGAGGACGCCGTTGCCCGACGCCGTGTCGACCTTCCTGGAGAATCTGGAGACCTGGATTCTCGCCCTCGCGGCGTCCGCGTGGATCTATCCCGCGCTGTTCGGCTTCGCGACGATCGACGGGTTCTTCCCGCCCATCCCGAGCGAGTCCGTCGTCATCACCCTCGCCGTGTCCGCGCACGCGACCGGCGAGCCGAACCTGCTCCTCGTGCTCCTGGTCGCCGCGGCCGGCGCGTGGACGGGCGACCAGATCGCGTTCTCGATCGGCCGCGCCATCGGCACCGACCGCGTCCGGTTCCTGCGCTCGCCCCGGGGCCGCAAGGCCGTGGCCTGGGCGGAGCGGGCCCTCGCGCACCGTGGGGCGTCGTTCATCCTCGCCGCGCGCTACATCCCCGTCGGCCGCGTCGCGGTGAACATGACGGCCGGCGCCGTGGGCTACCCGCGCCGCCGCTTCATGGCGTTCTCCGGGATCGCGGCCGTCACCTGGGCGGTGTACTCGGTCCTCATCGGGCTCGTCGCGGCGCAGTGGCTGGGCCACGAGCCGCTGCTCGCGATGGTCGTGGGCGTCGTCCTGGGGATCGCGACGGGCTTCGTCATCGACCGCGTGCTCATGATGCGCGCGCGCCACAAGGGCGAGCTGCCGCAGACCGAGAGCACGACGTCCCCGGAGCAGGAGACCGCGGACGAGCCGAGCACCCCGGAGAACCGGCCCGACGCGGCACCGCGCGCCTCCTGAGGACGCGGGGCGCAGGGCTCCTCCCGCCCCGACGCGTCAGAGCTTGCGCAGCCGGACCCGCTGGACCGAGTGGTCGGAGCCCTTGGTGAGCACGAGCGTCGCGCGGCCGCGCGTCGGCAGGATGTTCTGCTCGAGGTTCGGGGCGTTGATCGCGTCCCAGATGGACTTCGCCTTCTCGACCGCCTGCTCGTCCGTGAGGTCGGCGTAGCGGCGGAAGTACGACTCGGGCCGGGCGAAGGCGGTGCGACGCAGGGCGAGGAACCGGTCCACGTACCACTGCCGGATGTTGCGCGTGCGCGCGTCGACGTAGATCGAGAAGTCGAAGAAGTCCGAGACCGCGACCGTGGACTCGTCGTGCGCGCTCGGCCGGGCCGGCTGGAGCACGTTCAGCCCCTCGACGACCAGCACGTCGGGCTTGCGCACGACCGCCTCCGCGCCGGGGACGATGTCGTACGTGAGGTGGTCGTAGACGGGCGCCTTGACCTCGGCGTGGCCCGCCTTGACCTTGGACAGGAAGCGGATGAGCGCGCGCCGGTCGTACGACTCGGGGAACCCCTTGCGCTCCATGAGGCCGCGGCGGGCCAGCTCCGCGTTGGGGTACAGGAAGCCGTCGGTCGTGATCAGCTCCACGCGCGGCGTCTCGGGCCAGCGGGCCAGCATCTCGCGCAGGACGCGCGCGGTCGTGGACTTGCCCACCGCCACCGACCCGGCGACGCCGATGACGTACGGCGTGTTCCCGGTCTCCTCGCGGAGGAACGTCGACGTCGCCTCGTGCAGCCCCGACGTCGCGGTCACGTAGAGGTTGAGCAGGCGCGACAGCGGGCGGTAGACGGCGTCGACCTCCGCGAGGTCGATGGGGTCGCCGAGCCCGCGCAGCCGGGTGACGTCGTCGTCGGTGAGGGGGAGCGGCGTCGACTCCGACAGGCGGCTCCACACCGCCCGGTCGAGGTCGACGTACGGGGAGGACGACGGTGCCGCGAGGTGGGCCGGCAGGAGGTCGGACGGGTCGTCGACGGGGGAGGGCACCCGACTGATTCTGCCGGATGCGTGCGGGTGCCGGTGCACCGCCCCGCGGCCGGGGCCGTCGTGCGCCCCGGTCCGGTCACGTTCCGACCGGGTCGCTCCCCGCCCGCACCGGCCGCGCACCCCGCCGCGGGCCCGGGATCAGGGCGCGGCGTCGCGGGGTCGTGCGGGCCGCCTGCCGCGCGCGGGCTCCGGCGTCGGACCCGGCCCGGGGAGGGCGAGGTCCGGCAGCCGGGACATCAGCGAGAGCGCGTCGGCCGGGGCGTGCGCGTGGACGTCGTTGTCGAGGTAGACCTCGACGTCGTGACCGGCCTCGCACCAGGCCCGGACGCGGGCGGCCCACGCGTCCAGGACGCGCGGGCGGTAGCCGCTCGTGTACAGCGCGGTGTCGCCGTGCAGCCGCACGTACACGAGGCGGCTCGTGACCGCCTCCACGAGCGGCCAGTGGCCCGCGCCGTCCGAGATCGCGAAGGCCACCTCGTGCCGTCGGAGCACGTCGAGCGCCGCGGCGCTCGCGAACGACGCGTGCCGTGGCTCGAGCGCGTGGACCAGCGGACGGTCGGCGTCGACCTCGGTCCAGGCGGGTGCGCGCAGGCGGTCGTCGTGGTCGCCGGCGAGCCGGGCGGCCTCGGCCGTCGTCCGGGGCAGGAGGGCGAGGAACTCGTCGAGCAGCCCGGCGTCGAAGGTCGCGCGTGCCGGGAGCTGCCACAGCACGGGCCCGAGCCGGTCGCCGAGCGCGAGCACGCCGCTCGCGAAGAAGTTGGCGAGGGGCGTGCGCACGTCCCGCAGCCGCTTCATGTGGGTGACGAACCGCGGCCCCTTGACCGCGAAGGTGAACCCCTCCGGCGTCTGCTCGCGCCACGCGACGAACGACGACGGACGCTGCAGCGAGTAGAAGGACCCGTTGAGCTCGACCGCCGGGAACACGGACGCGACGTGCTCGAGCTCGCGGCGCTGGGGGAGGCCGGGCGGGTAGAACGGGCCGCGCCAGTCGGCGTAGCGCCATCCCGAGAGACCGATCCGCACGGTGGGCACGAGACCCAGCCTCGCCGGACGTCGCGCCGCACGCGCGCCGGGGCGCTTTTGGCAGCGGGCCTGACGAAAAACCGCGGGATCGTGCGCCCGCGGAGGGGTCCGCGTCCGTGGATAGACTCGATCACCATGTGCGGAATCGTGGGCTACGTAGGCCCTGGAACCATGGTCGGAGAGGCCTCGGGGCGACCCCTCGACGTCGCTCTCGAAGGACTCGGCAGGCTCGAGTACCGCGGCTACGACTCGGCCGGGGTCGCGCTCGTCGCGCCCGGGATCGACGCCGTCGCGTTCGCCAAGAAGTCGGGCAAGCTCGCGAACCTCGTCGAGGAGATCGACCTGCACCCGCTCCCGGCGGCGACCGCGTCGATCGGCCACACGCGCTGGGCGACGCACGGCGGCCCGACGGACACCAACGCCCACCCGCACCTCGCGGACGACGACCGCCTCGCGGTCATCCACAACGGGATCGTCGAGAACTTCGCCACCCTCAAGTCCGAGCTGCTCGCCGAGGGCGTGCAGTTCCGGTCCGAGACGGACACCGAGGTCGCGGCGCAGCTGCTCGCGCGCGCCTACCGCGAGACCCAGGACCTCACGCTCGCGATGGGGCAGGTGGCTCGGCGCCTCGAGGGCACGTTCACCCTCCTGGCCGTGCACGCCGACTCGCCCGACACGGTGGTGGGCGCGCGGCACGACTCCCCGCTCGTCGTCGGGATCGGCGAGGGCGAGAACTTCCTCGGCTCCGACGTCGCGGCGTTCATCTCCCACACCAAGGAGGCGCTCGAGCTCGGGCAGGACCAGATCGTCACGATCACGCCGACGTCGGTCGAGGTGACCGACTTCGACGGGAACCCGGCCGAGGCCAAGCGGTACACGGTCGACTGGGACGCGGCCGCCGCGGAGAAGGGCGGGTTCTCGTCCTTCATGGACAAGGAGATCCACGACCAGCCGCACGCCGTCGCCGACACGCTCCTCGGCCGCACGGACCCGTCGGGCAAGCTCGTGCTCGACGACCTGCGCATCGACGAGGCCGTGCTGCGCTCGGTCGACAAGATCATCGTCGTCGCGTGCGGCACGGCGGCCTACTCGGGCCACGTCGCGAAGTACGCGATCGAGCACTGGTGCCGCATCCCGGTGGAGGTCGAGCTCGCGCACGAGTTCCGCTACCGCGACCCGATCGTCGACGAGAAGACGCTCGTCGTGGCGGTGACGCAGTCCGGCGAGACGATGGACACGCTCATGGCCGTGCGCCACGCGCGCGAGCAGGGCGCCAAGGTCATCTCGATCGTCAACACGCACGGGTCGACCATCCCGCGCGAGTCCGACGCCGTGCTCTACACGCACGCCGGGCCGGAGATCGCGGTCGCCTCGACCAAGGCGTTCCTGTCGCAGATCACCGCCGCGTACCTCCTGGGCCTCTACCTCGCGCAGCTGCGCGGGAACAAGTTCCCGGACGAGATCTCGGCGATCCTCGAGGACCTGCGCGACATGCCGCGCAAGATCCAGACCGTCATCGAGCGCGGCGAGTACGTGCGCGCGACCGCGCGGTCCATGAAGGACGCGACGTCCGTCCTCTTCCTCGGTCGCCACGTCGGGTTCCCGGTCGCGCTCGAGGGCGCGCTGAAGCTCAAGGAGCTCGCGTACATCCACGCGGAGGGCTTCGCCGCGGGCGAGCTCAAGCACGGCCCGATCGCGCTCATCGACGAGGGGCAGCCGGTGTTCGTCGTCGTGCCGTCGCCGAAGGGCCGCGAGGGCCTGCACTCCAAGGTCATCTCGAACATCCAGGAGATCCGGGCGCGCGGTGCCCGCACGCTCGTCATCGCCGAGGACGGGGACGACGCCGTGCGCCCCTACGCGGACGAGATCTTCTGGGTCCCCGAGTCGCCCACGCTGCTCTCGCCGCTGCTGGCCGTCGTGCCGCTGCAGATCTTCGCGATGGCGCTCGCGACGGCCAAGGGCCTCGACGTCGACCAGCCGCGCAACCTGGCGAAGTCGGTCACGGTGGAGTAGCCCGCCCCCGCGCCGAGCAGGTGGTCCTGGTTCGTCCGGTCTCCCGGACGAGCCAGGACCACCTGCTCGTGGTGGCGGGATCGCCTGGTCGGGACCTGGGCGGGACGGCCTCCGCCGTAGGGTGGGCGCATGATCAAGGGCGTGGGGATCGACGTCGTGGATGTCGCGCGGTTCATGGAGACCCTGGAGCGCACGCCCCGGCTCCGGGAGAAGCTCTTCACGGCCGCCGAGCGCGACCTGCCGCCCGCGTCGCTCGCCGCGCGGTTCGCCGCGAAGGAGGCCATCGCCAAGGCGCTGGGCGCCCCGGCGGGCATGCGCTGGCACGACGCGACGGTGCACCGCGTCGTCGGAGGTCCGCCACAGGTCGAGATCACCGGCACGGTCGCGGCGCGCGCGGCCGCGCTCGGCATCACGTCGTGGCACCTGAGCATCTCCCACGACGCCGGCATCGCCTCGGCCATGGTCGTCGCGGAGGGCTGACCGACCGCCACGTGTTGTGGGCATGAAAAGGGCCTGGTTCTCGGCCGAGAACCAGGCCCTTTTCATGCCCACAAGGTATGGCGGTCAGGACTGGAGGGCCGGGACGACCTGGCGCTGGAAGAGCTCGAGCTGGTCGCGGTCGGTCGCGGCGAACGGGAAGTAGCCGATCGCGTAGCCGAGACCCTGGCCGCGCAGGCCTGTGAGGGTCTCGACGATCTGCTCCGGCGTGCCGACCAGGGGGCCGTTCCGCCACGACGCGACGTTGTCGTCCGCCTTCTCGGGGAAGTACCGGCGCGCGTGCTCCTCGATCCGGTCCAGCCGGTCGGCGACGTCCTGCTCGGTCTCGCCGATGACCACGTTGTAGTTGGCCGACCGGGTGATCTCGCCGAAGTCACGGCCGAGGTCGCGGCAGTGCTGCTCGAGCACCGCCGACTTGTGCGCGAACCCCTCGGGCGAGCCGTCGAAGTTGGTGTACTGAGCGTGCTGCGCGGCGATCCGCAGCGTCTTCTTCTCGCCGCCGCCCGCGATCCACAGCGGGATGCTCGGCTTCGCGCCCTCGCCGTCCACGACGACCCGCTGCAGGGGCTGCGGGTAGCAGAGCGCGCCGTCCACCTGGTAGCGCTGGCCCTCGAACGTGCCCGACGATCCCGTGCGCCACATGCTCGCCATGATCTGGACGCCCTCGTCGAGCGCGCGCAGACGCTCGCCCGCGCTCGGGAACCCGTACCCATACGCACGCCACTCGTGCTCGTACCAGCCCGCGCCGATGCCCATCTCGAGCCGCCCGCCGGAGACGTGGTCGACGGTCGCGGCGACCTTGGCCAGGTACGTCGGGTTGCGGTAGGCCATGCACGTGCACATCTGGCCGAGGCGCACGCGCTGCGACGCCGCCGCGAACGCGGCCATGAGCGTCCACGCCTCGTGCGTCGCCTCGGTGCTCGGGGTCGGCGTGGTGTGGAAGTGGTCGTAGACCCACACGCCGTCCCACGCGAACTCGCCGCCCGGCAGGGGCTCGCCCGCGGCGGCGTTGTCGGCGTAGTGCAGGAGGGAGAGCATCGTCTTCCAGTGGTCCTCGGGTGCGACGTCGACGAGGTCGTAGCGCCAGCCCTGGGGGATGAAGAGTCCGAATCGCATGGTCGTCACCCTATGCGGGTCCGTGCGGCCCGCAGCGCGCCCCCGAGCGTCGTCCCACCGCTCGGTCGCGCCGCTCCGCAGGCGCCGCCGCGCAGGCGACGAGGGCGCACGGTGGGCAGGATGAGGTCATGATCGAAGCCTGGTCCGCCGCCGCCGTGCGCGCCGCCGAGGAGCCGCTGCTCGCCGCGGGCGTCCCGCTCATGGAGCGCGCCTCCTTCGCGCTCGCGACGATCGTCGCGCGCGACCTCGCCCGACGGCGGTCGGTCGCGCTGCCCGACGGCGGCCGTCGGGACGGGCGCGTCACCGGCGCCCGGGCGGTCCTGCTCGTGGGGTCGGGCAACAACGGCGGGGACACCCTCCACGCGGGTGCGTACCTCGCGCGCCGGGGCGTCGAGGTGCTCGCGGTCCTCACCGGCGAGCACGCGCACGCGGGCGGGCTCGCGGCGCTGCGGGACGCGGGCGGGTCCGTCGAGGTGCTCGTCGGCAGCCCCGACGACCCGACGCGCGCGGACCGCCCGCACGACCACCTGGACCCGCACGTCGCCGACCGCGTCGCCGCGCAGGTCCTGCGGGCCGACGTCGTGCTGGACGGCCTCGTCGGCATCGGCGCCCGGGGACCGTTGCGCGGCGTCGCGGCGGACCTCGTGCGGCACGTCTCCGCGGTGCTCGACGGACGGGCGCCCGGCGGGGTACCCGGTGGGGTGCTCGACGGGGACGACGCGCCCGGGGCGGGTGGTGGCGCCCGCGACGGGTCGGGAGGCCGTCCCTGGGTCGTCGCGGTGGACGCGCCGAGCGGCATCGGCGTCGACGACGGGACGGTGCCGGGTCCCGTGCTGCGCGCCGACCGCACGGTGACGTTCGGCGCCGCCAAGCCGGGGCTGCTCCTGCCGCCCGCGACGCACCTCGCGGGTCACGGCGCGGTCGTCGACATCGGGCTGCGCCTGGGCACGCGGACCCCGGACGCGTCCGCTCCGGACGCCTCGCCCGCTCCGGACGGCTCGTCTGCTCGGGAGGGGGCCCACGCCCCGGACCGCGGGACCGCGACGCCGGTCGTGCGCCGGCTGGAACCGGCGGACGTCGCCGCCCTCTGGGCCGTGCCCGACGCGACCGACCACAAGTACACGCGCGGCGTCGTCGGCGTCGTCGCCGGCACGCCGACGTTCCCGGGCGCCGCGGTGCTCGTCACGAGCGCGGCCGTCCGCACCGGTCCGGGCATGGTGCGCTACCGCGGGCCCGACGACGCCACGCGCGCCGTCCTCGCGGCCCGCCCCGAGGTGGTGCCCGCCCCGGGCCGCGTCCAGTCCTGGGTGCTGGGCCCGGGCGTCCCGGCGGCCCCCGGCCCGGACGACGACCCGGTGGACGACGGCGGGCAGCACGAGCGGGTGCGGGACGCGCTCGCCGCCGCGACGAGCACCGCCGCCGCGGACGCCGACGCCGCCGACGCCGCGGGGGAGCGCGTGCCCGTGGTCGTCGACGCCGGGGCGCTGTCGCTGCTGCCCGACCGCTGCCCGCCGTCGGTCGTCCTCACCCCCCACGCGGGGGAGCTCGCGACGCTGCTGCGGTCGCGCGGTGACGACGTGACGCGCGCCGACGTCGAGGCCGAGCCGCTGCGGTGGGCACGGCGCGCGCACGCAGCCACGGGGGCGACGGTGCTGCTCAAGGGCTCGGCAACCGTCGTCGTCGGGCCGGAGGGTGCGTGGTCGCAGGCGGACGCGCCCGCGTGGCTCGCGACCGCCGGCGCAGGGGACGTCCTCGCCGGGATCCTCGGCACGGTGCTCGCGGCGCACGCCGCGCGGGTCGTCCGGGTGCCGGGGCTGGCGGCGGAGCTCGCGGCCGCGTCCGCCGTCGTGCACGGCCTCGCGGCGGAGCGCGCGAACCCGGGCGGCCCGGTCGCGGCGCTCGACGTCGCCGACGCGGTCCCCGCCGTCGTCGCGGGGCTGCTCGCCGCGCGCTGAGCGGCGCGGTGCTCGCGAGGCCTCGACCCGTCAGCGCCCCGCGGGCCCTGGGACCCGTGGGGTGCTGACAGGCCCGGGCAGGACGCGCCGGTACCGTGGAGGGCGTGGTCCCCCTCCCCGTGCGCGACGGCCTCAACCCGACGCGCCTCGTGCTGCCGCACGACGCCGAGAGCGTCGCGCGGTACACGCGCACGCTCGACTACGTGCGCCACCGGTTCCCGGACGACGCCGCACGCCTGGCCGAGAAGGTCGCGGCGGGCGAGGTCGTCGACGGGCGCGGCCGGCCGGTCGACGCGACCACGCCGTACGAGCCGCGCGGCTTCGTGTTCCTCTACCGGGACCCGCCGGTCGAGCCCGAGGTGCCGTTCGAGGTCCGGGTGCTGCACCGCGACCGGGACCTGCTGGTCGTGGACAAGCCGCACTTCCTCGCGACGATCCCGCGCGGGGCGTACGTGGCGCGGTCGGTGCTCGTGCGGCTGCGGCGCGACCTCGACCTCCCCGACCTCAGCCCCGCGCACCGGCTCGACCGCGTGACGGCGGGAGTCCTGCTGCTCACGCTGCGCCCGCAGGTGCGCGGCGCGTACCAGGAGCTCTTCGCGCGACGCGAGGTGCGCAAGACGTACGAGGCGGTCGCCCCGTGGGACCCGGCGCTGGACCTGCCCGCGACCGTGCGCAGCCGCATCGTCAAGCGCCGCGGCGTCATGCGCGCCGAGGAGGTCGCCGGCGAGCCCAACGCGGAGAGCCGCGTCGACGTGATCGAGACCGACCCGGCCCGCGGTCTCGCGCGCTACCGGCTGGAGCCGCACAGCGGCAAGACGCACCAGCTCCGGCTGCACATGGCCCGGCTCGGGGTGCCGATCGTGCACGACAACTTCTACCCCGAGCCGTACGACGTCGCGCCGGACGACTACGCGCGCCCGCTCCAGCTCGTGTCGCGCTCGCTCGCCTTCGCCGACCCGCTCACCGGGCAGCCGCGGCGCTTCGAGACCGACCGGGCGCTCGACGCCTGGTGAGAGGTCGTCACGGCCGGAGCGCGACGCCCGGCGGGGGGACGCGCAGGACGTCGGTCAGCCCGGCGGCCGCGAACGCCCGCTCGACGTCGGCGACCGACTCGCTGAAGTGCGCCCACCCCTCGGCGTGCACCGGGACGACGACGCGCGCCCGCAGGAGCCGCGCGACCTCGGCCACGCCCGCGCCGTCGAGCGTGAGCGCCGCGCCGTCGAGGATCGCGGGGACGCGCGCCGCGCCCGCGTGGACGATCGCGACGTCGACGGGCCCGACCCGGTCGGGGACCTCCGCGACGAGCCCCGGGGCGGCGTTGTCGCCGGACAGGTAGACGCGCGGGAGCCCGTCGCCGTCGAGCACGAACCCGGTGACGTCGCCGAGCACGCGCTCGGCGCCCTCCGGCCCGTGGCGCGCGGGGACGCCGGTCACGCGCAGCGCGCCGCCGTCGGGCCGGGGCAGCACGGCCGACTCCCACGGGGCGAGCCCGACGACGCCCGGGACCTCGGGCGCGAGCCGCGCGGCGCCCGCGGGGGTCGTGAGGACGTGCGGGACGTCCGGCAGGAGCGCCCGGCCGCTGAGGTCGAGGTTGTCGACGTGCTGGTCGTGGGAGACGAGCGCGACGTCGAGCGGGCCGAGCGCGTCGGGCGACGCGGCCGGGCCGTGCAGGCGCGTGCTCGTGCCGCCGCCGGGGCGCGGGTAGTCGCGGGGCGCGTCGAACCCGGGGTCGGAGACGATCGTCAGCCCGCCGAGGCGGAGCAGGAGCGCCGGCCCGCCGACGTGGAGCAGGGTGAGCCCGCCGTCGTCAGGCATCGCGCGCGCGGTCTCGTCGGGCCGGGGGACGGGGTGCGGTGCGGTGGTCATGGGTCGAGCCTCCCGTGCGGGACGTCGACCCGACAGTGGCCCGCAGGTCGATGATCGGTAGGATCAGGCCATGACCCTCCTGGCCGCCGCCGACGTCGCGGAGTCCGCCCGGGTGCCGGCCCACGAGCGCGCGCGGGAGTCCGCCCGGGTGCCGGCCCACGAGCGCGCGCGCGAGCCCGCCCGGCACCCCGAGCGCGTCGCCGTCGTGGCGTTCGACGGCATCAGCCCGTTCCACCTCGCCGTCCCGAGCCTCGTCCTGGGCTCGGACGCGCTCGCCGGGGGCGCGGGGCCCGCGTACGACGTCGTGGTCTGCGCGCCGACGCCCGGGCGGCTCGCGACGTCGGCCGGCTTCGCGCTCCACGTCGACCACGGGCTGGAGGCGATCGAGGGCGCGGCGACCGTCGTGCTGCCGAGCTGGCACCCCGACGTCGAACCGCCGCCCGCGCTCCTGGCCGCGGTGCGGGCCGCGCACGCCCGCGGCGCCCGCGTCGTCGGGCTGTGCCTGGGCGCGTTCCTCGTCGCGGCGAGCGGCGTGGCGGACGGGCGGGAGGTCGTGACGCACTGGCGCGCGGCCGAGCGGCTCGGCCGGGACCACCCCGCCGTGACGGTCCGCAGCGACGTCCTGTGGGTCGACCACGGGGACGTCGTCACGTCGGCCGGGACCGCCGCGGCGCTCGACTGCTGCCTGCACCTCGTCCGGCAGGACCACGGCGCGCGGGTCGCGGCGCACGTCGCCCGGGCGCTCGTGCTCGCGCCACACCGCACGGGCGGGCAGGCGCAGTTCGTCCCCGCGCCCGTGCCGCCGCAGGACACGGCCGACCCCGTCGAGCTCGCGATGGTCTGGGCGCGGGCGCACCTCGACGAGCCGATCTCGCTGGACGCGTGGGCGCGCGCGGCGGGGACGTCGCGGCGCACGTTCACCCGCCGGTTCGCCGCGCGCACGGGCCTCAGCCCGGTGCGGTGGCTGCTGGACCAGCGCGTCGACCGGGCGCGCGAGCTCCTCGAGACGACCGACCTCGCCGTGGACCGGGTCGCGGACGCCGCGGGCCTCGGCTCGGCGGAGTCGCTGCGCCACCACTTCCGGGCGCGGCTGGGGACCAGCCCGTCGCGGTACCGGGTCGAGTTCGGCGGCACCCCGGCGGGCCGCCCGGACGACCGCGACCCGGCGCGCCCGCTCGCCGGGCGACGACGGTGAGAGAATCGTCCACCGTGAGCGACACCCAGCGCACGACCCCGACCGGCGCACCCGCCGGTGCCCCCGCAGCACCCGCCTACCCCGCCCGCGCCGTCGTCGACCTGGCCGCGGTCCGGGACAACGTCCGCTCCCTCGCCGCGCTCGCGCCGTCGGCCCAGGTGATGGCCGTCGTGAAGGCCGACGCGTACGGGCACGGCCTCGTGGCGAGCGCGCTCGGGGCGCTCGCGGGCGGCGCGACGTGGCTCGGGACCGCGCAGCCGAGCGAGGCGCTCGCGCTGCGCGCCGCCGGGATCGGGCTGGACCGTGCGCGCGTCCTCACGTGGCTCTACCCGCCGGGAGCTCCGCTGCGCGCGCTCGTGGACGCGGACGTCGACGTGTCGCTCGCCGCGCGCTGGGCTGTCGACGAGGTCGTCGCCGCGGCGCGTGCCGCCGGCCGGACCGCGCGCGTGCACCTCGCGGTCGACACCGGCCTGGGGCGCAACGGGATCATGCCCGCCGACCTGCCCGACGTGCTCGACGCCGTCGCGCGCGCCCAGGCCGAGGGCGCGGTGCGGGTCGTCGGGCTCTGGTCGCACCTCGCGTTCGCCGACGAGCCCGGGCACCCGAGCGTCGTCGCGCAGGCCGACGTGCTCGACGAGGCGGTCCGGCTCGCGGAGCGCGCGGGCGTCGCGCCCGAGCTGCGCCACCTCGCGAACTCCGCCGCGACGCTGACCGCGCCGCGCACCCACTACGACCTCGTCCGCCCCGGCCTCGCGGTGTGGGGCATGACGCCGGTGCCGCAGCTCGGGCCGCCGTCGCGGTACGGGCTCCGACCCGCGATGACGCTCGAGGCTCGGCTCGCGACGGTCAAGCGCGTGCCGGGCGGGCACGGCGTCTCCTACTCGCACCACTACACGACCCCGCAGGACACGACGCTCGGCGTCGTCCCCCTCGGCTACGGGGACGGGATCCCGCGGCACGCCTCGGGCGGCGGTCCCGCGGGGGCGCCCGGCGGACCGGTCCTGGTCGGCGGGCGTCCCGGCGACGGCGGCCGGGTCCTGCGCGTCGCGGGCCGCGTGTGCATGGACCAGCTCGTGCTCGACCTCGGCCCGGACGCGACCGAGCGCGCGGGCGACGTCGTCACGCTGTTCGGCGCGGGCGACGGCGTCGAGCACGACGGCGTCCCCACCGCCGAGGACTGGGCGCGGGCCGCCGGGACCATCAGCTACGAGATCACGACGCGCCTCGGCGTGCGCGTGCCGCGCGAGCACGTGGGGACCCACGTGCTCGACGACGGCGCGCGGGCGCTGCTCGCGCACGAACAGCACCCCAGCACGGAAAGGACGGTCCGCGCATGAGCGACGACCCGACCCCCACGGAGCCTGCCGGGCCCCCCGCCGACGTGGCCGACGCGCACGGCGTCGTCGTCCTGCCCGACGCCGACGCCACGCGCGCGTTCGGCCGTGCCCTCGCGGGCGTGCTGCGCGCGGGCGACCTCGTGATCCTCACGGGCGACCTCGGCGCGGGGAAGACGACGCTCACGCAGGGCATCGGCGCCGGGCTCGGCGTGCGCGGGCAGGTCGCGTCGCCGACGTTCATCGTCGCGCGCGAGCACCCGTCGCTCGTGGGCGGCCCCGCGCTCGTGCACGTGGACGCGTACCGCCTCGGCTCGCTCGACGAGGTCGACGCGCTCGACCTCGACTCGAGCCTGGAGGAGTCGGTGACCGTCGTGGAGTGGGGCAGCGGGCTCGTCGAGGCGCTCGCGGGCGACCGGCTCGAGCTCGTGCTCGAGCGCCCGCGCGGCGACGCGACCGAGGTCGTGCCCGGCGGTGCGGCCGACGACGAGGACGCGCCCGAGGCGGGCGCGCGCCGGGTGACGGTGCGCGGCGTCGGCGCGCGCTGGGCGGACCTCGACGTCGCGGCGCTGACCCGCTAGCCCGCTCGCGAGGAGGACGTCGCGGTCTCGGCCGTAGGCTGGGGCCGTGGCTGTTCTCGCGCTCGACACCTCCGCCTCCGTCACCGTCGCCGTCGTCTCCGACGACGGGGCTCGTCTCGCCCGCCGCGACGCGCCCGAGCGGCGCCGGCACGCCGAGGCGCTCGCCCCGCTCGTGGAGGAGGTGCTCGCCGAGGCCGGGGTCGATCGCGGCGACCTCACGGCCGTCGCCGTCGGCACGGGCCCCGCGCCGTTCACGGGCCTGCGGGTCGGGCTCGTCACGGCCCGGACGCTGGGCTTCGCGCTCGGCGTCCCCGTGCTCGGCGTCCCGAGCCTCGACGCGATCGCCGCCCAGGCGGTGAGCGACCTCGGCCTCGAGCCCGACGACGAGCTGCTCGTCGCGACCGACGCGCGCCGCCGCGAGGTGTACTGGGCGCGCTACCGCGTCGTCGCGCACGAGGGCCCGCACGCCGTGCCGGTGCTGGAGACGGTTGCGGGGCCCGACGTCGGTCCGGCGACCGCGGTCGCCGAGCACGCCGCGGGCGCCGTCGTCGTGGGGGAGGGCGGCGAGCTCTACCCGGACGCTCTCGACGCCGCCGAGGACGCGCCGCAGGTCCCCGACGCCGCCGTCCTTGCCCGGCTCGCGATCGCGCGCCGGGCCGCGGGGACGGACCAGCCGACCGAGCCGTTGTACCTGCGCCGCCCGGACGTCCACGAGGCCGCGGCGCGCAAGCGCGTGAGCGACAGCGCGCCCGCGACGAGCCCCGCGCCGGAGGTGGCCCGATGAGCGCGCGCCGCTACGAGATCCGCCTGCGACCGCTCCGGGCGGCCGACCTGGACCGTGTCGTCGAGCTCGAGCGCGAGCTGTTCGGGCGCGGCGCCTGGACGTACGGGATGCTCGCCGACGAGCTCGCGGGCCTCGGACGCTGGTACGTCGCCGCGGAGCCCGTGCGGCTCTACGCCGCCGGCCCGCAGCCCGTGGTCGGCTACGCGGGCCTCTGGTTCGACGGCGACGTCACGCAGGTCATGACCCTCGGCGTCGACCCCGCGTTCCAGCACCAGGGCGTCGGCTCGACGCTCCTGGAGGCGCTGATCGACCGCTCGCGCGACCTGGGCGCGAGCGCGGTGCTGCTCGAGGTGCGGGTCGACAACGACCCGGCGCTCGCGCTCTACGCGAAGTACGGGTTCGAGCAGCTCGGCATCCGCAAGCGCTACTACCAGCCGGAGGACGTGGACGCCTACACGATGCGGCTCGAGCTCGGCGCGACCACGACGCCCGACGGACCGGACGCGCCGGACTACGGGACGGCGTCCGAGACGGGCGCCGTCGCGTGACCGCGTCCGCGCCGCGCGGCCCGGGCCTCGGCACGGACGACCGCGGGTCCGACGCCGCGCGCCGTGACCGTGTCCTCGTCACCGCGCCCTCCCTGGCTGCGGCGCTCGCGGGCGACCGCCCGCCCGTCGTGCTCGACGTGCGGTGGGCGCTCGGCGTCACCGACGGGCGCGAGCAGCACCGCGCGGGGCACGTCCCGGGCGCGGTCTACGTCGACCTCGAGACCGAGCTCGCCGCGCCGCCCTCGGCCGCAGCGGGCCGGCACCCGCTGCCCGACCCCGCCGACCTCCAGGCCGCGGCGCGACGCTGGGGCGTGCGCGCGGACCGACCGGTCGTCGTCTACGACGCCGTGGGCGGCACGTCCGCCGCGCGCGCCTGGTGGCTGCTGCGCTGGGCGGGGCACGACGACGTGCGGATCCTCGACGGCGGGCTCGCCGCCTGGCAGGCGGCCGGGCACGCGCTCGACGAGGGCGACGTGCGGCCCGAGGCGGGTGACGTCGCCGTCATACCGGGCGGGCTGCCCGTGCTCGACGCCGACGGCGCGGCCGACCTCGCGACGTCGGGCGTCCTGCTCGACGCGCGCGCGGGCGAGCGCTACCGCGGCGAGGTCGAGCCGGTCGACCCGCGGGCGGGCCACGTCCCGGGCGCGGTGAGCGCGCCGACGACGGGCAACCTCGCCGCGGACGGGACGTTTCTGGACGCCGCGGCGCTGCGCGCGCGGTTCGCGGGGCTGGGCGTCGTGGAGCGGGAGCCGGGCGCGGCGCGGCCCGCCGTGGGCGTGTACTGCGGGTCGGGCGTGACCGCCGCGCACGAGGTCGCCGCGCTCGCGACCCTGGGCGTCGACGCGGCCCTGTACGCGGGCTCGTGGTCGCAGTGGTCGAACGACCCCGCGCGACCCGTCGCGCCCTGACGCGAGGACCCGGACGCGCGCGAGGCGGCACCCCGTGGAGGGG